>DASVCH010000019.1:0-22793 GCA_036381715.1 Gammaproteobacteria bacterium | reverse complement strand
GCTCCCGAAGTGCGAATTCAATCCTGACATTTTTGCGCGTGATCACTCGCACGCTTGGCTGATACGAGGAAACAAATCCGCCTTTGGCTGCGGTCACCGCGTACAGACCAGGATCAAGCTGTTCAACAACAATGCGGCCTTGTGAGTCGGTTTCTGCAGATTGTGTAGAACCGGTTTCCCGTTCCGTGATCGTGATCTGCACAGATGAGAGTGGCCGGGCAGTAATCCGATCCTTGACGATGACAGTCAAAGCACCGGGCGCCTCAGCTGCGTGGGTAAAAAGTGGAAAGCCAATCAGGAGTGCCGACAGAGTCAGCCATGCTACTTGTCTCAGTTGTCTGCTCATTGCGGTCCCTCCAATAATCGGCCGTATTCGTCTGGTTTATTAATGGCGCGCCGGGAGATTAGCAACGCGGATGTAGCTAAAAAGTCGCTGAAAATGTGATAGCTAAATCAGCGCGCCCGGGGTATCTACACGCCGGTTCAATTCAAGAGAAACGCCGTGACGCGCGCGCTACGTCGCCCGGAAAGGCGCATAATGCATATTATGTTAAATAATGGAGATACGGTCGCGGCCGTCAGGTGCGCCGAACCCGCCCTGCGGGCAACCCTACGCCATCGGCCGCCGCGGGTGCTGCGCCATAATCCGTCCTGTTGATGTACTCACCCGACCCCTTGCGCGAAATCACCCTGCAGGGAATCCCGACGACCACGGCGTTATCGGGCACGTCCCGGGAAACGACGCAGTTCGCGCCGATGGCGACATTGTTGCCCACGCGAACCTTACCGAAGATCTTGGCGCCAGGCGCGACGTACACATTGTCGCCAATGACGGGATGGCCCTTGCGTTCGCCGCGGTTCGTCTTGCCGATGGTCACTCCCTGGGAGATGTTGCAGTTTCTTCCGATGACAGCGTCGCCGCTCACGAAAATTCCGCCGAAATGGCCGATATAGAAGCCGCTTCCTATCCGGCTTCCGGCGTAAAGCTGTATGCCGTACTTGTAGCGGTAGCGCCGCAGGACCAGGTCCGCTACCCGTGAAAAATGCCGGAGAAACGGCTGGCCGGAAAGATACCCGCCGGTCCGCATCCAGAACGTGCATTTGAAGCCCGGTTCGCCCCAGGCGAGGTACTTGAGGAATGTCCCAAGGCTCGCCGCTCCCACGTACCGGTAGAGATCCGATTTCACCAGGAATCGGTATTCCTCAAACCGCATGCTCTTCCCTTTCGATCAAAACGTCTTTGAAAAATACGCGGATATGGGGTGCCGGGTAAGCCGTTATCTGATGTATATCTGCGCGTGAGGTCCTGCACGGGTGCAGACCTGTCAGCCGTAACAAAAAACCGGCCCAAGGCGAAGCCAGGAGCCGGTTCAAGTTTCCTGGTTTGCCTTGCCTTATTCGAACAGGCCCAGGAAGTACGCCATCAGTTCGGAACCGCCACCGGTTTCGTCACCGGCATCCGCGCCGCTGCTGGCCGCGGGCGATCCGCCGCCCGTTTCATCGAGCATCAGCGTCGATGACGATTGCTGGTTTATCGGCGTGCCGCCGCCGGTTTCGTCTCCGGCAGCCAGTGCCGCCGAGCTGAGAAAAAGACCGGCAATGAGAATCGCTGATTTCGTCATGGGAATAACCTCTCGGTTGTGGGTAGGCGCTTCCCATTATTGCCGAGGAAACCGCCGACGGCCATGTTCATCGGCGATTTCATTGAACATATCCTTGCTATTTCCGGAAGAAGAATGACCCCATCCCCGCCCGAACGTAAGTCACGCCCGACCGCCGCTCCCCATGGGCCAACTTCGAAATATCGGCGTCCATCTGGCGGCCAAAGCGCACGGCGGACTCCCGGATGAGCGCTTCGACCTCCTCGAGGCGATCGACAGGAATGTTGTTCTGGTACCAGACGCGCATCAGCCTGCGATCGGACGCGTCCTGGTTGGCGACGTTGAAGTCCGCCGTGTCCCCGAGGCTGCCGAGAACCAGGCCAATGGCCGGCAGGAAATCCTCGTCAGGCGCGTATGGACCATAGGCTGCGTCGGTAAGAAAAACGGTATCGCCCTCCTCCCTGATGCAGTTCGCGCGCCGGAGTTCGTCCAGGACAGTGCGGGGCGGAACATCGCCGCTGTAGGCGCCGACGAGCGTGTGGAAGGAAGCAAGATCGGTGTCCGACTTGAGCGGCAACGGCCGCGGATTGCCGTCCTTGTCCAGGAAGCGCCGGTCGTTGCGCCAGCCCGAAAGCACGCGCAGCGCCCGATTGTGACGCTCCGTCATCACGGCGTCCTCGGGCGCATCCAGGCTGCGCAGCCGCGCCACCTCCTTTCGCGACAGGCCCGAAAGCAGCGCGGCCCGCGATGCGAACGGCTGTTTCCGGTGCCAGAGGTTCTCCGTGCGGTAGAACTCGTCGACGAACAGCCAGCGCATCAGGTCGTTGGCCTGGTTGGCCGAAACGCCGAGGCGCATGCACATTCGCACGATGGGACGCAGGACGGATCCGAGAAACCGGAGGGCCGGGCTGTCGGCTCCCGGCGCGGAGGAAGGCACTTCGTGGGCGGCCTGTTGCATGCTGGTACTCCTATCCCATTCCATGAAGCGAATCTACCTGAAAAACCCCGCTCAGGGAAATCCCTTAGTCCGATTTTTACACCTTATATATATGGCCAAACCGGCGCCGGCGGACAGTTCAAGGCCATTCCCCTCCCCCTGACGGAAAACCACCCGAATTACACGGAACAATGCATTGGCCCGAAGCTGCCAAAGCCGGAAATTTACGGTGACATGCAATGAGGGAAAAAGACGGCACGGAACGCCGGGAGAATTCGAATGCCACGCAAGATATTCGCGCTGCTGGCCCTGTTTTGTTCGGGTTTCACAGCCAGCGCCGGCGCGGGGGAAGCGCGACACGACGACGACCGCTACATTTCCCTGGCGCTGAACTATGCCGATCCCGACGAACTGCGCCGCGTCGACGGTCAGGGCCTGGGCGCGTCATTCCTTTACGGTTTCGAGCTCGGCCCGCAATGGTTCCTGGAAGCGCGCCTCACCGGCCTCATCCTTGAACGCGGCGAAGCCGGCGGGACCGACTTCTACCAGCAGGACCTGGGCGTCGACGCGCTGTACCGCTTCGGCGGACAGGCCGGATGGCAACCCTTCCTGCTCGCCGGCATTTCGGCGATCCGCAACGACGTCGATATCGAATCGCAGGACGACGTCGGTTACGGCGTCGGCATCGGCGGCGGCGTGCTCAGTCCGCCGCTCGGCAATCTCGGGCTTCGCTTCAGGCTGGAAGCCCGCTATGTGCGGGACGATTTCCTGGAAGGCATGACAGACGTACGCGCCGGAATCGGCGTGCAGATTCCGCTTGGCGGCGGCGCGGACGACGGCGCGGAGTACTACGGACGCGGGGACGAGGACAGCGATTCCGACGGGGTCGGCGACTACCGGGACCAGTGTCCCTACAGCTTGCCGTACGTCAAGCACGATTCATCCGGCTGCATGCTGCCGGACCAGACCATTCGCATGTACGAAGTCACCTTCGACAATGGCACCGCGATTCTCACCGCCGCCGCGCGCGCGGAGTTGAGCGCGCTCGTGCTTGCTTTGCGCGGTCAGCCCGACCTGCAGATACGCATCGACGGCCATACGGATTCCTGGGGCGGCGCGGAAGAAAATCGCGCGCTTTCCGTCGAGCGCGCGGAAGCTGTCGCGACACATCTGACGCTCCAGGGCGTACCGACACAACGAATGACCGTCAGGGGCTTCGGTGAAACGCGTCCGGTCGAGTCGAATGCGACCGAGGCGGGGCGCGAGCGCAACCGCCGCATCGAGATCGTCCTGCTTGAATCGCCGCGGCCCTGACGGAACATGCCTGGAGGTAACACATGAAATTCCCGGTTCGGCTCCTGTTCGCGGTCGCGATGCTGTGCGCCTTGCCCGCACTGTCCGGATGCAACGCCGACGCCGTTTCCGATCCGACGGCCGATCAGCCCCCCGACCAGCAACCCGATGACGGCAACGGCGACACGCCGCCTCCGTCCGAGCCCGAACCCGAGGACACCGATGGCGACGGCATCACGGACGGCGCCGACAACTGCCCCGCCGTTTCGAACGCCAACCAGGTCGATTCCGATGGCGATGACGCCGGCGACGCCTGCGACGACGACATTGACGGTGACAGCATCGGCAACGGCGGCGACAACTGTCCCATTGTCGCCAATGGCGGACAGGAAGATCAGGACGGCGACGGCTTCGGCAATCCCTGCGATGAAGACCAGGACGGAGACGATGTCGCCAATTCCGTCGACAACTGCCCTGCCGCATCGAACCCCGGCCAGGAGGATTTCGACGGCGACGACCTCGGCGACATCTGCGACGCCGACAATGACGGCGATGACGATGGCGTCGACGACGCGGCGGACAACTGCCCGCAGGATGAAAACGGCGACCAGAGCGATCTGGATGGCGACGGTGATGGGGACGCGTGCGACGACGACGATGACGCCGACTTTCACGACGACGGCGTCGACAACTGTCCGTCGACACCGAACTTTCTTCAGATCGACAGCGACGGTGACGGCATCGGCGATGCCTGCGACGACAGCACCGATTCCGACGGCGACGGCGTTGACGACGAAATCGACAATTGTCCCGGCGACGCGAATGAAGACCAGGCGAATGCCGACGGCGACCAGGAAGGCGATGCCTGCGACGACGATGACGACAACGACAACGTGCCCGATGCCGGCGACAACTGCCAGCTCGTCCCCAACAACTCGCAGTTGAACACCGATGGAGATGCCGCCGGCGACGCCTGCGACGGCGACGACGACGAAGACGGCCTGCCGGATGACGGCGATGCCTGCCCTCTCAATCCGGATACGGCTTGCACCGACGATACCGACAGCGACGGTGACGGCGTTCGCGACGAGATCGACAATTGCGATGCGATCGCGAACCCTGGCCAGGAAGACGGCGACGGTGACGGAACCGGCGATGCCTGCGACGACAACGACGAGGACGACGACGGCGTCGACGACCCCGTGGAGGCGCCTGACGGCGACGGGGATGGCGTGCCCGACAGTGACGACAACTGCCCGGCGGTACCGAACACCGACCAGGCCGACACGGACGAAGACGGTGTCGGTGATGCCTGCGAGGAACCTGCGCCGCCGCCGGAAACGCCGAAACCTCTTGCGGCCGCTGCGGCTGCCGTCAGCAAGCTTTCAATGATCGGCGACAACTGTCCGCTGACGCCGAACGCCGACCAGGCGGATTCCGACGGCGACGGCATCGGTGACGCCTGCGAGCCCGTCGGGACTGCATCGTGCGCGCCAGGCGGCGCGCTCGTGCCGGTGACCGGACGCGGTTCGCAGCGCGCACTGCGCGAACAGGTCGAGGTGGAAATTTCGGGCGCCTGCCCTTACTGCGAAATCCGCAGCCCGGTGAACGTGCTCGACCGCAATCCCCTGAATGCCGCACGCATCAACGTTCCGTTTGGCGATACCGCCGTCGCCAACCTCACGGTCAGGCTGCGCGGCGGCGGTTCGAGAGGAGGAGCGGCCGGCTTCCTGGTTTCGGACCCGGGTAACCGGATGAGCCGCGACACGCTCGGCGGAATTTCCATCATTGCCCTTCGTGACGGTGACGTCGTCGATCGCGCTGACGCCGCATCCGGAAATCTTCGCTTGCTGAACGCGGGCGACAACATCCGGGAGTTGCTGCTGCTGGAAACGGACGAGCGATTCAACGAACTGCAGCTGGCCCTCGCGGCTGACGATGCCGTGTTGAAGACAATGGACATCTACGCGGCCTGTACAGGCAACGGGCGCGAGCGGCGGGACGGCGATCGACGTGATGATGACGAAGACGACGATGGAGATGATGACGAAGATGACGACGAAGATGACGACTGACGGTTGCGGGTTTCCGGGATACTGACCGGAAAACGCCAGGGATGGCATCGTGCCGCGCCGACGGCTTTTCTTCGGAAGAAAAAACCGGATACGAACACCTGCAACAAAAAAGCGCGCGCAGCAGCTTCCCTTCAGCCTTTCGCCCCCGGCCCCCGTCTCAGGTCAGCAATCCCTTCAGCGCCGCATAGCGAATCAGTTCCGCCGTGCGGTGCAGTTTCATCTTGCGCATGATGCGCAGGCGGTGGTTCTCGACGGTCTTCTGCCGGATGCCGAGGATGTCCGCGATCTCGCGTGTCGTGCGTCCCTGCGCAACCAGCTGGAACACCTGGCGCTCGCGCGCAGTAAGCCGTTCGTACGGTTCGTCCGAACGGCGCCTGCGTCCGCCGCTGGCGATGTGTTCGTCGCGCCCGGTAAACACCCTCGCGGCGCCCGGTCCGAAGTAACCGTACCCTTCGGCAAGCGCGGTCGCCGCTTCGATGATCCGTTCGACGGAAACGTCCTTGGCGAGAAAGCCGTCGGCGCCGCTTTGCATGAGAAACGAAATCAGTTCGCGCTGGTGCTGGACCGTGAGAATGAGCACCTTGGTTTCCGGCGACACCTCTTTCACCTGCCTGACGATCTCGATCCCGCTCATGCTCGGCATGGCGATATCCAGCACCAGGAGGTTTGGCGTGTGCGTCTCGCACAGCCGGATGGTTTCCGCGCCGTCGCTTGCCTCGGCGATTACCCTGAGATCGTTCCGGTCGCGGAACAATTGAACAATACCGTAACGAACGATGGGGAACGGGTCCGCCACGACGACTTCAGCCGCACTGGCCTCTGTGGCCATATTCTGTCAATCCTCGCGTTCTTGCGGCAGTCAAGCGGAAGAACATCCCCTGCTTTTCAAAACCGCGAAAGCCTGTTGTCAGACTACGCA
The DNA here is from genome assembly GCA_036381715.1 of Gammaproteobacteria bacterium. GTDB lineage: Bacteria > Pseudomonadota > Gammaproteobacteria > Natronospirales > JAJUFS01 > JAJUFS01. The sequence goes on along the minus strand of DASVCH010000019.1, from coordinate 15,968 downwards.
ATCTGAGCGGCCGCAGTATCCGGACTTGGCTGTATCACCAAAGGCTTACGCGATTTTTCTCGAATGGGTTAAACCGAGAGAAATACGCTAGATCGATTCCTGTATTGCCCGTCGATTCTGTCAACGGTATTCCTGTGTGCATCTCGATCAAAGAACAAACACGGCCTTGCGCCGCCTTTAATCCTGCGTCCACATAAGGGTATTCATGCTCATTGAATCATTTCACACGGGGCACGGCGGACAAAGAAAATATTGCAGCCTGCACCGGCCCGCAACGCGTCTTGTGCGTTCCACCGGCGTCGTTCTCTGCTATCCGCTGGGTCACGAATACTATCGCGCGCATCGCAGCTACGTGAAACTCGCGGACCGCCTCGCGCAATCGGGTTTCCCCGTGATGCGCTTCGACTACTCCGGTTGCGGCGATTCCGAAGGCGATGCCAGCCACGCGCACATCGACGACTGGCTGAAGGACGTTGCCGATGCCGCCGGGGAACTGAAGCGCAGCGAGCCGGTGTCGCGCATCGCGCTGGGCGGCATGCGCTTCGGCGCGGCGCTCGCCCTGCTGGCCGCGCAGCGCATCGACGCCGTTCGCGCCGTCATCCTCTGGGATCCGGTCATCGACGGCGCGCGACACGTCGAGGAACTTCGCAGGCTGCACGGCCGCATGCTGAAGGACCTGGAACGCTTTCCGCGCGTGCGCCGTGGCGGCGAGTGCGGCGAAGGCGAGCTTGTCGGCGCCCGCTATGAATCCCGCTTCCTGCATGAGCTCTCCGGCATTCGTTCCGCGACCTTGTTCGCCGCCGGCGTCGACGATGTCGTGCTGTTGAACACCGCCGGCGCAACGCATGCAGAGGCGCAGGTCCGCGCGGTGAACAACGATGCCCGCTGGCACGCCGCCGAGTCGCCGAAAGATTACGGCTGGAACGACGTACGCCGGATCGGCGAAACCATCATCGATCCGGATGCGGTCCGGCATGTCACCGCATCACTGCAGGCGATAGCGGCATGAGCGAGCAATTGCACCGATTCGGCCGGAACGCGCACCTGTGCGGGATCCTGAACGTGCCGGCGTCCTCGGCCGCCGCCGCGAAGGGACCGGCGGTGATTTTCATCACCGCCGGCCTGCTGCACAAGGCGGGGCCGTTCCGCCTTTATGTCGAGCTTTCGCGCACGCTTGCCGCAATGGGCATGTCCGCGCTTCGTTTCGATCTTTCCGGGATCGGCGAGAGCGGCCGTTCGGATGACGACGAAAGCGCCGAGCAGTCGTCGGTCTCCGACGTCCGCGACGCGATGGATTTCCTCGAGCATGAATTCGGGACGCGGCGTTTTGTCCTCGCCGGCCTGTGCAGCGGCGCGGAGGTCGCGCATCGCGCCGCCGTGCAGGACCCGCGTGTCTGCGGCGTCATCGCCATGGACGGCTACATCGTCCGCACTACTGCCTGGTACTGGCGGCATTACCTGCCGCGCATTTTCAGCCTGCGCAAGTGGCTGGACTTCACCGCCAGCCGCTTGCGGCGCATGCGCAGGCGCGAGGACGACGCGGCGCCGGAAGAAGACGCGCTCGCGTTCTGGGAGGGCCCGGGCCCCGGGCGCGACCAGCTTGCCGAGGAGTTCAGGTCGCTGTGCCGCCGGCACGTCCGGCAGTTGCAGATATTTTCCGGCGGGTCGGGCGACTGCAGTTACGAGCGGCAGTTCCAGGACGCATTCCGCGACGTCGATTTCAACGGCCTGCTGGACGTGCGGTTTCTCGCCGAAACCGATCACGTCTATGTGCTGCAGGCCGACCGCCGCCGCCTGATGCGAACGATTACGCGCTGGCTTGGCGAACACTTCATCGCGGAACCGGCCTTCGCTCACGCGCCGGCTGCCGCTTCGCCGCCGCGGCAGCCGGTTCTCGTACCCGGACTTGCCCCGCGGCTTTCCGGTGAACTGCGCCACTCCGCGAAACTTGCGGAAAGGAGAAATTTCGAATGAGCGATCCGGGCATCCTGGTTACCGGCGGCGCCGGCTATGTCGGCAGTCACGCACTGCTGCGGCTGCGCGAGCGTCCGTTTCGCGTCGTCGTGCTGGATGATCTTTCCACCGGGCGCGAGGACGCCGTACTGCACGGCGAATTCGTTCACGGCGATGTAGGCGACATGGCGCTCGTACGGCAAATCCTGCGCGATCACGACATCGGCCTCGTGATGCACTTTGCCGCCAAGACGGTTGTGCCCGAATCCGTCAGTTCGCCCCTGCTCTACTACGACTGCAATACCGCAAAGACGCGCAATCTGGTGGAATGCTGCGTCGAGCACGGCGTCGGCCATTTCGTGTTCTCGTCGACCGCCGCGGTTTATGGCGTGCCGGCCGGAGGCATGGCAAACGAGGACTCGCCTCTCCTGCCGATCAACCCCTACGGCAGTTCGAAAATGATGTCGGAAAGAATGCTGACGGACGTATCGGCGGTCGAGCCCTTCCGTCACGTCACGCTTCGCTACTTCAACGTCGCCGGTTCCGATCCGCAATGCCGCATAGGGCAATCGAAGGAAAACTGCACGCTGTTGACGAAAGTCGCCTGCGAGGCCGCCATGGGGCTTCGCCGGCACGTGAGCATCTACGGCACGGACTACGACACGCCGGACGGTACGGGCGTGCGCGACTACGTGCACGTCGACGACATCGCGCGCGCGCATGTCGCGGCGGTTGACTACCTGCTCGACGGCGGACCGTCGGTCACGCTCAACTGCGGCTACGGGCACGGCTACAGCGTCCGCGAGGTCATGGACACGATGCAGGCAGTGCACGGCAAGCCGATCGACATCCGTTTCGAGGACAGGCGCCCGGGCGACCCGCCCACGCTGATCGCCGACGCCTCGCGCATCCGCTCCGTCCTCGGATGGCAGCCGGAACACGACGATCTTGAAGAAATCCTGCAAAGCGCGCTTGACTGGGAGCACGAACTGCGCCGTCGCCGGCAGGGCGCGCCGCCGCACTGGCAGGCGACGGCCGCGAACGTCCGCGCGGCGGCTTCGAACCCATAGCCGAGATGTCGACAGGCGCCCTGCCCGCGCGGCGACGCATCGCGAATTTCGCCGCCGCGCGGATTCTCGCCATGTTCGCGGTCATCCTCTTCGCGCCAGGATGCATTGCGGATGAACCGACCGCGGAAAAGCCGGCAACGTCCAGCCGGACAGAAACACCAAACTCGAACTGCGCGGCCCGGGCGGACGATCCGAAACCGGAAAACGGCAGGCTGAAAGCCGGCAGGATCCGTCCGGACAAGCTCATCGTCCCTCCCCGTCCCGAAAAGGGCGAAAGTTTTCGTGACCCGCATTACGGCGCCTGCATCGTCAGGCTGACCGATCACCGGAACGAACCGCCTGCCGGGTTCATCAGGAACTACTACTCGCGGTTCCAGCCGTTCAATGCGGACGAATCGCGCATCCTCCTCATCGCGCAGGACGGCATGTGGCATCTTTACGACGCAAAAACCTTCGAATATCTCAAGCCGCTGGACCTCGGCGGCGGCAGCGTCGAACCGCGCTGGCATCCTTCCGATCCCGATATCCTGTACGTGCTGCCCGAAGGAGGCGGCCTTTCGATGCACGCCTACGATGTCGAAACCGGAGAACGGGTCCGGATCGCCGACTTCACCGATCTTGAATCGATCGCCGGCGACGACGACGCCGGCGACATCCGCAAGGTGTGGCCCAAGGCCGCGCGCATCTGGACGCGCTGGGAGGGCAGCCCGTCGCGCGATGGCCGCTACTGGGCGTTCCAGGTCGAAACGGAAGATGGCGAACCGCTCGGTCTCATCACCTTCGATCTCGCCGCGCAACGCATTCTCGGGACCTACGACATCCGCGACATCGGCCGCCCCGATCACATCAGCATGAGTCCGAAAGGCAATTACGCCGTCGCGTCATGGCCCAGGGACGCCGCAGACTGTCCGCTGTTCCGCGACAAGGGCACGCTGGAAAAGCCCTGCGGGCTGATGGCGTTCAGCCTGGACTTCGAGGAAGCCACGGCACTGGCCGAAGGAAGCCCGCATTCCGATATCGCGATCGACGCCGATGGCCGCGAAGTGATCGTGATATCGAATTACGACTCCGGCAATGTCGAAATGATCGATCTCGCAAGCGGCAAGATCACGCCGCTGTGGCGCATCTACATCGACGGCGCTTCCACCGCCCTGCACGTTTCCGGAAAGGCGTACCGGAAGCCGGGATGGGTGCTTGTTTCCACGTACTGGACCAAGGATCCGAACGACGCGCATCCCTGGTACGAAAACAAGCTGATGGCCGTGGAGCTGAAAGCGGATCCGCGGATATTGAACATCGCGAACATCGTGACCCGTTCAAGGAGCTATTTCACCGAACCGCACGCAACCGTGAATCGCGATTTCACCCGCGTCGTGTTCAACGCGAACTGGGGAACGGGAAAGGAAGAGGATATCGACGCCTACATCGCGCTGCTGCCGCCGGACGCGGTTCCCGCGGCGCAATGACCCGGCACGCTATTCGACGGCGTTGGAAATGCGGCGCCGGACAGGACGCCGCTTGCGCAAGGCGCGCCACACGTACCGCGTCATGAGCATCAGCCTCGCGGGCAATGCCTGATCCTGCAGCGCCAGCACTTGCCAATGCCAGAATGCCGACCGGATACGGTTCGAGGAAACCGAGCGCGTCCGCTCCCGGTAATGCGCCAGTGGCCGCAGGGAAGGCGCTTTCAGGGCCGGCAACGGCGCCGCGCCTTCAAGGAGTTCCAGCCAGAAGATGTAATCTTCGTGCCCGCGCGCCTTGAACCTGGGAAGTTTTCGAACACGATGAAGGTCTATCGCGGCGGTCAGCATTCCGATCTCATTGGATGCAAGCAGATCCCTGTACGTGATCCTGCCGGGCGCGGTCACCTGCCAGGCAGTCTCCCGGTCCCCGTCGCGAAAGCGCGAGTAATCCATGTAGCTTGCAGCACACGCGTGATCGCGCATGAACGCGACCTGTGTCTCGATCTTGGTGCTTTCCCACAGATCATCGGAATCGAGAAACATGATGAAGCGGCCGCGCGCGTTGTCGATGCCGCGGTTTCTTGAAAAGCTCACCCCGCGGTTCGATGCATTCCTCAGCAGCCTTATGCGGCCGTCATCGTTCGCGAGCGCCTGGACGATGGCGGCGGTGTCATCCGTGCTCGCATCGTCGATCACCAGCAACTCCAGCGAACGGTACGTCTGGCGCAGAACGCAGAGCACGCTTTCCCTTATGTCGGCGCTCGCGTTGAAGGCCGGCATGATCACGCTGACGTCCGGCGGCGCGTCGTCCATTTTCATTCCAAACACGTTCCTCGTCTGTGTTGCGCAGAAAGAAAAACCTTCGGGAATCCTACGCAGCGCAAGCGAAACGGGACATCCAATCTTGCCTGTATCGAAAACCGGCTTTTGCACGCGTTTCGTGAGTGTTAACCCCTGATACCCCTGCTTTTCTTCACCGCTTCTGCCAGATTCGATTGACTTAATGCGAACTCGTTCGCTGTTCCCACGAGGGCCGAAATCTAGCATCACGCCCGCTTCAACAGGGAAGCTTATTGCAACGAACAATGCGCCGAACGTCGCGGCAAGTGTCATGGCGACGTGCGCGAAACGATTCTTTTTTCAAAGGCAAACCCGCCGCGAGGCGGGGACGCAAAGCCACCGGTCCAGGATTTATTTCCGGGACAGCGGGGTTGCCCGGTTTCTTGCCGTCATCCGCCCCCCGGCATGACGGCGAACGAGCCGGTTACAAACCGCGTTCCTGAATTGTTCCCTGAGATCACGTCACCCGGCTTCGGACACGTCATCCGTGTCCCGGCTCCGGTGCGTGCGGCCAGTCGCTTCGCGTCACTGACTCAGGTGAACAACAATGTGGAACGCGACAAGACTGGTTGCAGTCAATCTCCTGCTTGCGCTGACGCTCGCCGCTTGCGGTGGCGGCGGCAGTTCGTACCTGCCCGACAACGGCGGCAACGTGCAGAACCCCGGCACGCCCGGGGGCGGAAACTCCGGCGGCGATTCCGGCGGCAATGATGGCGGTGGCGACACCGGCGGAAGCGATGACGATGGCGGGATCGATGACGGCGCCGGCAACGGTGACGGCGACGATTCCGGCGACGCGAGCAAGCCGTCCGTCGTATCGACCGATCCTTCGGATCGCAGCGAGCTGGTCAGCGTCGGGGCGTCGATCACGGTGACGTTCGACACGTCGATCGATCCGCAATCGGTCGACGGATCCATGGTTCATCTCATCGGGCCGTCCGGCGAAGTCGCTCTCGATCTTTCCGTCGAAGACAAGCGGCTGGTGATGAAGCCCGAGCTCGCGCTGATCGGCGGCGTTTCCTACACCGCTGTCGTCGAAGCCGGCGTCCGCGATCTTGCCGGCAACAGCATGGACTCCGATTACAGCTGGCAGTTCAACGTCGCCAATGAAATCACCGGCGTCTGTTCGGATTTCTATCTGCCCGGCTTCTCGCTCATCGAGGGCAAGCACCATAGCTGGCCGCTGTCCGGCCTGCTTAAGCCGGTGCAGGGCGTGGCCTACGCCGATCCGCAGTACGGCAGCTGCGTGACGCGCGCCTCCAACGCGAGCAAGCTTGGTGTCGGCTGGGTGCGCAGCCAGTACTCGCGCCGCCAGGCGTTCAACGCGGATGATTCGCTGTACCTGGTCATCGCCCGTTACGGCCGCTGGTTCGTTCATGACACGGACACGACGGAAATCGTCCGCGAGCTCGAAATTGCCGGCGCCAACGCCGAACCGCAATGGCACCCGGCGAATCCGGACATCCTGTACTACTTCGAAAACGATGGCGGGCTTACGATCAGGAGCTACAACGTCAGGACCGACGAACAGAAAGTGGTGGCTGACTTCCGTGATGTGGAAAGCATCAACGGTTACCCGGGACTGACCAGCATCACGCAGATCTGGCCGGGCGCTGCGCGCGCCTGGACGCGACAGGAAGGCAGTCCGTCGCGCGATGCGCGTTACTGGGGCCTGGCGGTGGAAACCAGCGGCGGCACCGGTCTCGGCCTGATCACGTATGACATGGAAACCGACACGATCACCGGCGTGTACGATTACGCGACCGATGGCGGCGGTGTTCCGGGACCCGATCATGTCAGCATGAGTCCGTCCGGAAAGTACATCGTGCCAAGCTGGGCGGATCCGGACTGCGGGACGACGCTTGGCACGCTCCACAATCCGTGCAGCGTGATGGCGTTCACCCGTGATTTCTCGAAGGCGGTCGGTCTCGTCCGGAGCAGCCCCCACTCCGACATCGGCATCGATGCCAACGGCCGCGAGGCCATTGTCGTGTCGAACTACATCACCGGCTGGGTCGAGATGGTGGACCTCGCCACGGGCGAAAAGACCAATCTCTGGAACATGTACATCAACGGCAACAGCACGGCGATGCACATTTCCGCGAAGAACTTCGCCAAACCGGGCTGGGTGCTGATTTCGACGTACATGGAAAAGACGTCGGGCGGCTGGTACGCGGACAAGATCATGGCAGTGGAAATGACGGCGAATCCGCGCATCCTCAACCTTGCGCACACCTATAACACCACTACCGGCTACTGGTCCGAGGTACATGCGACGGTAAATCGCGATTTCACGAAAATACTGTTCAACTCGAACTGGCGAAGCGGCGGCGAAGACATGGACGTCTACATGATCAAGCTGCCGTACGACGCCGTTCCGGCGCCGTAACAGACAGCGGTAACCAGGTACAAAGGCCTTCGCGCTCCGGCGCGAAGGCCTTTTTTTATCGCTTCCAGGAAGCGTGTTGCCCGCATCTTCTCATTGCAGCAGATGCTGGTAGCCGGCAAGCGTCAGTGCCGAGCGCACTTCCTGGTAGTTGTCGATCACCTTGCTGTGCGGCGATCTCTGTGTCTTGACGAGATGCGACTTCTCGCGATCTTCGCGCTCTCCCGGGATTCCGATGAAATCGCAGGCGCCGATGAAAACGCTGTTGTCATGGCAAAGCGATTCGTAGGAAATCTCGTGCACGGGAACCGGCATTGCGCGCAACGCGCTTCGAACGATCTGTTGCTTCCTGTCGAGCCAGCGCACGCCGGCGGCGACCGTCGCGGGATCCAGCGAAACCACTTCCTTCTGTTCAAAACCCTCTTCCTTGACCATGTGAAAGCGGCCGGTCTTGTTGGCGAGATGCTCGGAGAGGATCACGTCAAGGTGGTTGTTGCGCACCAGGTGTATGACGGCGATCCGATGCCTGAGTATATAAAGCAGTATTTCCGGATACTGCCGGATGTGCGGGTACATGAGCTTGAAGCCCACGGCGCCCGGGCGTGAATAGAGACCGTCCAGGTACCTGAACACGGCTCGCGGCCTGGCGCCGCGGCGCATCTCGACAAACCGCGGGTAATCATTGCGGCCTGCGCGCGGCGGCCTGCGCGGCGGCGAGTGATAGAACAGTTCCATGTGGCCCTGTGCGCCCGGTACGCTGTTGATCCTGTCCATCAGCCAGCTGGAACCCGACCGTGTTGGCGCCACGACGACAAAGCGACGAGGGTTTGACGAAAGCATGGGAATCCGCATCTCCAATCATTGGTTTACTTGTCTGTCTGCCCCGCCCGGTTGTCGCTGCCAGCGCGAATAGATGCGCCTTGTTTCGTCGATTGTGCCGGCCGCCCCTGTCGGCACATGCCCGGTCTCGCGCTGTTCCGCGATCACGAGGTACCTTGCGAGCAGACCGGCCATGATCCAGAAGTTGGCCATGATCGCGCCAAATGCAAAGGTACTGCTGAATATATTGCCCAAACAGACGGCCAGCACCGATACGAGAAATGCTGTACCGAGCACATTTGCGTCCATCGGTTCGTCCAATCGCCGGATCCGGATGGCCAGCCTGAAAAATGAACCCAGCAACAGGAGGAATACCACCAGGCCCTGGATGCCGGCCTCGGCCGCAAAACGCAGGTACATGTTCTGCGCATCCCGCGCGGCCACCCATGCCGGCAGGTAAGGTTCGATCTCCAGTTGGAACTGGTTGAGTCCGACGCCCATCGGATTTCGCTTCACGATTTCAAGCGCCCCGCCCCATAACTCGTAGCGGCTTGCGGCGCTGCGGTCGAGAGTCGCTTCTCCCCGCACGCTTTCCTGCTGCGTCATCTCGATCCGTTCGACGATTCCCTGCGGCGCCCACAGCGGATAGGCGAGCATGCCGCCGACCGCGAGCGCTGCAACCAGCGGATTGCGGCGCAGCGCCAGCAGCAGCGTGGTCACGCCGATGATCAGCATCGCCTGCCGCGAGAACGTTGCGAATATCGCAAGGCAGCCGATGCCGTATGCCGCCATTGCGAGCAGCCGGAATCGAAACGCCAGGTGTTTTCCGAGCAACGCGATTGCAAGCGAAAAGGAAGCGAAGATCGCGTAGAAAACGCCCGCGAAGTTCGAGTTGCCCGGCCCGTCGCCGAAGGGTCCGGAGGCGCGGCCGGCGTGCTCGAAATTCTGCAAGCCGTAATTCACGCCCTGGATGATCGCCTCGAAGGAGGCAATGGCAAACAGGAACAATACCAGGAAGATCAGGCCGCGGGCCTCGGAGATTCTCCGGACGCCGTAATAGGCAAGAAAGTACAGAAAGCTGTAACTGACCAGTTCCTTGTAGGCAACGACATCGTCAATGGCATGCGGCGTTCCGCCCAGCAGAGCAATCAGCAAGGCAAGGCCGAACACGGCGTAATAGGCGATCAGGACATTCGTCAGTGGCGGCCTTGGCGTCCGCTCGCCGCGCGTGCCCGCCTGCAGGATCAATGTCGCCAACGTGATGACGAACAGTATGTTGAAAACGTTCAGTCCCATCACGCCGAGACTCGTCGGAAAGTTGCCCTGGCTGGGCGCGTACACGACGAGCACGGCAAGCATGAAGACGGAAGGCCGCATCAGGCGCTGCCTTGCAGTGTCACGCGCCTGCGCAGGAGTTTCAGCAGGGTGTGGACTTCCTCGAACCGCAGGAGGTAGCCGGCGGCGAGGAACGCCAGGCCGGCCGGCAGGAACACGCCGAGCCTCATGAGCATCAGCTGCCACTCCGGCAGGCGCAGCGGCAGGCCGTCGAGCAGATGAAGCAGCAGGCCCGCAACCGCGACAAGCGCCAGCATCATCAACAGGAGTTTCCCTGCGGGGCGCAGCATGGGCCGGACGATGCCCGCCTTCTGGCGGTGCTCCAGCAGGCGCGTCGAAAGTGCGGCGCTGGCGATCATCGCGATCGACGTCGCGGCCGCAATGCCGACGATGCCGAAGGGTCCGATGAACAGCATGTCGAGCAGGACGTTCACGCAGACGCCGAACAGGCCGACGCTGACCGCCGTCCATGGTTCGCGGCGCGCGTGAAACACCCTGAAGTTGAAATAGTTGATGGCTCGCACCGGCAGTCCGACGGCAAGTGCCGCCATGGTGAGCGCGGTAAGGCGACCCGCTTCATCCGAGAACGCGCCCCGCTCGAACAGCAACGATACGATCGCGTCCGACGCCATGACGAGGCCGGCAGCGGCCGGCAGGATGACAAACAGCAGCAGCCGCAGTCCGCGCACATGCGCTTCGCGCATGGCGAGCACGTCGCCATTGGCGTGATCCTTGCTGAGGCTCGGATAGAACGCGGTGAGCACCGCAAGGCCGAAGACTTCCATCGGCAGCAGCGCGATCATGCCGGCGTAGACCATTATGGAAATGGCGCCGGGATCCAGCGTGGAGATGAACATGCGGTCGATGATGGTAATGCCGACGGAGCCGAAATAGCCGACCAGCAGCGGCAGCATGTGGCCGGCCGATCCGCGAAAATCGCCGTGCGAGAAGTCGAACGCCGGCCGCAGCTTGTGCAATATGAGGTCGCGGTTCGCCCACAGCAGCAACAGCATGTGCAGGCCGAACCCGGCGATGACGGAGTAGACGAGGCCGAGAACGCCCAGCGTGTCGGCGAACAGGACGGCGCCGGCAATGATGACAACGTTGGTTATGACGCTTTCGAGCGACATGACGCCAAAGCGATGCGTCGCCTGCAGGACGGCCGAAAGCATGGCATTGATGCCGAAGAGCAGCACGGCGATGGCCATGATCGCCATGAATCTTGCCGCCAGCGCGTGCACGTCATCCGGCAGCCCCGGCGCCATGACAGTGACGATCGCATCGCGTCCCAGCACGACCAGCAACGCCAGCGTGATCACTGTGATTCCGACGAGCGTGAACAGGGTGTTCAACCCGCGCCAGTCGACGTTTTCCCGGCCATTGGCCGCGGAGCGCATGAAGCTCGGAATGAAGGCGGTGCTCACGACGCCGAGTATGAGGCCCGGCATCAGTTGCGGGAGCATGTAGGAAACCCAGAAGGCGTCGAGCGCACCGCTCGTTCCGAACCAGGTCGCGATGACAAGCGTTTTCGCAAGGCCAAGCAGTTTGCCGGCCATGCGCAGGCCCGTCATCATGAACGTCGAATGGAATTCCTTGCGACGCGACGCCTGCTCGCCTCGGTCGCCGGCATCGCGCCGCGTTTCCCCGGCATGCACGTTTATGGCCATGGAACGCTTTCGTATCGGACAGGTGACGGCGCGGCGCCGGCCGCATTCGCGAGACAGCGCTTGTATTCGGAGATCCCCGCGTCCGGCATTCCCAGTCGCGGCAGGTTGAACATGTCGTGCGGCTGACGGCTCAAGCCGCAGGGCGTACCGGCCGCATAGGTAAAGCCGGCCTTCGCGACCAGTTTCCGCACGTGGCCGTTCTGGCGCCCGCCGGGATAGGCAAAGCCGTTGACCGGCTGCCCGCTCAGTTCGCGCAACAATCGCCGGGACGATTCGAGTTCATGAAGGCATTCTTCGGAAGACAGGCGCCGCATGTCGACGTGGCGTTCGCAGTGCGCGCCGATCTCAATGCCCTCTCCTGCAACGCTTTCGATATCGGCATGGCGCATGCGCGGCGCCTGCAAGGGCCCGCCGGCCTCGACCTCCAGCTGGTTTCGCAGGCGTTCGAGCTGCTCCTCGAGCCGGTCCGGCGGCTGTTCCCAGAGAAGGTTCTGCAACAGGAGCAATGTGCGGCGGCGATGACGGGACGTCAGCGGGAGTTCCTTCAGCGGCGCGCCGGGCGCAAGCAGTCTGATGTCGACGTGTTTCCTGCGCGTGCTCGCCACCATGTCCGTCACGCCGTCCCACCAGAAGCCGGCGCCTTCTTCGAGCCCGCCGGTCGTCACGAAAACCGTGGCCGGGCATCCGTAACGCTTCAGCACCGGCAGCGCGGCTTCCTTGAAATCCAGGTAGCCGTCGTCGAAGGTGACCGACACCGCGTGACTCGGCAGCGGTTTTCCCGCATGTATCCTCGCCACTGCATCGCCCATGGCGATCGGCGTGAAATGGCGGACGTGGTATTCGATCTGTTCCGCGAAAAGCTCCTGTTCGACGCACATGTCCAGCCGGAAGGGATCCTCGGCGGCGCTGCGGATCACCCTGTGATACATCAGTATCAGCCAGTTGGGCTGTGAGAAGACGCGCCTGGAGAGCATGGCATCGTAGATTCCGCAGAAATCCAGCAGCGGGCTGGCAATGCCCTTCACGATCCGTTTCGCCGTGACCTGATAATCCATGACTGTCTCCCTCGCTTGCAGCCGGCGCCATGGGCGCCGATGTCTCCCCGTGATGCCGGACTCACATATCGTCCACTGCCCGTGTCCGGCGGCACCCGTCCTGTTCATGGCCGTCGACCGGCACCGGCCGCAGGCCGTCGATCTCGTAAAGCTCGAGAAGTTTCCGCGTTACCGCGTCGATCCTGGCAATTTCACTGACGCGTTCGCGCGCGCGCTGACCCATGGCGTCCAGCGCCGGGCGGCCGAGTCCGCCAACGCGCCGCAATTGTTCCGCCATCTGCGTCCTGTCACCCGGATCGACCAGCCACCCGCTGCGTTCCGGTTCGATGAAATCCACGGTTCCGCTCACGCGCGTTCCGAGCACCGGAAGTCCGGCCGCCATGCACTCGAGCAACGCGTTCGACAATCCTTCATGACGCGACGGAAGCACGGCGAAATCCGCCTCCGCGAGGAAAGGCGCCACGTCTTCCTGCGGACCCAGCAGTCGAATGTCCTGCCTGCCGTTTTCCGCGATCAGGCGATCGAGAATCTCCCGTTGCGAGCCTTCACCCACCAGCAGAAGGCGCGCGCTCGCGTCCCGCGGGAAAGCGTCAATCCAGGCGGGAACCAGGACATCGGTGCCCTTGTCGTCTTCAAGCCTGCCGACATAGACAGCCGTCAACGGGCCGTTGCGGTGCGTTCCCGCGTTCGCGCGTCCTGAAAATCTTTCGATGTCCACGGCATTCGGAATCACGCGGACGCGGCCGGCATCAAAGCCGTTCTCTACCAGGCATTTCCGGATCTCGCTGCTTGTCGCCTGGAAGTAGCTGGCATGTTTCAGGCCGGCGCGCGTCAGCATCGCCGCCAGCCGCCGATTCCTGCTGTCCAGGATTCCCTGCGCGAGTTCCAGCGACCCGGTCGCCTTCACGATGACCTTCTTTCCCAGCAAGCGCCCGACGACGCTGCTGACAACCGCCAGGTTGTGGGCGATGTGCGCATGAATCACGTCGTAATTCCGGCGATGCCGGAAAAGAAACCAGGCCAGTTTCACCAGCAGCACAAGGCCGCCGATCTTTCGGATCGACGGGTACGGAATGCGCCAGACCGGCACGCCGTCAACGGCGTCGTATTCCTGTTGCGGTCCCCGCGGCACCATGGGCACCACGATCCTCACGGGAATTCCGCGCGCGGTCAGGTAACGGCCGAGCGTTCTTACCTGGCCTTCCGCGCCGCCGCCGCCCTCCGTCGGAAAGCAGCTTTCCAGGATCATGAGAACTTCCTTGTCGTGCGCTCTTGATGTCATCGGCGGGCTCGTGTCGTTTCGGTTTCCGGAAATCCGCGGCGAACGTTCAACGGCGCACCACATAGGCACACGGCTCGAGAAGGCAGCGTTCGTAGATGCGTTCCAGCGCGGCGGTCATCCGCCGGGGGTCGTTGAAGCGCTGGGCCGCGAGGCGCGCGTTCTCGCCGAGACGGCGCCGCTTGTCCGCGTCGTTCACGAGTTCGAGAAGCATCGCCGCGAGCGTTTCGTGATCGTCGGGCGGAAACAGCATTCCCGAATGGTCATGCGTGACAAGCTCCGGGTTGCCGCCAACGTTCGACGCGACAACCGGAAGACCGGCAGCCATGGCTTCCATTACCGCGTTGCTCAGGCCTTCCCTGTGCGACGTCATCGCAAAGATGCTGCCGCGTGCAAGGAAAGCGGCGACGTCGTTCCGCTCGCCGTGAAAATGAACGTTGCCGTCGATCCCGAGCTGCCGCGATTGCGTCTCGAGCTCCTTTCGCAGCGGGCCGTCGCCGATGATGTCGAGGCGGGTCGCCGGCGCCTGCCCTGCCACGATTTCGAAAGCCCGCAACAGGCAGCCCAGGTTCTTGTGCTCGACGAGGCGGCCGACAAACAACAGCCGCGTTTCGTCGTCTTCGGGCGCGGCCGCCGCGGCGCCCGCCCCGTCCGGTGCGGGCAGCATGACGCCGTTCTGGACGACATCGATCCTGCTGCGGCGGATGCCAGCGCGAAACGCGGCATAGTCGGCGCCCGCCTGGGAATTGGCCACGACGGCGGCGGAACCGAGCGTGACCCATCGCTTGATGACCCATTGAAGGGGCGAATACCACTCGTAGACGCTGTGCACCGTGCTCACGAAGCGGGCACTGCCCGCAAGCGAATTCGCAAGCCATCCCCACAACTCGCCACTGAACGAGAACGCATGGATGATGTCGAAATCGTTCCGGCGGATGAACCGGCAAAGCTTCATGAAGAACGGCAGGTCGATCCTGCCCCGTTTCGGGATGTGCGTGACGTCGACGCCGGCCTTTCGCAACTCGTCCACGTACGGCGAGGCTTTCCGGAAGAACACCAGCGAAACCGAAAACGCCGACATGTCGATGTTGCGCGCCATGTCAACGATGTTCCGTTGCGATCCGCCGACCTCCATTTCGTCAATTATGATCAGCAATCGTTTGGGCATGCGACTCCCCCTTGAGTGACCGGATGACGCCGAGAAGGCGCTCGCCTTCCGTTTCCGCGTCGAATTCGTTTCTGACCTTGCGCATTGCGCCCGCGGTGCAACGCGTCCTGAGTGTTTCGTCTTCGAGCATGCGGCGGATGGCGTTCGCCAGCGCCGCGGGATCGCGCGGCGGCACCAGCAGGCCGGTTTCGCCATCCTCGACGAGCTCGGGAATGCCGGAGACAGCCGTGCTGACAACCGGCGTTCCCGACGCCATGGCTTCCATCAGCGCAACGGGAATGCCGTCCATGTTGCCCTGCCGGGAACGCTGCGACGCCAGCACGAACACGTCCGCTTCCGCGAGCCTGCGTTCGACCTCCTGCGAGGGCCGCGCACCCGCCATTTCGACCTGGTCACGAAGTTCGAGCGCATCGCGCAGGTCTTCCAGCCGTTTTCGTTCCGGGCCGTCGCCGATGATCTCGCAGCGGAAGCGAAAGCCTTCGCGTTTCAGTGCCGCGCAGGCGCCGAGCAGCGCGGGAAATCCCTTGACCTCGTCCATCCGGCCGACGGATACGATCAGCGGCTTGCGGTCATTGCCGCGGCCCAGGCGGCGCTCGCGCCGCGGACCGCCGTGCTGTTCGTGATGCGGCACGCCGCAATGAACGACCTCGATGCGCGCCTTCGCCGCCTGCGGATAGCGGCGGCGCAGGTATTCCCGGTTGAAATTCGAGATGGTCGCGACGAATGCCGCGGATCGGAGCTTCTCACGCATGAGCTGATCGTCGAGAAAGATGTCGTGCGCGTGCGCCGTGAAGCTGAACGGCCGCCGGATGTGGCGGGAAATCGTCATCGCTGCCGTCGACGGATAGGTCGCCCAGTGCGCGTGAACGTGGTCCGGCGACCAGGCCTCGATCTCGTCAAGCAGCCCCAGCGTGCGGAACCACGCGAACAGGC
>DASVCH010000018.1:0-14117 GCA_036381715.1 Gammaproteobacteria bacterium | reverse complement strand
GCCAGCCAGGTATCGTTGAAATCGAGCCAGCGCACCATGGCGCCGATGTTGAACGCGCCCTGCACGGGATCGAGCTCGTAGCTCGTTCCCGGCACACGCACGCCGTTCTTCATTTCCGCACCCGGCACGACGGGGCCCAGCAGCTTGGTGCAGGCCGGATACTTCAGCGCCATCATGCCGCAGGCGAGCGTGTCCATGAGGCAGTAGCGCGCGGTCTCGAACGCTTCCGTGGACTTGATTTCGTAATTGATGACGTAGTCGGCGATATCGACGAGGACCTTCTCCGGGTCCGGGCGCTTCGCGGATTTCATGTCGTGTGCGGACATTCTCTTACCTTTCCTTATCGTATTAAAAAACATTCATTCGCATCGTCGCGGACAATGCGAGCGACAAAACCAACAGCGCACTCCCCGTCAGCACAATCCCGGTTCCAAGGCTGCGGCGTCCGTAACGCCGCAACACTGTTCCTGTCGCAATGGAGGCGCCCTGGATTGCGCCGCCGGCGACGCAAATCGCGTACGCCACGTCCAATTCCTTGCGCAAGGCAAACATGGCGACTACTGCTGCCATGCCAATTGCGCCGACCGGGATCGCCACAAGCATTTCGCCGATCGGAATCAACTCACGGTCACGGTCGTTCATTCCGCTGGTCTAACCGGTGAAATGCAGGTACAGCGAAATTATCGTCATCACCAGCAGCAGCAGTCCGTTGAGCGTCGCGGCCTGCGATGCGCGGCTGGAACGCGTCCGGCGTTCGGCGCTTTCGGCGATCCAGATGCCGAAGGTCGCAATCGCCGCGCCGGCGATGCGGAACAGCAGCGATTCCTCGCTCAGACCGAGCCAGAACACGCCGGTTGCGGCCATGGCCGAGAGGTAGCTCGTCAGCGACAGGATTCCGAACATCGGCTTACTCCAGGTCCTTCTTCATGCACACGGCGCTCGCGGGACACAGCGAAGCGAATTCCGCGCTTTGCGCGATCGCGGCCGGAACGGCGCTGCGGTCGAAGCTTTCGTAACCCCGGCGCGGGAAGTATTCGGCTGCGGTGGTCGTCAACAGGTACAGCGTGGTGACGCCCTGATCGCGCGCGTGGTTCTCGACGGCACGCGTGATTGCCACTCCGAGGCCCGTGCCGCGCACCGAATCGCTCACGACCACGGAACGCAACAGGCCGTCCGTGTCGTAGCGCTCGACGCCGCCGGCGGCGACCAGTTCGCCCGCCGGCTTTCGCAGGACGATGAAATCGCGCATCGCGTGCGCCGCAAGGTCTTCAAACGGCAATCCCGCGCCTTTCAGCAGCGCCTGGACGTCCGCGAGATCGCCGGCATCCGCGACGCGAAGATCAGGAGCGATCGTCATCGTCGCCCGCGCCATCGGTCTGCCTGTCGATCTGCTCGCGCAGGTCCGCGGCCTGTTGCTGCACGGTCTTTTCGACTTCCCTTGCCTGTTCCAGCGCCTTTTGCTGCGTTTCCAGCGGGCGCGCGTCTTCACCGCCCTGGTTCAGGTAAAAGTACGCGGCCGCGAGAAGCACGATGGCGACGACAAGTATTCTCAGCATGGCGATTACCCATAAGGCGGACAAGGTCCGCTCGGCCTCGAAAGGCGGGCAAGGCCCGCCCTGCGGTTACATCACGATTTCTTCTTCGCGGTTTTCTTTTTCTTCTTCGCGCCCGCACGATTTTCAATGGCGGTCCAGCGTTTCAGGCCCGGACCGGTGTAATCGGCGGCGGGACGAATCAGGCGGTTGTTCGCGCGCTGCTCCATGATGTGCGCGGACCAGCCGGTGATGCGCGACATGACGAAGATGGGCGTGAACAGTTCCGTCGGAATGCCCATGAAGTGGTACGCGCTGGCGGAATAGAAATCGAGGTTCGGGAAGATTTTCTTCTCGTCCCACATGACTTTCTCGAT
Source organism: Gammaproteobacteria bacterium (assembly GCA_036381715.1). GTDB lineage: Bacteria > Pseudomonadota > Gammaproteobacteria > Natronospirales > JAJUFS01 > JAJUFS01. Next base: position 12,208 of record DASVCH010000018.1, on the reverse strand, counting down.
CGCCTCGGAAACGGGATAAAGCCGCGTGTCGCCGACCTGCTCGCCCAGTTGGCGCGCCCATTCCTTGATGACGCGGTTGCGCGGATCGAACTCTTTATAGACGCGATGCCCGAAGCCCATGATCTTCGCCTTCTCGTCGAGCATCTTGCGGATGCCCGCGTCAGCGGCTTCCGGCGTCCTGAATTTCTCGATCAGTTCCATGGCCGCTTCGTTCGCGCCGCCGTGCAGCGGACCGCGCAGCGCGCCGATGGCGCCGGTGACGGCGGAATGGAAATCCGACAGCGTCGCGGTGATGACGCGCGCGGTGAAGGTCGATGCGTTGAATTCATGCTCGGCGTAAAGGATCAGCGAGGAATCCATCGCCTTGACGTGCAGTTCCTTCGGCTTCCGGCCGTGCAGCAGTTGCAGGAAGTGTCCCGCCGTCGTGTCCTGCTTCGATTCGGTGTTGATGCGCTTGCCTTCTTCGTAGAAGCGCCACCAGTAGCAGACGATGCCGGGGAAGGCGGCGAGCAGCCGCTCGGCGATCTTCACCTGGTTGGAGAAGTCGGCCTTCTCCGGTTCCAGATTGCCGAGCATGGAACAGCCCGTGCGCATCACGTCCATCGGGTGCGTGTCGGCCGGGATCGCTTCCAGCGTTTCGCGCAGCGCCTTCGGCAGCTTGCGGTTCGCCATGAGCCGTTTCTTGAATGCGTTGAGTTCCGCCTTGTTCGGCAGCTTGCCGTGCAGAAGCAGGAAGGCGACTTCCTCGAACGTGCCCTTCGCGGTCATGTCGTAGATGTCGTAACCGCGGTAGGTCAGGCCGGCGCCTTCCTTGCCGACCGTGCAAATCGCGGTTTCACCGGCGGTGATGCCGGCGAGGCCGGCGGTGTTGGTCTGTTTTTTTGCTTCTGCCATGTTCTTCTCCTGGTCAAATGCAGGTAGAAGGAAGAAGAGAGAAGGTAGAAGATGCTCCTCTTCTACCTTCTTCCTTCTCTCTTCCTATTTCTTTGCGAACAAGTCGTCGAGCTTCTGCTCGTACGCGTAATAGTCGAGGTGCCTGTACAGCTCATCCCGCGTCTGCAGGTCGTCGATGATGTTCTTCTGCGTGCCTTCCCGCAGCACCGTTTCGTAGTAGTGCAGCGCGGCCTTGTTCATGGCGCGGTAGGCGCCGCAGCACAGCAGCTGGATGTCGACGCCAGCATCCTTGAGTTCGTCGCGCGTGAACAGCGGCGTCTTGCCGAACTCGGTGATGTTCGCGAGGATCGGCACTTTCACCGCGTCCTTGAACTGCCGGAACTGTTCCAGCGTCTTCACGGCTTCCGGAAAGATCATGTCCGCGCCGGCCTCCACGCAGGCAACGGCACGTTCGACGGCGAGCTCCATGCCTTCGGCGGCAAGCGCGTCGGTGCGCGCCATGATGACGAAGCTCTCGTCCGTGCGCGCATCCACCGCGGCCTTCACGCGATCGACCATTTCCGCCTTGGAGACGATTTCCTTGCCCGGGCGGTGGCCGCAGCGCTTCTGCGCGACCTGGTCCTCGATGTGCATGGCGGCGGCGCCGGCCTTTATGAAGGAGCGGACCGTGCGCGCGATGTTGAACGCGCCGCCCCAGCCGGTGTCGGCGTCCACCAGCAGCGGCAGGTCGCAGGCGTCGGTGATGCGGCGGATGTCGATGAGCACGTCTTCCATCGAGGAAATGCCGAGATCCGGCATGCCGAGCGAATTGGCGGCAACGCCGCCGCCGGAGAGATAAATGGCGTGATGGCCGGCATTTTTCGCCATCCGGGCCGCGTAGGCGGTGATGGTGCCGACCACCTGCAGCGGGCGGTGGGCCTCGACGGCGGCGCGGAACCGGCTGCCTGCGGAAATCGGGGTCATGAACGTTCCTGTAGTCCGGAAGTGAAGGCGCAAAGAAGCGGAATTTTAAACGAGAAGCGCTTTCGGAACCATGGAAGCCGGAGAAAAGGCTGCGGTTCGCGGCGGAACGCGGCGTTTTTGCGTGGGATAGACGCGAGTTGCCGCGAAAATCAGCGAACATCAAAAAAGGGCGGCACGCGCCGCCCCTTGTTTCTGCGTCCGGGACCGCGCTAGCGAATCCGGATCAGCGTCCTGCCCGTTTGTTTTCCGTCGAGTAACGGCTGGAAGGCGCCCGGCAACTCCTCGAAGGACAGTTCCTTGCCGGCGATCATGTTCAGCTTCGACGGCTTCAGGTCCGTGGCGAGCCGCTGCCAGATCTTCAGGCGCAGCTTGCGCGGCGTGGCCATGGAATTGATGCCGAGAATGTTCGCGCCGCGCAGAATGAACGGCATGACGGTGGTGTTGAGTTCGTGGCTGCCGGCAAGGCCGATGCTCGCGATCGAACCCCACCAGTCCATGGTGCGCGTCAGCCAGGTCAGCATTTCGCCGCCGACATTGTCCACCGCGCCCTGCCACGTCGCCTTTTCCAGCGGCCGCCGGCCGTAGTCGATCTCGCCGCGCAGCAGGATGCTGCTGGCGCCGAGCTTCTTGAGGTAGTCCTGCGATTCCTTCTTGCCGGTGACGGCGACGACTTCGTAACCGCGCCCCGCGAGCATGTTGACCGCGAGCGAACCCACGCCGCCGGTCGCGCCCGTCACCACCACCGGACCGCCATCCGGCTTCAGGCCGTTGTGTTCCATGCGGTGAATCGCGAGCGCGGCGGTGAACCCGGCGGTGCCGATCTGCATGGTCTTCTTCGGGTTGAAACCTTCGGGAATCGGAATGACGAACTCGCCGGGGCAGCGCACGTACTCGGCAAAGCCACCGTCGCGATCCTCGCCCAGGCCGCAGCCCGTCACGACGACCTTGTCGCCCTTCGCGAAGCGCCGGTCCGTGGATTCGGCGACGGTGCCGGCGACGTCGATGCCGCCGACCAGCGGAAACGAACGCATGATCTTCCCCGCGCCGGTGGCGGCGAGCGCGTCCTTGTAGTTCACGTCCGAGTACTGTGCCTTGATGACGACATTGCCGTCGGAAAGGTCATCCAGCGCGAGCTGCTCGAAGCGCGCCTGGATGCGGCCATCTTCGTTGTGGATGCGATACGCGGTGAACGGCTTGCTCATGGGAACTCCAGTGAAGATTTGACGGGCGCATTGGCCGGCAGGCCAGCCATTTTCGCATAGGAGACCGCCGGTTTTCAGACACTTCGAACCGCGCCATGTCAGGGATCGCCGGATCAATCCGATCGCGCGGCGCGACTAGACTGCGCCGGGTCCACGACCAGGGAGGGTTTCACATGGAATCCATCATGCAACTGCTGTCATTCGGAAGAAAAGGCGAAGCCGGGATGTGCGCCCGCGTGGAACAGGCGCTGCATTCGCTGCGCGCGCGCGGCCTTGTCGAAACTTTCCAGCATTTCGAACCCGCGACGTTCCGGCTGCAATGGGATCGCGGCAACTTCGGCTTCGAGCTTATGGCCCTGCGCGCGGGCCGCGGCTGGAACCTGGAGTTCGCGCCGCTGTGCATGCCTGCCGGACCGTTTGCGGCAAGCGCGATCGGCAGCGAAGTGGTGCCGTTGCCGGGCTGGGTGCGGTGCGGACCCGCGGGCGTGCTGGAGCGGGTCGACCGCATGGCGCACATCGCGCTGGTCGACTGGTTGCGCAGGCTGGAAACGGGGCACCCGGCGGCGGACTGGCTGGCCGGGCAGTTTCTCCGCATGGCGAAGGGAGAGCGGCCGCGCGCGGACGAACTGCAGGGCATGGTCATGCTGGGCGCGCGCCGCTTCGTGAAGACCATTCCCGGATCGGACCGCTTGCACGAGGCCATCGAGCCTGCGCTGCTGACGCTGCTGCGAATGAACGCGGGGAATGCGCGGGCCGGAAGCGAAGACGAGGTGATCGCCGGCGAGGATTACGGCCGCGCATTGATCGGCTTCCTGCAGGAAACGCATCCGCTGGAAGCGAAGCGGGCGGCGCACCGGCATGCAGCGGCGCGCTAGCGCAGCATGAATTCATCCAGCAGGATGCGCCGCACGTCGATCTTCTCCGCCTCCGGATCGGCGATCTTCTCGATTCCCCACCCCGTCATTCCCTGCGATTCCATCATGGCGAGATTGACCATGCGGCGCGGCATGATCGCCTCGCCGTTCGGCGTGCGAACCAGCAGCAGCACCGGCCTGAGACGGTTTTCCTCCTGGGAGGAAATCACGATGCCGAGCGCGCCGTTCTTCAGCCGTACCAGGCTTGAAAGCGGATAAATGCCGATGCAGCGGATGAAGGCTTCGACCAGCCGCCGGTCGAAATGCGTGTCGACGCGGCGGTGCAGGCGGGTCAGCGCCAGGGACGGCGTCATCGCCGCTTCGTAGGGCTTGTCCGCGGTCATCGATTCATACACGTCGACCATGCTGACGGCCTGCACATACGCGGGAATTTCATGGCCGCGCAGTCCGGCCGGATAGCCGCTGCCGTCGATCCGCTCATGGTGATGGCGCACGATCTCGATCACGCGGCGATCGTAATCGCCCTCGGCCTCGAGCCGTCGCGCGGCATAATCGGCGTGCATGCGCACGAGCAGGAACTCGCGCTGGGTCAGCGGCCCCGGCTTGTCGAGAATCCAGCGCGGCACGCGCGACATGCCCGCATCGTGCAGCAGCGCGCCTTCGCTCATGACGCTGACCAGCGCGTCGTTCCATTCCATGAACCGGCCGAGCGCGGCGGCCAGCACCGAAACGTTCATCGAATGCTGGGCGATCTTCCGGTTCTCGCTTTGCAGGACGGTCATCCACTGCGCGGTCTGCGGATTGCGGTTGACGGTGTCGACGAGTTCGCTGGCGACGAGGCGCGTCTCCCGCGCCTTTACGCTCTTGCCGGCGCGCACGTCCTCGATCACGTTGCCGATGCGTTCGCGCGATTTCCCCACCGTGTCGTTGAGGCGCGCCAGGGTGCGGCGCAGCCGCGCCGCGCCCTTCCATTCCTCGAACTCCACCGTGATCGCGCGCACCTTGCCCGAGCGGATGGTGCCGGCGGCGGCGAGCAGCGCATCCTGGACGTCGCGCGACTGGCTGGATTGCAGGTCGTCGACAAAGACGTGCCGGCTGCACTCGCGCAGCTGTTCAAGCTCGTCGTCGGATTCGATCAGGAAACCCTGGAACAGGAACGGCGTGCCGAGCCACGGCCGGTCGAGCTCGGCCACGAACATCCCGCGGCGCAGACTGCCTACATCCAGCTTGATCTTCATCGGCAACCTTCCATGGCAGGCCATCAAGGAGCGCCGATATTGCGGCCTTGCGGACGCGGATACCATCAGGGAACTTCGCGCCGCGAACGCCGGGAAACCGCGGTGAAAAACAATCCATGACCGGATGCTTCCCCTGCGAGGCGTCGCGCAGACTACGCGGGCCGGAATGATCCGGCACCCAGGGAAGGAGAAAAGACATGGAAGCCGCCACGAATCCGGCCGACGCAGGCCGACGCACCCTGTTGCTGTTCGCCGAAACGGTGCTGCGCCCCATCGTGCGAATCCTGCTGCGCTACGGCCTGTCATATCCGGAGTTCAACCAGGTCGCGCGCAAGCTGTTCGTCGACATCGCGATGAAGGAACCGGAATTCCGCGCGCCGCGCCGCAACCGCCAGTACAAGTCGCGCGTGGCCTGCATCACCGGTCTTTCCCGCAAGGAAGTGCTGCGGCTGGTCGACGCGAAGCGTCCGTCCGAAGACCGCGCGCTGCGGTCCTCGAACCGCGCCGCGCGCGTGCTGGAAGGCTGGATCACCGATTCCCGCTATCTCGCCTCGAACGGCGAGCCGCTGACATTGCCGTTTCGCGCACCCGCCGGCCGGCGCTCGTTCAGCGAGCTCGTCCACGCCTACAGCGGCGACATTCCGCCGCGCGCCGTGCTTGAAGAACTGATACGCGCGAAGTCCTGCGGCGCCGAAGACGACGAAATCCGCCTCCTCACCCCGCGCTACGTGGCGCGGCCGGTCGACATCGACGCGGTCACGTCGTCCGCGTTGCGGATAGCGTCCCACCTCGCGGCGGCAGACGCGGCGCTCTCGTCCAGGGAGAGCCCCGCAAGGCGACGCAGCACGTTCCGGCTGCACACGTCCGCGTATTGAAGGGATTTCTGAAAGTCCCGCGCGTCACTCCCGGCGGGAAGACGCGGAATGAATCAGGGCCGGTGCGTCACGACTGGCGATCCAGCCACGCCGCAAGGCCCTTCGCGTTCAGGTCCACATCCATGTTCAGCCACTCGTCGCGGCGCTTCTCGTTGTCGGGAAAGCCGTGCTCGTCCAGCCGCGCGCCAAGGTAGGCGCGCATCATGCGTTTCATTTCATCGACGCGGTCCTCGCGTCCCGCGCAGCGTTTCGCGATCTCCACGAACGCCACCAGGTCGCCGTGCAGGTCCTCGGCGAGCGCTTCGAGATTCGTCACGCGGCTGTAATGCGTGAGGTAGGCGGCCTCGGTTTTCAGTGACAGCAGCCGGTCGATGGATGCGTGCGCCTGCTCGGGATCGAAATGCGTGGGCGTCGTGGCGGGAAAGATGAACGCGCCTTTCGCGGTATCGAACTCGCGGTAGGACACGCCGAAGGTGTCGCCGGTGAAAACCGCGTTCGCTTCGCGGTCGTGAATGCAGTAGTGATGGAGCGCGTGCCCCGGCGTGTGCAGGAACTCGAGCGGGCTGCCGCCGAGAAACAGCCGTTCCCCGTCCTGCACGGTGCGGATGCGGCTTTCCGGCACCGGGATGATCTCGCCGTAGAGCCGCTTGAAATTCTTCTCGCCGTAAACCGCGTTGGTGGCCTCGACCAGCCTGGTGGGAACCGCGAGATGCTTTGCGGCGCGCGGATGCGCGACCAGCGTCGCGTTCGGCAGCTGCTGCATGATCGCGCCCGCGCCGCCAGCATGATCGAGATGCACGTGCGTGATGAACACGTAATCCACGTACTCCGGCGGAATATTGTTCTCTTCCAGTCCCGCCAGGAGTTTCGGCAACGAGCGCGTCGTGCCGGTATCGACGAATGCCGCGCGTCCGCCGCGCAGGATGATATGACTCGCCGCAAGACGGGGCCTGACATAGCCGGTGTCGACCGCGGAAATGCCGTCGGGAAATTGTTCGATGGCCTGCATGGACGTCAACCGGGGAGAAGTTCCCGGCAATTGTACATTCCCGAAGACGGCATTCCGCAAGCGAATCGAAGACCCGACAATAAATCGCTCGCGCAGCCCGATGCCGGGCGTTGCCCCTCCCGCACGTCACATTTTCCCCGGTTTGGGGGATTACCCGTCAAAGCCTCGGGGTGTTTCCGATTTCCCTGTTCGTTCCCGCCTGAATAAATCATTCGGCTGGCCCGAGGGCCAATTTCCATCGACATGGAGGAAAGCATCATGACGGGACGCGACACACTTTTCCTGAAACGCTTTATCGCGCCGCTTCTGCTGGCGCTCTCACTGGCCGCCTGCGGCGGCGGCGGCGGCGGCGGTGGCAACCCGCCGGACCCCGATCCCGATCCGGATCCGGATCCCGTTCCACAGCCGGATCCGCAAACCATCACGCCATTCACCTTCACGCCCGTCGGCAACGCCGCACCGGGCGCGCTCGTATATTCCGATGAAGCCACGATGGCCGGCTTCACGGATGCCATGACCATCAGCGTCGAGGGCGGCGCGTACTGCATCAACCTCGTCAAGGACGAAAACGGCGACAACTGCACGGATGCCGCCGGCACCATCAACGCCGGCGACAAGCTGAGCCTGCGCGCGACCGCGCCGGAAGGCTCGGGCGAGCAGGTGCAGGTCGCCGTCACCATTACCGATGGCGCCGAACTGACCTACGGCACCACGTTCACGGTCGCCACGCGGGTGGATTCCTCGCTGCCCGCCGACGCCATCGTGATTCCCGCCGTGAACGGCCTGGAGCCGGGCGGCCAGGGTTTCACGGATGCGGCCGTCATCGACGGTTTCACCGGCGTGCTGAGCGTCAGCGCGGACGAGGGCCTGCGGATTTCCGTGGACGGCAGCCCGTTCGTCGAGGGCCCCGTCGAGATCGTCGCCGGACAGTCCGTTGCCTTCGAGGTGACGGCGCCCGCGGAGCCTGGCGAACCGGCGACACGCACCGTGCGTTTTTCCAACGGCGAGAACGAAATCACCGCCGGCATCGAAGTGACCGCGCGTGAAGACGCCGCGGGCAGTCCCGGCGCTTTCGAGCTTGCGGCTGTCACCGGCGCCGCACTCGACACCGACGTGGTCACCGACCCCGCCGCCACCCTGTCGGGTGAATTCGCCGGCCTGCCGCTCACCATCAGCGGCGGCGAATACAGCATCAATGGCGGCGAGTTCACGTCCGCGCCCGGCCTGGTCACCGCCGGCGACGAGCTTTCCGTGCGCGTACACACCGCCAGCCAGTTCGCAACCGAGACCCGCGCCCGCGTGACCGTCGGCGAGGACGCAACCGCCCGGACCCGCTACTTCCGGGTCACCACGCTGGCGGAACCGGAAGGCGTCAACCGGCCGGATCCGTTCGTCTTCGGCAAGCACGTGAACGCCGAACCGGGCAGCAGCGCGGAATCGCGCGTCGTCGCATTGAGCGGTTTCGAGGGCGAGCTGCCGGTGAGCGCCGAAGCCGCGAGCGAAGCGCAGGCGCAGGTTTTCGTCAACGGCGCGGCCGTTGAAAACGGCACGCTGGTTTCGGCCGGCGACACCGTAAGGATCGGCGCGACCGCCGCCGGCGATTTCGCCGCCAGCCAGGTCGTGCTCCTGCACGTCGGCGAAGGCGACGACCGTCAGACCGGCGCGTTTGAAATCGTCACGCGCACAAGGGACGTCACGCCGCTGCCGTTCGATTTCGGCTCGCCGTACGAAGCGGAACACGGCGAGGAAGCGCTTTCTCCCGTCGTGACGCTGGCGGGCTTCGACGGCGAACTGCCGGTCGAGATCATTGCCCCCGCCGCCGCGAACGCACAGGTGGCAATCGACGGCGGCGCCTTCAGCCCGGGACCGGCCGTGATCAGCGCCGGACAGACCGTGCAGGTCAAGGCGACGGCACCGAGTGAAGACGAGGAGCCGCAGCGCGTTGTCACCGTTCGCGTCGGCAGCGGCGAAAGCGCCGGGGAAGCCGCCTTCTCCATCGTCACCGCGGACGTGGTGCCGAACGAATTCTCCTTCGGCACGGCCACGCTGGAAGCCCTGCCCGGCCAGGCCGTCACGGCCGGGCCGGTGACCGTCAGCGGCTTCGATGGCCCCTTGTCCGTCACCGTCGAGGGCGAGGGCATCCGGGTTTCCATTGACGGCGAGGCTTTTGGCGCGGGCGGCAACATCACCGCGGGCCAGACGCTCGCGGTGGAACTCACCGCGCCCGCGGCGGCGAACGCCGAGCGCACCGGCACGGTTCATCTCGGCATCGGCAGCATCGGCGTTTCCGCCAGTGTCACGGTGCGAACGCTGGACGTCGAACCGAACGATTTCAGCTTCACGCCGCCCGCCATCGCGAGCGCCGATCCCGGTTCCGTTCACCTGTTCACGTCGGGCCCGCTTGCCGGTTTCGTGGGCTCCATCCAGGCGCGGGGCCAGAGCGGCGCGGTCTTCCGTGTCGTTCACGATGGCATCGCCACCGAGTTCAACGCGGACCCCAAGGACGTTGTCGCCGGCGACATCATCGAGCTCCAGGTCACGGCGGACAGCGTCATCGGCAACACGAAGTCCGTGCTCGTGACGCTCGGCGACGAACCGAACGCCAGGGTCGCCGGCGTCAGCGTGACCACCGGCGACAACGCCGCGCCCGAGTTCAGCATCGACTTCCCGACGCCGAAATCCGTCACCCAGGCGGAGACCGTCACGCTGACCGGGCGTTTCACCGAAAATCATCGGCCGGCAGAAGCCGTCATCACCGGCTTCGACAATGAAGGCAACCCGCTGGAAGGCATCGTCCGCGCCGACGGTCACTGGCAGATGGTCGTGGATCTGGATGTCGGCCAGAACGTGTTCACGCTGGAGATGACCGATTCGGTGGGCCTCAGGTCCAGCCAGCGGAGCGTGGAAATCCTTCGCGACAGCGATTTCTTCACCGAAAACCCGCGCGCAGTGGCATTCGACGACGCCAGCGGCATCGTCTACGCGCTGCAAGGTACGGACACCTTCGTCAGCATCGATCTCGCTACCCGGCAGCGCCGCGTCATCTCCAGCGACACGGTTGGCAGCGGGGAAGCAATCGAATTCGCATCGAACCTGCTGTTCGATGCATCGAACGGTCGCCTGATCACCTGGAACTGTTCGAATCTTTGCCGGCTTTTTGCCATCGATATCACAACGGGAGCCCGGGTGGCGATATCGACCGATGTCGCTGCATCGGTAGGCCTTGAACCAGGCAGAAACGGAACGTTTCTGTTTATTCAGGACCTGCCTGATGCTCAGCTGGTCGAATTCGACGAAAACAATGCAGCGCAGCCGTTCCGTGTCGTTTCGCGCTTCAGCAGCGATCCCACCCAGCGCATCGGCGCGGGTAACGTCGGGCTCAATGGTGCATGGGATCTGGCCTTGCGGAACAGCACCGATACCGTCTACGTGATCACCTACGAGGGCACCGGTGTCGGCAACGACCTGCGCCGCGTCATTGCGGTGGATTACGACAGCGGCGACCGGACCATCGTCAGCGAGAACAACCAGATCAGCACGTTTGGTCTCGACAAGCCGTACGCGCTGTCGGTGCACCAGGCAAGCGGCACGATCTACGTTCTCGATCAGGGCAGGGAAGTCGACGCCAACAACGTCGAACATTTCAGGCCGATATTCCGCATCAATCCCGAAACGGGCCAGCGGGAGATCGTCGTCAGCAACGCCCTGACGCCCTCGATCGATCTCGTTGCACCGAGCGACATCATGCTGGTGAATGGCGGCGGCGACCTGTACGCCTGGGTCGCGGATGCCGGTCTCCCGCAAGGCATCGCGACCTTCACGCTGGGCGCCGAATTGCGGGATGCCATGGTGCCCGAAGCCTTGCAGATCGGCAGCGGCGCCGACTTCGACGCACCGTTCGCGCTCGAACTCGATGCCGAGAATGACCGCCTGGTGGTGCTTTCGGAGAGGTCCCTGCAGACCGTCGACATCGCCGACGGCCTGCGCAGCGCGAAGATCTATGAAGTTCCGGACGGCCTGCCCACGACCTTCGGCGGCATGGACCTTCACATCGACAAGCTGTGGCTGACGACCAATGACGCTGGCGGCCTGGCGACAATCCCGGCCTCCAGCCTGGGCATCGGGTCCGCCGCGTTGACCCAGCTGCCCGTCGGCGACGAGCTGCCGCTGAACGGCGACCTGCTCGTGGAAGGCGATGTGGGGAACGAGGCCGTTTATGTGCTGAGTACCCGCGACGACGGCAGCTCCGTGCTTCGCAAGGCCGTGATCGGTCCCGGTTCGATCAATATCAACACGCTCTATGTCCACTCGGGCGACATAACCGATACCGCGCAAGATTCCATCTACCGCTATGCGCCGGGCCAACTGCTGTTGGGAGCGGAGACCCTCATTGATGATGATGGCAGTTTCCTCTTCGGCTTTATTACTAGTACCCCTATGCTGGCGGGAGACGCTTACGATGATACGGGGCAGCACCTTTTTGCCCGGTACATAGATGTCCCGCAGGTTCTTTACCGGTTCGAGGTCGCCGATCCCGAGTCCGTGACCGATACCCTCGTCGTTGAAAACACCCTGCCCGTACCCGGGTTCAACGTCGATGTCGAGGACCTGTCCGATCTGGCGCTGGACGCGGAACGCAACCGCCTCTACGGCCTGCTGGACGGGGGCCGCAACGTGGTGGCGATCAATGTCGCGGAGATCCTTTTCAACGACCAGGGTCTTCCCGCCCGCAAGGGCGATACCCTGTCGGGAGACGGACCGAAACCGAGCGGAGATGCCGTGCTGATCAGCCGTTCGGAGAACCTGGAGACTCCGCCGCCGCAGTGAAAATGATTCTTCAACCGCGTGACCTTGAGGGCGCCTTCGGGCGCCCTTTTTTTCGGTTTTTCACCGCCTGGATGCATACCGAAACACGCGGGATGTCGTAGGAGGCCGCTCCGCGGCCGATTTTCACGCACTGAAGTGCGCTCCCACATCGCACCCTCAAACCTTGCCGGTATTGCAGGACGCCGTCTCCCGCACGCGAGACTTCCCGCGGCCGATTGTTCGATATCGCGCCCGGGAGGGCGCTCCTACACGAACATCCTGTCAATCCTGAAAAATCCCGTTAATCCTGTCCATTGCCCTTCGCACTCTTCGCGGCGTGTCCCCG
>DASVCH010000017.1:0-3853 GCA_036381715.1 Gammaproteobacteria bacterium | reverse complement strand
TCACTTCTCACCTCTCACAATTCAGAACCACCAAACGGAGAAACAAAAGCGAATGATTGTCAGGAAACTTGAAGATCTCATCGGCACCGACAAGGAAGTCGGCGGCAAGCATCTTGGCTGGACCAGCCGCCGCCTTCTGCTTAAAGGCGACGGCATGGGTTACTCGGTGCACGACACCGTCATTCACGAAGGCGCCGAGCTGGAGATGCACTACCAGAACCATCTCGAAGCGGTTTACCTGATCGAGGGCAAGGGCGAAATCCTGGACGTCGCAACCGGTGAAACGCATCCGCTGGAAAAGGACACCATCTACGCGCTGAACGACAACGACAAGCACGTGCTGCGCGCCAACAAGGGCACGCACATGCGCATGGTTTGCGTGTTCAATCCGCCGGTCAGCGGTACGGAAGTGCACGACGAGACGGGCGCTTACCCGGCCTCGGACGACGCGGCGTGAAGCCGGGTTGAAAAGCGCCGCCGGAGATTGCATGTCATTCAACGTCGAATGGAAGAAAGCGCGGAGGTAACGTCATGTCAATGGTTGTCGAGACGCACGGACAGATCGCCGACCGTTATCCGTCACGTATCGGAAGAGAGCCGCGACTGCTGGAACGCAAGGATCCGGTGGTCTGGGGCTCCGCAACGCACGGACCGCTCTCGGCGGGACATCTCGAGAAATACGAGCGCGACGGGTTCCTGACATTCGACAATTTCTTTTCGGAGAAGGAACTGCGCGCCTACCAGGACGAACTGGCGCGCCTCGGCCACGACCGCAACGTCAAGGCGATGGACGAGACCGTCACGGAACCGGACAGCGGCGAAGTGCGCTCCGTCTTCGACATCCATCACCTGAGCGCGGTCATCGGCCGCCTGTGCCGCGATGAACGCATCGTCAGTGTCGCGAGACAACTGCTGGGCAGCGACGTCTATTTCCACCAGACGCGCATCAACTACAAGCCCGGCTTTCGCGGCACCGGTTTCTACTGGCATTCGGATTTCGAGACCTGGCACGTCGAGGACGGCATGCCGAACATGCGCGCGGTGAGCTGCTCCATCAGCCTGTCGCCGAACACCGAGTACAACGGGCCGCTGATGGTCATTCCGGGCTCGCACCGCAAATTCCTGAGTTGCGGAGGCGAAACCCCGGAGGACAACTACCGGCATTCGCTGCAGAAGCAGGAAGTCGGCGTGCCCGACGATGCGAGTCTCGGGAAGATGTTCGAGGAAGGCGGCATCGTTTCGCCGACAGGCTCGACCGGACTGGTGACGTTCTTCGAGTGCAACATGATGCACGGCTCGAACTCGAACATCACGCCGCTGCCGCGCAGCAACGTGTTCATCGTGTTCAACAGTGTCGAGAACACGCTGGTCGAACCGTTCTGCGGCCTGAAGCCGCGGCCGCAGCACATCGCCAACCGCAAGGACTTCGCGCCCATTGTGGCGATCGAATCCGGCTGACGCGGCAGCGCATAGAAGAATGACACAACGAAGGGGGTTTTCGTGTTGCGAATATTGCGTAACACGCTTGTCGTGTTCGCCGTTGCCTTGCTGCTCGTCTGGCTGTGGCCGCGGCCCGGCGAACTTGACGGCAGCACGGCCACGGGCGGCGACACGCTGAAGCGCATTCGCGAAACCGGCGTCGTGCGCGTCGGCTTCGCGAACGAAGCGCCGTATGCCTACGTCGATACCGAAACCGGCCGGCTCACCGGCGAAGCGCCGGAACTCGCGCGCCTGATCTTCCGCCAGCTCGGCGTCGCGGAAATCGAAGGCGTACTGACAGAGTTCGGTTCGCTGATTCCCGCGCTGAAGGCCGGCCGTTTCGACGTGATCGCGGCGGGCATGTACATCACGCCGTTGCGCTGCCAGGAAATTCTCTTTTCCGATCCGACCTACGCCATTGGCGAAGCCTTCGTCGTGCCCGCCGGCAATCCGCTCGACCTGCACGGCTACCGCGACCTGCGCGATACGCCGGAAGCGACGCTCGGCGTCGTCACCGGCGCGATCCAGTTGCAATATGCGCGCGAGGCCGGCATTCCCGATTCTCGTATTCGCATCTTTCCCGACGCGCCTTCCGCCGTGGACGGCGTCGCGGCCGGACGCGTTTCAGCTTATGCCGGCACCAGCCTTACCGTGAACGACCTGTTGGGCAAGACCGGCGCGCCGCTGGAACGTGCCGAGCCGTTCAAGGATCTCGTGATCGATGGCGAGACCGTCAAGGGCTTCGGCGCCTTCGGCTTTCGGAAGGGCGACAAGGCGTTCCGCAACGCCTTCAACCAGGTGCTCAACGCGACGGTCGGCACGCCAAAACACGTCGAGCTCGTCAAGCCGTTCGGTTTCGGCGAGAACACGCTGCCAGGCAAGGTCACGGCAACGCAGCTGTGCGAGGCATCCGGCGATGATTGATTTCCTGCAGACGCACTTGCCCGCGCTGATCGAAGGCCTGCGCGTCACGCTGCAACTTACCGTCGGCGGCGCGGTCCTCGCGCTGCTGCTGGCGGTCGCCGCGGGACTTGGGAGGCGCTCGCCGCGACGCTGGCTGCGCTGGCCGGCGAATGTCTACGTCGAAACCTTCCGCGGCACATCCGCGCTGGTGCAGCTGTTCTGGTTCTATTTCGCGCTGCCGTTTTTCGGCATCAGCCTGCCGGCGCTCGCGACCGGCGTGCTGGTGCTCGGGCTGAACAGCGGCGCGTACGGCGCGGAGGTCGTAAGAAGCGCAATCACGAACGTGCCACGCGGGCAGTGGGAAGCCGGGCGCGCGCTCAATCTCGACGAACGAAAGATCCTGTTCCGCGTGATCCTGCCGCAGGCGCTGCCGATGATGCTGCCGCCGGCGGGCAATCTTCTCATCGAGCTTTTGAAGAACACCGCGCTGGTGTCGCTCATCACGCTGTCCGAACTCACCTTCACCGCGCAGGTGCAACGCGCGGCGACGCTCGACACCGTCCCGCTGTTCGCGCTGACACTGCTGATCTATTTCCTCGTCGCGCAGGTCCTCGTCTTCGGCATGCGCCGCCTTGAACGCACGGTCACGCGCCATCGCGGAGGCGCGGCATGATCTGGAGCTGGGAATACACCTTCGAAGTGCTGCCCGAAATCCTGCGCGCGTTCGCCGTCACGCTGCAGGCAACGCTTGCGGGTTTCGCTTTCGCCGTCGTGCTTGGTCTTGTCTGGGCCGTCGCCCGCATGGCGCCATGGCGAGTGCTTGCAAGAAGCGCGTCGTGGATCGTCGAGTTCGTGCGCTCAACGCCGCTGCTGATCCAGCTGTATTTTCTTTACTACGTGCTGCCGGATTACGGCGTCGCACTCTCGCCGCTGGTGACGGGCATTCTCGCGCTTGGCCTGCATTATTCCTGCTACACCGCGGAAGTCTATCGCGCGGGGATTGAAGCGGTGCCGCGCGGACAATGGGAAGCGGCGCGCGCGCTCAACCTGCCGCCGTCGGCGGCCTGGCTTCGCATCATCCTGCCGCAGGCGGTAAAACCGACCTTGCCCATGCTCGGCAATTATCTCATCGCGATGTTCAAGGACACGCCGCTGCTTGCGGCCATCACCGTCATGGAAATGCTGCAGACCGCGAAACTCATCGGCGCGCAGTCGTTTCGCTATCTCGAACCGCTGACCATCACGGGCGTCGTGTTCCTTGTCGTCAGTCTGGTTGCATCCTGGGCCGTCCGCTACCTGGAGATTCGCCATGCCATCCGCCGCTGATTCAGTGCTGGAATTTTCGAAAGTCACGAAACGCTTCGGCGCGAACACGGTGCTGGAGGATTTCGATTTCGCGCTCGGCGCGGGCGAAAAGGTCGCGCTGATCGGCCCGTCGGGTTCCGGCAAATCCACGGTGCTGCGCATCGCG
>DASVCH010000016.1:0-3864 GCA_036381715.1 Gammaproteobacteria bacterium | reverse complement strand
TGCGGCCGCAGTCGGTGCACAAGATCGGCGGCTTCAAGGTGCAGGGCCGCGAGCAGGACGCGGCGAGACAGATGGTGAGCGATGCGAAAACGCTTGTGGACGCAGGCGCGGACATCCTGCTGCTTGAGCTGGTGCCGAGCGCGCTGGCGAAGGAAATCACTGCGGCGGTCCCCGTGCCCGTGATCGGCATCGGCGCGGGCCCGGATGTCGACGCGCAGATTCTCGTGCTTTACGACATGCTCGACATCACGCCGGGGCGCCGGCCGAAGTTCGCGAAGAACTACATGGCCGGGGCGGCGTCGCCGC
This sequence comes from Gammaproteobacteria bacterium, assembly GCA_036381715.1. Lineage (GTDB taxonomy): Bacteria > Pseudomonadota > Gammaproteobacteria > Natronospirales > JAJUFS01 > JAJUFS01. The sequence continues at coordinate 3,558 of DASVCH010000016.1, read as the reverse complement.
TGGAGGCCGTGCAGAAGTACGTCGCCGAGGTGCGCGACGGAACCTATCCCGCGCCCGAACACTGTTTCGACTAGGAACGCTCCCATGCACCTCGTACGCACGGTCGCCGAGTTGCGCGAAATCGTTCGTGGCTGGCGCATCAGGGACGAACGCATCGCCTTCGTGCCGACCATGGGCAATCTTCATGCCGGCCACCTGCAACTGGTCGAACGCGCGCGCAAGTCGGCAGATCGCGTTGTCGCCAGCGTGTTCGTGAACCCGACCCAGTTCGGGCCGAACGAGGATTTCGACCGCTATCCGCGCACCGAAAACGAAGACGCCGCGAAGCTCGCCGCGGCCGGCGCGGACCTTCTGTTCCTGCCCTCGGTCGCGGAAATGTACCCGGGCGGCACCGGGGAGACGACCTTCGTCGAAGTGCCGGCGTCGCTCGCCGACCAGCTCTGCGGCACGCACCGGCCGGGACATTTTCGCGGCGTGGCGACGGTCGTCGCGACGCTGTTTCATCTCGTGCTGCCTGACGCCGCGGTCTTCGGCGAAAAGGATTTCCAGCAACTGGCGGTGATCCGCCGCATGGTGCGCGATCTCGCGTTTCCCGTCGAAATCCTCGGCGCGCCGACGGCGCGCGAGGCGGACGGCCTCGCCATGAGTTCGCGCAACCAGTATCTCTCCGCGGAGGAGCGGCAGATCGCGCCGCGCCTTTACGAAATTCTCCAGGAGCTCGGCGGCCGCTTGCGGGCGGGGGAGGCCGTGAACGTGATCGAAGACGCGGGCATGGAGCGGCTCGCCGCGGCGGGATTCCGTCCTGAATACGTCGCTGTTCGCAACGCCGCGGATCTCGCGGCCCCGCGGGGAGCCGGGGATGCGGTCATCCTCGCCGCGGCGCGCCTAGGCAATACCCGCCTGATCGACAATCTTCGGATCCGCGCTGAGTAAAAACACGTATGGAAACCGCCATTTCCCGCTGGCAACTTGAGGCGGGTAAATCGGCTCACGTAAAATGCGCAATTCCATCCGGCCGGAGGATGCGAGCACAGCCTCCGGACTGGTCTTGAAATCCTTCTGAATCAAGGTATTGCAATGCACGTGACCCTGCTGAAATGCAAATTGCACCGTGCCTGCGTGACACACGCGGAGCTGGATTACGAAGGCTCCTGCGCGATCGACATCGATCTCCTGGAGGCCGCCGGCATCCACGAGTACGAGCAGATCCAGATCTACAACGTGACCAATGGCGAGCGGTTCACGACCTACGCCATCCAGGCCGAGCGCGGTTCGAAAGTCATTTCCGTCAATGGCGCCGCGGCCCACAAGGCGCGCCCGGGCGATCGCGTGATCATCTGCGCCTACGGCGCCATGCCCGAGACCGAGGTCGCCGCGCACAAGCCGCGCCTGATCTACGTGGACGAGCACAACAACATCACGGGCTCGCGCAACGCGATCCCGGTGCAGGCCGCCTGAGTTTCCGGGCGTCCGAAAACCAGAGCCGCGCCGGGAACCGGGGCGGCTTTTTTACAAGGGCAATGGACAGGATCAACAGGATTTACAGGATTCGGTAGTCTTAAAAAAATCCTGTCCAAAACACTTTTATCGACCTGGATTGCGCAAGAGGGGGCGTACGCATGGAATCGATAACCGCCAGCAAGGAATGGCAACGGCTCGCCGAACTGCGGCGCGGCCGGCAGGACCGCCGTATCAGCGATACCTTTCGCGCCGATCCCGAACGTGCAAAAGACCTGTCGGCGGAGGCTGCCGGCATTTTCCTCGACATCTCCCGCCAGCGCCTGGACCGTGAAATCCTCGACGCCCTGTTCGCACTCGCTGACGCGCGCGATTTCAGCGGTGCGCGGGACGCGCTCTGGCGGGGCGAAAAAGTGAATCACACCGAACAGCGCGCCGCCTTGCACATGGCTCTGCGCGCGGAGCCGGGCGACGGCGTCGGCGATGCCGAAACGGAACGCTTCGTAATCGACGAGCGCGCGCGCATGCGAGCGCTCGTCGAACGCGTCCGTTCCGAAAACCGTTTCGATCACGTGGTTCACATCGGCATCGGCGGCTCGCACCTCGGTCCCGCGCTCGCGCTCGACGTGCTCGATGCCGCGCATCCGGATAACGAGGGTATCGCCGTGCATTTCGTCAGCACGCCCGATCCCGCACCACTCGCGAAACTGATGCGCACGCTGCCGCGCGAGCGCACCCTCCTTGCGCTCGTCTCGAAATCCTTCACGACGGCCGAAACGGCGCTGGCGTTCGCGACGCTCGCCGACTGGCTGTCCCAGGGGAAGGATCGCGCGCAGGTGCTGCGCGAACAGGTGATCGGCGTTTCCGCGAATGTAGCGGCCATGCATGAAGGGGGCATTCCGGGCGAACACCAGTTGCGGATGCCGGAGTGGGCGGGTGGCCGCTACTCGCTGTGGTCGGCGGTCGGCCTGCCGGTCGCGCTGCGTTTCGGCATGCCGGTGTTCGAGGAAATGCTCGCGGGCGCACGCGCGATGGATCGTCATTTTCGCAATACCGAACCGCGCGGGAACCTGCCGTTGCGGCTCGCGCTCACCGGCATCTGGAACATCAATTTCCAGGACGCGCGGACGCACGCCGTGCTGCCGTATTCGGAAGCCCTCGCGCAACTGCCCGCGTATCTGCAACAGCTGGAAATGGAATCGAACGGCAAGCATGTCGATCGCGACGGCAGGACGGTCGATTACCGCACCGCTCCGGTCATCTGGGGCGGCGTCGGCATGAACGGCCAGCACGCGTTCTTCCAGCAGCTGCACCAGGGCACGGACTGGACGCCGCTGGATTTCATTCTCGTGGCGGGTCCGGATCATGGCTTGCGCGCGCAGCGCGATTGCGTCCTCGCGAACGGGTTGGCGCAGGCTGAGGCCTTGATGAATGGCGGCGCGGATGAAAGCGGCGATGCGCTGTCGCCGTACCGCGCATTTCCCGGCAACCGCCCGAGCACGACGATACTTGTCGACGAACTCGATGCGCGCCGTTTCGGCGCGTTGATCGCGATGTACGAGCACAAGGTCTTCGCGCAGAGCGTGATCTGGAACCTGAATCCGTTCGATCAGTTCGGCGTGGAGCTGGGCAAGAAAATCGCGAAACGCGTCGAGCCGGCGGTGAGCGGCGGGAAGGTACCGGACGAACTGGATCCGGCAACGCGGCAACTGCTGAATCGGATCGTGAGACGTGAGACCTGAGACGGCGGCAAGGCTGCATCAAGCGTCGTCCCACGTCTTACCTCTCACGTCTCCCGTGTTGCTTCAGCGCCCATTCGACATGCTCACGCACAACCGCCGAAGGATGCTCGCGCCGTGATTCAAGCGCCGCGATGACTTCCGGCGTCATCCTGGCATTACCGAGCGCGATGGCGATATTGCGCAGCCAGCGCTCGTGACCGATGCGGCGTATCGCGCTGCCTTCGGTTTTCTTCAGGAACTCCTCTTCACTCCAGTCGAACAGTTCCACGAGTTCGGCGGCGTCGAGATTTTCGCGCGGCGTGAAATCGGCTTCGCGCGTGAACTGCGCGAACTTGTTCCACGGGCAGAACAGCTGGCA
>DASVCH010000015.1:0-24918 GCA_036381715.1 Gammaproteobacteria bacterium | reverse complement strand
TCGGCGACATCTTCCGCGTCACCACGGCCGGCGAAAGTCACGGTCCCGCGCTGGTCGCCATCGTCGACGGCTGCCCGTCGCGCATGGCCCTGTCCGAGGCCGACATCCAGCGCGATCTCGAGCGGCGGCGCAGCGGCACCTCGCGCTTCACCTCCCAGCGTCGCGAAGAAGACCGCGTGAAGATTCTTTCCGGCGTCTTCGAGGGCATGACCACGGGCGCGCCGATCGCGCTCTTGATCGAGAACACCGACGCGCGTTCGCGCGATTATTCCGACATCGCGGAGAAATTCCGCCCGGGGCACGCGGATTACACCTGGCAGAAAAAATACGGCATCCGCGATTACCGCGGCGGCGGGCGTTCGTCGGCGCGCGAAACGGCGCTGCGTGTCGCGGCCGGCGCGATCGCGCGCAAATACCTGCAGGAAAATTTCGGTGTCGAAATCCGCGCCTGCCTCGTCGCGATGGATGACATCGAGTTGCCGCTCGCGGACTGGAACACCGTCAACAGCAATCCGTTTTTCTGTGCGGCGCCAGACAAGGTCGCGGAACTCGAAGCGCGCATCGAGCGGTTGCGCCGCGATGGTGATTCCTGCGGCGCGCGCGTGCATGTCGAGGCGCGCAATGTTCCCGTCGGACTGGGCGAGCCGGTGTTCGACCGCCTCGATGCCGACATCGCGAAAGCGATGATGAGCATCAATGCCGTGAAAGCGGTCGGCATTGGCGACGGTTTCGCTGTCGTGCATCAGAAAGGTTCCGAACACCGCGATGAAATCGCGCCCGACGGATTCCTGAGCAATCATTCCGGCGGCACGCTCGGCGGCATCAGCAGCGGCCAGGATATTCGCGTCGATGTCGCGTTCAAGCCCACGTCCAGCATCCGGGTTCCGGGACGCAGCATCGACGTTCACGGCAATCCCGTCGAGGTCGTCACCACGGGCAGGCATGATCCCTGCGTCGGCATTCGCGGCGTTCCCGTCTGCGAAGCGATGCTCGCGCTGGTGCTGATGGACCACTGCCTGCGGCAGCGCGTGCAGGACGCAAACGCCTGACCCGAACCTTCCCGCGCTGCGGCATCGGCTGATGCCGTTTTCATTTCTTGTTAGACTCGCCTGCCTCCGCAAGCGCGGATTCCACTTCCCCGATCAGAGACATTTCAATGAAGCAGTACAACGTGGCCGTGGTCGGCGCGACGGGCGCCGTCGGTGAAACGATGTTGAACATCCTCGAGGAACGCGATTTCCCGGTGGCGGAAATCTTTCCTTTGGCGAGTTCGCGCTCGGCCGGCACGAAGATCCGTTTCAAGGGCAGGGACGCCGTGGTGCAGGATCTTGCAGCGTTCGATTTTTCGAAAGCGCAGATCGCGCTGTTCTCCGCCGGCGGCAGCGTTTCGGAGGAATTCGCGCCGAAAGCGGCCGCAGCCGGTTGCGTCGTGATCGACAATACGTCGAAATTCCGTCTTGAAGACGACATTCCGCTGGTCGTTCCCGAAGTGAATCCTCAGGCGGTCGCCGATTACAAGACGCGCAACATCATCGCCAACCCGAACTGCTCGACCATCCAGATGCTCGTGGCGCTGAAGCCGCTGCACGACGCCGCGCACATCGAGCGCATCAATGTCGCGACCTACCAGGCCGTTTCCGGCGCGGGCAAGTCCGCGGTCGAGGAACTCGCCGGTCAGACGGCGAAGCTGCTCAATGGCAAGCCCATCAAGCCGGAAGTGATGACGAAGCAGATCGCATTCAACGCGATTCCGCACATCGACACCTTCCAGGACAACGGCTACACGCGCGAAGAAATGAAGATGGTGTGGGAGACGCACAAGATCATGGACGCGTCGATCAAGGTGAATCCGACGGCCGTGCGCGTGCCGGTGTTCTACGGGCACTCGGAAGCGATTCACATCGAGACGCGCGACAAGCTGACGGCGGATGCCGCGCGCAAGCTGCTGAAAAAGGCGCCCGGCGTGAAACTGATGGACGAGCGCAAGGACGGCGGCTATCCGACGGCCGTCACCGAGGCGGCGGACAAGGACCCGGTCTGGGTCGGCCGCATCCGCGAGGACATCTCCCACGAGCATGGCCTGAACCTCTGGGTGGTGGCGGATAACGTCCGGAAGGGGGCGGCGCTGAACTCGGTCCAGATTGCGGAAATATTGGTCAAAGAGTATATATAAGCTATAGTTAGCTCATTCTTATAAAGCCAAATCTCAACAGTTGGCCGCAGTTCGCGGGGGGACGGGACTCCCGAAGCCCAAGCAAGAGTGATCATCGAGAGCCGAGGGAAGACGAAATGCGACGTTATCTGGGCCTGACGCTGGCCTGCGTGCTGGCAGCGATATCTTTCAGTGCGTTGGCCATGGGGTTGGGCGAGATCCAGCTGAATTCCTGGCTCAACCAGCGCCTCGACGCCGAGATCGAGCTGGTCTCCGCCGCCGCTGACGAAATCGAGTCCCTGGAAGTCACCCTCGCCGATGACGCCGTTTACGAGCGCTATGGCCTCCAGCGCACCGCGTTGCACAATTCCGTCCGCTTTGACGTCATGCGCCGGCCGAATGGAACGGCCTACATCAAGGTCACCTCCACCGAACCCATCCGCGAGCCTTTCCTGACGCTGTTCGTCGTGGCCGACTGGTCCCGCGGACGGCTGATGCGTGAATACACGCTGCTCATCGATCCGCCGGCCTTCGCACGGCGCGAAGAACCCGCGCCGCAAACCCGACTGGCGACGGGCGCGCCGGCCATCGAGCCGGCCGAACCGGTGCGCGAGCCGGAGCCGTTCGTCGAAACGCCGGCGCCGGCGTCCGAACCGGCCGCGCCCGTGGAAGAGGAGATTTCCGGCGATGTCGTCAGCATTCCGCCGCTCGAGGCCGATGCGGAGCCTGTGATTCGTCAACCGGCTTACGCTGAACCCGAAACGGGCGGCAACTACGGACCGATCCAGCGCAATGAAACGCTGTGGGGCATCGCGCGCCGCCTGCGCCCGGACGATTCGGTCACCATCAACCAGATGATGCTGGCGATCTACCGCGCCAACCCGGAAGCCTTCCAGGGCAACATCAATCGCCTGAAGGCAGGCTACATCCTGCGCATTCCGGAGTACGGCGAAATCACGTCGGTGACCAGCCGCAGCGCGTTCAACGAGGTGAAACGCCAGAACGAGGCCTGGCGTGCGGAACGGGCCGCGCCCGGCGAAACCCTCGTGCAGGCCGCGCCGGAAGCGGAACCTGCTCCGGAACTCACCCTGGTCGCGCCGGAAGAGGAACTCGCGCCGGAGGTCGGCACGGGTGTCGGCGCCGGTGGCGAGGCCGACGATCTCGGCATGGGCGCCGAGGAAGCCGTGGATCCCGCGGTGGAAGACGTCGAGGAAGACGCGGTGGACCTTGGCGTCGAGGACGATACGCAGGATCGCCTGCTCGACCTCGAGGACGAATCCATGCAGGCCCTGCAGGAGCAGGAAACCCCGGTTCCGGCCGGTGAAACGGCGGCGGGCGAGGTGACGGAAGAAAGTAGTGAAACCGTCGAACCGCCGCCGTTGCCGCTGCCGGGCGAGGAAACGTCCGCTGAAACCGGCGACCCGGCCGCGACCGAGCCAGGCGCGGAAGAACCGGCCGTTGACGCGCTGCCGGCGGACGAAGCGCCTGCAGCCGAAGAAACGCCGGTCGAGCAGGCCCCCGTCATTCCGGCCCCGCGACCCGCGCCCGAGCCGGGCCTGGTCGAAAAACTCAAGGCGTTCGCCTTCAGCCCGCTCGGCATGGGCGCCGGCGCCGCAATCCTGGTGCTGCTGCTCGCGGGTTTCCTGGTGATCCGCAAGCGCCGCGAGGCGACGCAGGCGCAGGCCGCCGCTGCCATGGCGGCATGGGACGACGAGCCGGACAACGACGTCACGGTCATCGATGGCGATGACGAAGACGTGACCGTGGTCACCGGCCGCGACGCGGACGGCGACGATATCGCGACCGTATTCGGCCACGAGATGGAGCACGAGGACACGGGCACGACGAAGCTGTCCGATGACGACGATGCGGAAGCGCCGCTTCCCGACGCCGAAAAGACGCAGATGTTGCCCGACGGCACCGGCGACGAATTCGTGGACACGATGGTCGGCGGGCGCGCGGTGACGCTGGACGACAACGACCCGCTTTCCGAGGCCGATTTCCACATGGCGTACGGGCTCTACGACCAGGCCGCGGAAGTGGTGCAGAAGGCGGTCGAACGCGATCCGTCGCGCAAGGAATACCACGCCAAGCTGGCAGAAATACATTTCGCCGGCACGAATACCGAAGGCTTCCTCGAAGCGGCGCGCCGGCTGAAGGAACTGGCCGGTCCGGGCGATGCCGACTGGGACAACGTCGCCATCATGGGCCGCCAGCTCGCGCCGAACGATCCGCTGTTCGCGGACGGCGGTTCGACGGCGTCGGTCGACCTCGACTTCGGCGCCGCGGCGGACGAGGTTGCCGAGGCGGATGACGAGAGCGCGTCGTCCGGAGCCGCTTCCGCGGACGACAGCCTGGATTTCGATATCGACCTGGGTCCCGGCGGCGATACCGAGGCGGAGACGGAGACGGCCGCGAGCGATGACAGCGCCGAGGGCCTCGACTTCGATCTCGACATCGGCGGGCTGGACGGCAACGAAAGCGGCACGGAAGCGGCGACGGACGAAGGCGCCGCGCCGGAGACGGCCGATACCGGCGACGCGGGCGATTTCGATTTCGACCTGGGCGAACTCGACGAGCCTTCGAGCGAAGCCGAAGATGCGCCGGCCGAAGCCGGCGACGAGCTGTCCGAGATCGGCGGCAGCGACGAGCAGACGCAGACGGAATTCGACAAGGCCCTCGAGGAACTGTCCGCCTTTGTCGATACCAACATTCCCGAGCAGGATGCCGGCGACGCCGTCGCCGATGCTGCCGACAGCGAACTGAATCTCGACGATTACAGCTTCGACGAAGATGCCAGCGCGCTTGGCGAAGAGTCCGAAGGCGCGGGTGACGATGAGGAAGACATCGGCGAGGCCGGCACCAAGCTGGATCTCGCGCGGGCCTACATCGACATGGGCGATCCGGACGGCGCACGCGGCATTCTCGAGGAAGTCATCGCGGACGGCGACGACGACCAGCAGCGGGAAGCGCGCGAGCTGCTCGACCAGCTTGCCTGACCGGTTTTCGAGACCCGGCACGGCCCCGCAACGCGGGGCCGTTGTCTTTCAGGCGAACCTTGACGCGATGAAACACACGTGCATCCCATCATCCGCATTCTTTGCCTGCTGCTGCTGGCGGCATTGACGCCCTGGCTGCCGCGCGCGGCGCTGCTGGCCGCCGCCGTCCTGCTGCTCGGCTGGGGAATCGCACGGCCGGAAACCGGTCGCGCCATGCGCCGCGGCGTGAAGCGCATCCGCTGGCTGCTTCTTTCCCTGCTGGTCCTGTATCTCTGGTTCTCGCCGGGCGCGCCGCTGTTCCCGGCGCTCGGCGCGTTTTCGCCCACCGAAGCCGGCGCCCTGCAGGCGCTTCGGCATGCGGGCGTCTTGCTGGTGATGGTGTTCGCGGCGGCCGCGTTTCTCGATGGCGTGCCGCCACGCCGGCTCACCGGCGCGTTGCGGCGAATGCTCGCCTGGCCGGTGCAGACCGCGGTTGCCATGCGCTTCGCGGACCGGGTGGGGTTGTTGCTGGCCGAGTTGCCGGCGGTGGAACGCCGCGTGCGCGCCGCGCTGAAAAACGGCGAGGGCGGCTTCGCGGCGCGCGCGGCGAATCTCTTTTCCGGCATCGAGGCGGACGCGGCGCGCGATATCGAACCGCAACCGCTGCCTCCCCTCGAGGCGATCCCGCAGTGGCAATGGCTGTTGCCCGCCGCGCTGATGCTCGCCGGCCTTCTCCTGTTGCGGGGGCAGTGAACCTTGCGGATCGCGGCGGGCATCGAATACGACGGCAGCGCGTTCGCCGGCTGGCAGACCCAGCCGCACGCGCCCAGCGTGCAGGACGCGGTCGAGCGCGCGCTCTCGACGGTCGCCGATCACGACGTGAAAGTGGTCTGCGCGGGACGCACGGACGCGGGCGTGCACGCGCTTGGCCAGGTCGTGCATTTCGACACCCGCGCCATCCGTTCACAGCGAAGCTGGGTGCTGGGCGCGAACAGCAACCTGCCCGCGAGCGTGAACGTCTGCTGGACCCGTGAAGTGCCGGAGGATTTTCACGCGCGCTTCGGCGCCGTCGCGCGCAGCTACCGTTACGTGATCCTCAACCGCTGGGTGCGATCCGCCGTGCACGCCGCGCGCGCGACCTGGATTCACGAACCGCTTGATGCGGAGGCGATGCATCGCGCCGCACAGCATCTTCGCGGCGAACACGATTTCAGCTCCTATCGCGCGCTGGCCTGCCAGGCGAAGTCGCCGGTGCGGACTGTCGAAAGCATCGCCGTTCGCCGGGACGACGAATGGGTCACGCTGGAGATCACCGCGAACGCGTTCCTGCATCACATGGTGCGCAACATCGCCGGCACACTCATCGCCATCGGCAAGCGGGAGCGGCCGGAGGACTGGACACTGGAGGTGCTTCGGCATCGCGACCGGGCGTTGGGGGGCGTGACGGCGCCGCCGCAGGGACTGTATTTCGTCGGTCCGCGCTATCCCGGACGGTTCGCGATTCCGGCGCGGCAGCTCTGGCTGTCCCCCGAAGAACGCTAGGCCGGGGCCGGCCAGCCGGCGGTTTCGTGTACTATGTATCGCTTGAAGTCGTTACATGACTGCGAACGCCGTCATCGCCAGGCGCGTGCCAATGCGGCATATTGCCGAAGCTGCGCCGCAGCCGGAAGACGGCTCGAGGCGCTCGAAAAACCGCTGCAACCCGGATCGAAACAGCAGGCAAGCAAGACTATGAACTGGTTCAGAAAGCTCGTTCCTTCACGCATCAACACCAACACCGAACAGCGCCGCAGCGTGCCGGAAGGCGTGTGGACGAAATGCAACGCCTGCAATGCTGTGTTATACCGCGCGGAAGTCGAACGCAATCTTCACGTCTGTCCAAAGTGCGGTCAGCATATGCGCATCGGTGCCCGTCAACGGCTGGAAATGCTTTTCGATCCTCAGTCCGCCGAGGAAATCGGCGCGAATGTCGGTCCCGTCGACGCGCTGAAATTCCGCGACAGCAAGAAATACCGCGACCGCATCGCCATTTCGCAGAAAGCCACCGGCGAAAAGGACGCATTGATCGCGATGAAGGGCAAGCTGAAGGACATGCCGCTCGTCGCCTGCGCGTTCGAGTTCAAGTTCATGGGCGGTTCGATGGGCTCCGTCGTCGGCGAGCGCTTCGTGCGCGCCGCGAACGCCGCGCTGGACGCGGGCTGCCCGCTGGTGTGTTTCTCGGCTTCCGGCGGTGCGCGCATGCAGGAAGCGCTGTTCTCGCTGATGCAGATGGCGAAAACCAGCGCGGTGCTCGCGCGGCTCTCCGACGAAGGCCTGCCGTTCATCTCCGTGCTCACCGATCCGACCACCGGCGGCGTTTCGGCTTCGCTCGCCATGCTCGGCGACATCAACATTGCCGAACCGAAAGCGCTCATCGGCTTCGCCGGTCCGCGCGTCATCCAGCAGACCGTGCGCGAAACGCTGCCGGAAGGCTTCCAGCGTTCCGAATTCCTGCTGGAACACGGCGCCATCGACATGATCGTCGATCGCCGCGACATGCGCGACACGCTCGCCGGCGTGCTGTCCATGCTCATGCGCCGTCCGTCACCGACAGCGCATTGAGTTTCGCCGTCCTTCGTGCGCTTCGACACGCTGGAAGCATGGCTCGCCTGGCAGGAAACGCTCAACCCGCGCGGCATTGAACTCGGCCTGGACCGGGTTCGCCGCGTGCTCGCGGCGATGGAACTGGAGAAGCCGCCGTTCCGCGTGTTCACTGTCGGCGGTACCAACGGCAAGGGTTCCGTCGCCAGTTATGCCGCTTCCATCCTGCAGTCGGCCGGATTTCGCACCGGCCGCTATCTTTCGCCGCATCTCCTCCATTACAACGAACGCGTCGCCGTCGACGGCGTCGACGCGGATGATGCCCAACTGTGCGCGGCCTTCGACGCCGTCGATCGCGCGCGCGGCGACGCGCCCTTGACGTATTTCGAGTTCGGCACGCTCGCGGCACTGGAAATCTTCCGCCGTCGCAAGGCGGAAATCGCCGTGCTCGAAGTCGGTCTCGGCGGCCGGCTGGACGCGGTGAACGCCGTCGATGCCGACGTCGCCGCGGTCGTCTCGGTCGGACTGGATCACGTCGACTGGCTCGGAAGCGAAATCGAAGGCATCGCGCGCGAGAAGGCCGGCATATATCGCGCCGGCCGCCCGGCGGTTTTCGGTTCGGGAGACGTGCCGAAGGCCATCGTCGAGGAAGCGTCGCGCATCGGCGCTTCGCTGCGGGTTTTCAGCCGCGACTTTCACGGCGAGCGAAACAACGGAACCTGGTCGTGGCGCTCGGATAGCCGGCGGATCGACGCGCTGCCGGCCCCGCCGCTCGCGGGCGCGCACCAGCTCGCCAATGCGAGTACGGCGATCGCGGCGGTCCTCGCGCTGGAGCCGGAGATTTCCATCGACGCAATTCGCGCCGGTATTGCCGCAACGCGGCTGTCCGGCCGCCTGCAGTCGCTGAACGCGGGCAACGGCCGGGAAATCGTTATCGACGTCGGCCACAATCCGGATGCCGCAGCGCACATCGCGGAATACCTGCGGGCGCACCCCAAACGGACTGTCGCGGTGCTCGCCATGCTTGCCGACAAGGATGCGCCGGGTTTCGTGCGCGAGCTGGCGCCGCTGGTGGACGACTGGCACTTCGCGGCCTTGCCGGGCGCACGCGGACAGAGCGCGGCATCGCTCGCGGCCCGGCTGCAATACGAAGGGCTGGAACTCGCGGCGCGAAATCATGCCAGCGTCGCGGACGCCGCGTCTGAAGCCATCGCGCGGTGCGAAGCCGGCGAGCGCGTGCTCGTGCTCGGTTCCTTTCACACCGTGGCGGAGTTCCTCTTATACTTCCAGGCACGCGGCGCAAACCGGAGCAGGACCTGACGATGGACATGCTGCTGAAAGAACGCCTGGTCGGCGCGGTGGTGCTGGTGCTGGCCGCGGTCATTTTCATTCCCGTCGTGCTGGACGGGCCGGATTCGAACGCGAAAGTCACGCAAAGCGTGGTGCTGCCCGCGCTTGGCGGAGACGAGGAGCGGCGCACCGTGCGCATCGATCTCGATTCCGGCGCGGCGGCGGAAACCTTGCCCGCCGTGGCCGTCAAGGAACCGGCATCCGTCGATCTCACCGAAACACGCCCTGCCGAGGAAGAGGTGTCTCCGCCCGAGCCGGTGACAACGCAAGCGCCGGCGACGGACCCCGTGCCGGCGAAACCGCTTGCCGCCGAAGAAGAAACCGGAGTCGCCGTCCAGCCCTGGACGGTTCAGGTCGGCTCGTTCAGCAACGACAGCAACGCGGAAAACCTCGCCGCCGCGCTGCGCGAACGCGGTTTTCCGGCCTACGTCAGCCGTTTCGAGGACGGCGGCGCGATCCATCACCGTGTCCGCGTCGGCGGTTTTGCTTCGCGCGATGCGGCACAGGCAAAGGCCGACGAAATCCGCGAACAGACGGGCCAGCCGGCGCGTCCCGCCCGCAATCGCTGAAGCCGCGCCACGGCCGCCGATCTGTTAAAATGCGCGCCCCTGGGAGGGCGGTTGCGCGGAGCGGTTCATGGCCTGGGTCGATTGGGTTTTCATCGGTGTGATCCTGCTGTCCACGCTGGTCGGCCTGTGGCGCGGCTTCGTCCGCGAAGCGCTGTCGCTCGCGACCTGGATCTTCGCTTTCTGGCTCGCCTGGGCCTTTTCCGACAACGCGGCCGGCTGGTTCGCACGCTGGATCGAAACCCCGTCGCTGCAGGTCGTCGCAGGTTTCGCGCTGCTGTTCTTCATCGTGCTCGTCGTCGGCGCGCTGGTGAACCATTTCGCCGCCATCGCCCTTGAACGCACCGGGCTTACCGGCACCGATCGCGCCGTCGGCACGGTGTTCGGCCTGCTGCGCGGCGGCGTGCTGGTCGCGGCGCTCGTGCTGGTCGGCCTGCTGCTCAAGCTGAACCGCGATCCCTGGTGGGAACAGGCCCTGTTCGTTGAATATTTCGAGCCCGTCGCCATGTGGTTGATGGGATTCTTTCCTGAATCCATTCACTAACGGTAATCGAAACGCATGTGTGGAATTGTCGGCATCGTTGGTCAGTCGCCCGTCAGCCAGTCGATCTACGACGCGCTGACGGTGTTGCAGCATCGCGGCCAGGATGCGGCGGGCATCCTGACCTGGGACGATGGCCGCGTACACATCCACAAGAACAACGGCCTCGTCGCCGACGTCTTCAGGCAGGAGCAGATGGATCTGCTGACGGGCAATGTCGGCATCGGCCACGTGCGCTACCCGACGGCGGGTTCTTCCGGTCCGGACGAGGCGCAGCCGTTCTACACGAATTCGCCGTTCGGCATTTCCATCGTTCACAACGGCAATCTCGTCAATGCCAGCGAACTCAAGGAAATGCTGTTTCACACCGATCGGCGGCACCTGAACACCGATTCCGATTCCGAGATCATCCTCAACGTCTTCGCGCACGGCCTGCATCAGCACGGCGACCACAAGCTCAACCCGGACGTCGTGTTCAAGTCCGTGCGCGAAGTGCACGAACGCTGTGTCGGCGGCTACGCCTGCGTGTCGTTTCTCAACGGCTACGGCATTGTCGGCTTCCGCGATCCCTGGGGCATCCGGCCGCTGGTGCTCGGCAAGCGCGAAACGCCGCAGGGTCCGGAATACATGCTGGCTTCCGAAAGCGTCGCACTGGATGCGCTGGACTTCGAATTCCTGCGCGATGTCGCGCCGGGCGAAGCGGTGGTGATCGAACTCGACGGCACGCTGCATGCCAGGCAATGTCACGACAACCCGCAATACTCGCCGTGCATATTCGAATACGTCTATTTCGCGCGGCCGGATTCCATCATCGACGGCATTTCGGTGTACAAGGCGCGGTTGCGCATGGGCGAAAAGCTCGCCGAGAAGATCATGCGCGAGCGGCCGGATCACGATATCGACGTCGTGATTCCGATTCCCGACACCAGCCGCACCAGCGCGCTGCAGATGGCGAACATGCTGGGCGTGAAATTCCGGGAAGGCTTCATCAAGAACCGTTACATCGGCCGCACCTTCATCATGCCGGGGCAGAATCAGCGCAAGCGCTCGGTGAAGCGCAAGCTGAACGCGATCGATCTCGAATTCCGCAACAAGGTCGTGCTGCTGGTGGACGATTCCATCGTGCGCGGCACGACGTCGCAGCAGATCATCCAGATGGCGCGCGAGGCCGGCGCGAAGAAAGTGTATTTCGCCTCCGCCGCGCCCCCGGTCTGTTATCCCAATGTTTATGGCATCGACATGCCCGTGCCGGACGAACTCGTTGCTGCCGGCAAGACCGTCAAGGAAGTCGAGGAAGTCATTGGCGCGGACTGGCTGATCTACCAGGACCTGCACGATCTCGAGGACGCCGTGCGTTTCCGGGATCGCGAGCCGCATCTCTTCGACACATCGTGCTTCTCCGGCGAATACGTCACCGGATCCGTGACGCCGGAGTACCTGGAACGCCTGCGCACGCAGCGCTCCGACCTTGCCAAGACCGAGCGCGAGGAACAGCGCAAGCTCAAGGCTTCCTGACGCGCGCATTTTCGTGCGCTCGATGCACAACCCCCGCCGCCAGCTGCTGCGCTGGATGACCGTTGCACTCGAAGCGGCCGAGCCGTCGCGTTGCGTCGCCGCCGCGCTGCGCGACTTTCCCGCCGGGCCCGTCGCGGTGCTAGCGCTGGGCAAGGCGGCGACCGGCATGGCGCGCGGCGCGCACGGTGCGCTGGCGGAACAGATCAAGGAAACGCTGGTACTCGCGCCGGAAACTTCGCGGGACGCGGCGCTCGCGGACTGGCGATTCGTGCCGGGCGACCACCCCTTGCCGGGCAGGCGCAGCCTGCTTGCGGGCGAGGCGATCGAATCCTGGTTGCGCGGCCTTGAAGAGGAACTGCACCTGCTGGTGCTGCTGTCCGGCGGCGGTTCCGCGCTCGCGGAACTTCCCGTCGCGGGAATGACGCTCGAAAAACTGCAGGCCATGAATCGCTGGCTGCTCGCCAGCGGTCTCGACATTCATTCCATGAACGCGATTCGCGCGCGATTTTCGCGCTTGAAGCAGGGCGGTTTGCTGCGGCTCGCCGGCAGGCGCAGCGTGACCGGTCTCCTTGTTTCCGATGTTCCCGGCGATCGCATTGCCGGCATCGCCTCGGGGCCGTTGTCGCCGCAGGTGTCCGCGTGGCCGGAGGGGGTTCTGCCGGACTGGTTGCGGTACCTGCATGCGAATTTGCCCTGGCCTTCACGCGAACCGGCGGAAGCGGCGGCCGGGCTTCGCATCGTCGCGCGCAACGCCGACGCGCTCGACGCCGTGGCGAAAAATGCCGCGGCGGAAAATGTCCAGCTCGTGTCGCGCGACGAACTTGCGGGCGACGCGCGTGAAACCGGCAGCCGGATCGCAAGGCAGTTGCGCGAAGGTTCGCAGGGGCTGTACCTGTTCGGCGGCGAAACGTCGGTGCGACTTCCCGAAACGCCCGGCCGGGGCGGACGCAACCAGCAGCTCGCGCTCGCGGCCGCACAGGAAATTGCCGGCCGCCAGGACATTTACCTGCTTGCGCTTGGCACGGACGGCGTCGATGGCAACACCGAGGATGCCGGGGCGCTCGTCGATGGCGGGACTGTCGAACGCATTCGCGATGCGGGACTGGAACCTTCCGGATGTCTTGCCGCGGCCAATGCGGGCGCCGCGCTCGCCGCGGCCGGCGACGTGATCCACACCGGTCCGACCGGGACGAACGTCGCCGATATCGTCATTGGCCTGAAAACGAGCAGTCCATGAAAAATTCCGAGGCCGTTTTGCAATTTCTCGCCGCGCCGACGCCGGCGGCGTGGGTGGATGCCGCCCGCGCAAACCTGCCGTTGATACTCGTCGATCACGCGCATTGCGAAAAGAAGGCGGCGTCATCGGCGCTCAACCTGCTGTTCCGCTACCCGGAACGTTCCCGTCTAGTGCAGCGCATGTCCAGGCTCGCGCGCGAGGAGTTGCGGCATTTCGAGCAGGTGCTGAAGCTGATGGAAAAGCGCGGCGTCGCGTTTTGCCATCTTGCGCCGTCACGTTACGCAGACGGCCTGCGCAGGCATGCGCGGACGCATGAACCGGCGCGGCTGGTGGACATTCTCGTCATTGGCGCGTTCATCGAAGCGCGTTCCTGCGAACGCTTCCAGGCGCTTGCGCCGGCCCTGGAAGACCGGGAGATCGCGGACTTCTATCTCGGGCTGTGCGAATCGGAGTCACGTCACTTTCGGCATTATCTCGAGCTTGCGGAAGAGGCGGCGGACGGTGATATTTCGGAGAGGGTGGAATTCTTTCGCGGCGTCGAGGCGGAGTTGAACGAAGCGCCGGACGGGGAGTTGCGTTTTCACAGCGGGCCGCCGGGCAGGTCGAAGGTCTAAGGTCGAAAGTCGAAAGGCGAAAGGCGAAAGGCGAAAGGCGAAAGGCGAAAGTCGAAAGTCGAAAGTCGAAAGTCGAAAGTCGAAAGTCGAAAGTCGAAAGTCGAAAGTCAAAAGTCGAAAGTCGAAAGTCGAAAGTCGAAAGGCGAAAGGCGAAAGGCGAAAGGCGAAAGGCGAAAGTGTTCGCGCATCGCACATCAATACACGCGAAATCTCGTAGGAGGCCGCTCCGCGGCCGATTGTTGGTCGTCGCGCCCGGAAAGGAAGGCGAAAGGCGAAAGGAAAAGCGGCGCGCGAAGCGTCCTCTCGACTTCCGATGGGTTACAGGGCCATCAGGCTCAAGCCGTCCGGCGTTGCCGTCAGCACGCTCCCTTGTTCATACCAGTCGCCGAGCACGATGCGCTGGCGCGGCTTTCCTTCCAGCAGGTAGGTCTGCACGCCGGGACGGTGCGTATGGCCGTGAATCAGCCGTGCCAGGCCGTGTTCGAGAAAGGCCGCGTCCACCGCGTCACGGTTCACGTCCATGATGTCCATGGCGAGTCCCGCCTGCGCGGCCTTGCTTTCCGCGCGCGCGGAATTCGCGAACGCCTGCCGCGCTTCGAGCGGTTGCGCGAGGAATTCCCGCTGCCAGTCCGGGTCGCGAAACATCGTTCGCACTTTCTGGTAGTTCACGTCATCGGTGCAGAGCGTGTCGCCGTGCATCAGCAAGGTGCGCTGGCCGAACAGGTCGATGACGGCGGGGTCGTCGAGCAGCGTGAACCCGGTGCGCGCGGCGAACCGTTCGCCGACGAGGAAGTCGCGGTTCCCGTGCATGAAGAACCCGGCGACGCCCGTGTCCGTCAGCGCTCGCATCGCGTCCTGCACGCGCGCGTGGTGGGGATCGGGATCGTCGTCGCCGAGCCACGCTTCGAAAAGGTCGCCGAGGATGTAAAGCGCGTCCGTGTCATTGGTGTTCTCGCGGAGAAACGCGAGGAACAACTCCGTGGCATGCGGCCTCGCGGCGTCGAGGTGCAGGTCGGAAATGAACAGGACGCGATTCACCCGGCTTCCTTGTCCGTGACGGCGGGCTCTTCCGGCGGCAGCGCGTCAATCACGACGGCCTTCTCCACGACGACGGGACGGAACGGCACATCGCTCTTGAAGGGGCCGGCCGGTCCCGTCGGGATCAGCGCGATCTCGTCGACCACGTCCATGCCGCGAACGACCTTGCCGAATACCGCGTAACCCCACTTGAAATCGCTGCCGTTGAGGCGCGGGTTGTCGACCAGGTTGATGTACCACTGCGCGCTCGCCGAGTGGGGGTCCGAGGTGCGCGCCATCGCGATCGTGCCGCGAATGTTGAGAAGGCCGTTCTTCGATTCGTTCTGGATGGGTTCGCGCGTCGGCTTTTCCTCGAAGTCGACGGTGTGTCCGCCGCCCTGCGCGACAAAGCCGGGAATGACGCGATGAAAGATCGTGCCGTCGTAATGCCCGTCCTCCACGTACTTCACGAAGTTCGCCACCGTGATCGGGGCCTTCTCGCGGTTCAGTTCGAGAAAGATGTCGCCGTCGCTGGTCGCGAGCTTCACGAAGACAGGATCCGCCGGCGCGGCGACGTCACCGGCAGGCGCATCGCCGGCGAAGGCAAGGGCGGGCGCAAGCGTCAGCAGCGCGAGTGCAAGCATTCTTTTCATGATGATTCCTTCCTTTACGTCCCGAATCGTTCGCGCATGATATCGGCTGGCGGCGGTGGCGCAAACCTCGGCAGCCGGTCTGGTAAGATTGCGCGCCATGACCACCGTCACCCGTTTCGCGCCGTCTCCAACCGGCCGCCTGCATATCGGCAATGCGCGCACCGCCTTGTTCAACGGCCTGCTCGCGCGCCGCGCCGGCGGCGAGATGATCCTGCGCCTGGAAGACACCGATCGCGAACGCTCGCGCGCCGGTTTCGAGGCAGGCATTTTCGAGGAGCTGCACTGGCTGGGGCTGGACTGGCGGCAGGGGCCGGATACGGGCGGGCCCAGCGCGCCGTACCGCCAGTCGGAGCGGCAGGCGGTTTACGAGGCGTACTACCGGCAGCTCGAGGACGCGGATCTTGTCTACCCCTGCTTCTGTTCGCAGGAAGCATTGAAGCTGATGCGCAAGACGCAGCTTGCCGCGGGCAAGCCGCCGCGCTATGCCGGCACGTGCGCCGCGCTTTCCAGGGACGAGGCGGCGAGCCGGTACGCGGCCGGCGGGACGGCGACCTTGCGGTTTCGCGTACCCGACGATGAAACCGTCAGCTTCGACGACATCGTGCGCGGCGAACAGCGTTTCGTGACCGCGGACATCGGCGATTTCGTCATTCGCCGCGCGGACGGCACGCCATCGTTCTTCTTTTCGAATGCCGTGGACGATGCCCTGATGGGCGTGACGCACGCCTTGCGCGGCGAGGATCACCTGGCGAACACGCCACGGCAGATCCTGCTGCTGCGCGCGCTGCATCTTTCGCCGCCGCGCTACGGGCACTTCCCGCTGGTGCTGGATGTCGACGGCGGGCCGTTGTCGAAGCGGCTCGGCAGCCTTGGGCTCGCCGATCTTCGCGCGCAGGGCTACCTGCCGCTCGCGCTTGCGAATTATCTTGCGCGGCTGGGCCACGGTTATGCGGAAGAAAAATTCCGCAGCATGGACGAACTCGCGGCGGACTTCGATGTGAACCGTTTCGGCCGCGCGCCGGCAAAGTACGATCCGGCCCAGCTGCGGCACTGGCAGAAGGAGGCCATGCTGCGCCTGGACGACGACGCCTTCGAGGCATGGCTGCTGGCGCATGCCGGACCGCTTTTCGCGGCGCTCGATGGCGAAGCGCGGCGCGGGTTCACGCTCGCGGTGCGCGACAACGTGGCCCTGCCGCCGGATGCGAAACGCCTGGCGGAGACGCTGCTGGGCGACGACGTCGGCCATGACGCCGCCGCCGTTGCGGTCATCCGCGATGCAGGTGCGGCGTTTTTCCGTGATGCCGGCGCGCTGCTCGCGGACGCGGGCGATTTCGGAGAGTTTTCGAAAGCCGTCAGCAGGAAAACCGGCAGCAAGGGAAAGGCGCTGTTCATGCCGCTGCGCGCCGCGCTCAGCGGTGAAACGCACGGCCCGGAAATGGCGCGCATCTGGCATCTGCTGGGCAAGGACAGAATCCGCGCACGCCTGGAACGCGCGGCGGAACTTGCGGGGAAAGAATGAGCGACCTGAAGATTTACAACTCCCTGACGCGCGAGAAGGAAACCTTCCGGCCGCTCGTGCCGGGCAAGGTGCGCATGTACGTCTGCGGCATCACCGTGTACGACTTCTGTCATGTGGGTCACGCGCGCATGATCGCGGTCTTCGACATGGTCGTGCGCTACCTTCGGGAACGCGGGTATGACGTGACGTTTGTCCGCAACATCACCGACATCGATGACAAGATCATCCGGCGCGCGAACGAAAACGGCGAAACCATCGATGCCGTCACTTCCCGGTTCATCCACGCGATGAACGAGGATTTCGATGCGCTCGGCATGCTGAAACCCGATGCCGAACCGCGCGCGACCGGCCACATGCCCGAGATGATCGCGATGATCGAACGCCTGATCGCCAACGGCAAGGCGTACGCGGCGGACAACGGCGACGTGTATTACGACGTGTCCGAGTTCCCGGACTACGGAAGGCTTTCCGGCAAGAAGCTCGACGACCTGCGCGCGGGCGCGCGAATCGAAGTCGATGAAGCGAAGCGGGATCCGCTGGATTTCGTGCTGTGGAAGGCCGCCAAGCCCGGCGAACCCTCCTGGGATTCTCCCTGGGGCAGGGGGCGGCCCGGCTGGCACATCGAGTGCTCCGCGATGTCGGTGAAATGCCTCGGCGATCATTTCGACATTCACGGCGGCGGCATGGACCTGAAGTTTCCGCACCATGAAAATGAAATCGCGCAGACCTGCGGCGCGCTGGAGTCGAAGTTCGTCAAATACTGGATGCACAACGGCTTCGTGAATATCGACGAAGAGAAGATGTCCAAGTCGCTGGGCAATTTCTTCACCATTCGCGACGTGCTGAAACATTACCGGCCGGAGGTGCTGCGCTACTTCCTGCTGGCCAGTCACTACCGGAGTCCCCTGAACTACACGGACGCCAACCTCGAGAAAGCCAAAAGCAGTCTCGAGCGGCTGTACCTTGCCTTGCGCGGCAGGACGGGCAGCGGGCGCGACGACAGGTTTTCAGACCGGTTTTTCGACGTCATGGACGACGATTTCAACACGCCGCAGGCCATCGCCGTGCTGTTCGAACTCGCGCACGCCATCAATTCCACGGATGACGAAAACGAAAAGGCGGAATTGCGGGGTACGCTGAAACGGCTCGGCGGCGTTCTCGGCCTGTTGCAGCAGGATCCGGAAAGCTGGCTGCGCGGCGGGGATGACACGGACGATTCGGGAATCGAAAAGCGGATCGCTGCGCGGAATGCCGCGCGCAAGTCGAGGGATTTCGCGGCAGCGGATCGCATTCGCGACGAGCTGCTTGCCGAAGGCGTGATCCTGGAAGACGGCCCGGCCGGAACGACCTGGCGAAGGGAAAGCTAGCCGAAAGGCGAAAGGCGAAAGGCGAAAGGCGAAAGGCGAAAGGCGAAAGGCGAAAGGCGAAAGGCGAAAAAAGCCGCGCGAAGCGCGGCTTTTTACCTTCGACCTTCGACCTTCGACCTTCGACCTTCCTCGTCGTGTTCCCGCGCCGCCTGCATGGTGTTCACCAGCAGCATCGCGCGCGTCATCGGCCCGACACCGCCCGGCACCGGCGTGATCCATGCGGCGCGTTCAGCCGCGCCGTCGAATTCCACATCGCCCACCAGCCGGCCGTGCTCGTTGCGGTTGATGCCGACGTCGATCACGGTGGCCCCCGGCTTGATCCACCCGCCTTTCACCAGTCCCGGCTTGCCGACGCCGACGACGACAATGTCCGCGCGCGCGACGTGTGCGGCGAGATCGGAAGTGAAGCGATGGCAAACCGTGACCGTCGCGCCCGCCAGCAGCAGTTCCAGCGCCATCGGCCGCCCGACGATGTTGGACGCGCCGACGACGACGGCGTTGCGGCCCTTGAAGGTCTCGCCGATGGATTCCAGCAGGCGGATCACGCCCAGCGGCGTGCAGGGACGCAGCCGCGGAATGCGCTGCGCGAGCCGGCCGACGTTGTAGGGATGGAACCCGTCCACGTCCTTGTCGGGGCGGATGCGTTCGATGACGGCGACGCTGTCGATCCGCTTCGGTAGGGGCAGTTGCACCAGTATTCCGTCGACAGCCGTGTCCGCGTTCAGCCGGTCGATGATGCCGAGCAGTTCGTCCTGCGTGGTGGAGGCGGGCAGGTCGTACGCGAAGGAGCGAATGCCGACTTCCTCGCAGTCGCGGCGCTTGTGCGCCACGTAAACCTGCGACGCGGGATCGTCGCCGACCATGACCACGGCGAGCCCCGGAATTCGCCCGCCATTGCTGCTGCGCGTCTCGACGGCCTGGCGGACTTCATCGCGGATGGAGGCTGCCAGCGATTTGCCATCGATGCGTTTCGCGCTCATGGTAAGGACGGTTCCGTTGCGGTGCGGGGAGGCGCGGATTGTCGCACGGCGCCTGCATCGTCTCAAAGGGATCTCGCGGCGATGTCTGCTAAAATGCGTTGACGCGGTTTGCGGGCGTCCGTATTATTCCCCGCCTTGCGCGGGGCCTGACGGTTGCCGCGACGCGTGCGGGGCATAGCGCAGTCTGGTAGCGCATCTGGTTTGGGACCAGAGGGTCGGGGGTTCAAATCCCTCTGCCCCGACCAAAACCTTCAGGGAAGAGGCCCGGCGAAACTGCGCCCGTAGCTCAACCGGATAGAGCATCGGCCTTCTAAGCCGAGGGTTGCAGGTTCGAGTCCTGCCGGGCGCGCCACTGACTCCGAGCGCGAAGCGCTGGTGTGACGATTTTCAGTGGTGGGCGTAGCTCAGTTGGTAGAGCCCCGGATTGTGATTCCGGTTGTCGTGGGTTCGAGCCCCATCGTCCACCCCATTTTTCGCCGGCCCGCCGGCGACGATTCAAAGGGCCGTTAGCTCAATTGGTAGAGCAGTTGACTCTTAATCAATTGGTTGTAGGTTCGAGTCCTACACGGCCCACCATTCATGCGCCCGGCCTTGCCGGGCGTTCTGGTTTCCGCCCGCTCTGAACTGGATTCCCGGAACGCGTTTCCCGGGGGAGTTCGTGCGCCGCCGCATTCCGGAAGGCCGAACGGCGGGGCGGGAAATTCCCGTATAATGTCCGGTTTTCGGCAGCATTGTGCCGTGCCAGGCTCAAGGCGAAAGTGGCGGAACTGGTAGACGCGCCGGGTTTAGGTCCCGGTCCCGCAAGGGGTGAGAGTTCGAGTCTCTCCTTTCGCACCAGACGCTGGTTTGCGGCGCATGTTGCAGCGCGACATCAGGAAAAATCACTCAGGAGTTGATGCAATGCAGGTTTCCGTCGAGGCCACCAAGGGCCTGGAGCGCAAAATGACGGTGCATGTTCCCGCCGAGCGCGTGGAGAACGAAGTCGACGGCCGGCTGAAGCGCCTCGGGCGCACCGCCAGGATCAAGGGCTTTCGTCCCGGCAAGGTGCCGTTCAGCGTGGTCCGCCAGCAGTACGGACCGCAGGTGCGGGAAGAAGTCCTGCAGGAGCTCCTGCGCCAGTCCTACGGCGAGGCCTTGCAGCAGGAAAAGCTGCACCCCGCCGGCCAGCCGGCGATCGATCCGGTCAGCATGGAACCGGGTGAGGGACTGCGCTACACGGCAACTTTCGAGGTCTACCCCGAAGTCACGCTGAAGAAGACCGAAGGCCTGAAGATCGAGCGCGCGACGGCGGAAGTCGCGGACAGCGATGTCGATGCGATGATCGGGAAAATGCGCCGGCAGCGTGGCGCGTGGGAGAAGGTCGAGCGGGCGGCGAAAACGGGCGACCGCGTCGTCATCGACTTCGAAGGCAAGCTCAAGGGCGAGGACTTCCCCGGCAACAGGGGCGAGAAAATGCCCGTGGAACTGGGCGAAGGCCGCATGGTCGAGGATTTCGAGAAGAATCTTGCCGGCGTTGCCGCCGGCGAGGAAAAGACCTTCGACGTGAAATTCCCGAAGGACTACCACGCCGACGATCTCAAGGGCCAGAAGGTGAAATTCTCAGTGAAGGTTCACGAGGTCCAGGAACTTGCGCTGCCGGAACTGGACGAAGAATTCTGCAGGCAGTTCGGCGTCGCCGACGGCGGCATCGAAAAGCTGCGCGAGGATGTGCGTGCGCACATGCAGCGCGAGCTGGAAAGCGCGCTGCGCAAGCAGGGCAAGGAGCAGCTGCTTGACGCGCTCGTGGACGCGAACAAGGTGGACCTGCCGAACGCGCTCGTCGACGAGGAAATCCACACGATGCAGCACGACATGGCCAAGCGCATGGGCATGGGCGACAAGGCCGATCCGCACCAGCTTCCGCGCGACCTGTTCGAGGAGCGCGCCCGCAAGCGTGTGGCGCTGGGACTGCTGCTTGGCGAGTTCATCAAGAGCCGCGAGCTGAAGCCCTCGAAGGAAAAGGTCGGCGAACTCCTCCAGGACGCGGCAGCCAACTACCCGGATCCCGCCGAGGCCATCCGCAGTTACCAGCAGAACCCCCAGGTCATGCGGCAGGTGGAAGCGATGGCGCTGGAAGAACAGGCTGTCGACTTGCTGCTGGAAAAGGCTACCATCAAGGAAAAGGCGGCCAGCTTCGATGAAGTCATGAACGCCGGCCAGTGATTCCCGGATTATCGTAAAGAGGTAAAAGCATGAGCCATGGCAATTCCGGCGCCCTTGATGCGCGCGCCCTGAACCTTGTGCCCATCGTGGTCGAGCAGACCGCGCGCGGCGAGCGGTCCTACGACATTTTCTCGCGGCTGCTGAAGGATCGCGTGGTGTTCTGCGTGGGCACGGTCGAGGACCACATGGCGAACCTGATCGTCGCGCAGCTCTTGTTCCTCGAATCCGAGAATCCGGACAAGGACATACATCTATATATCAACTCCCCGGGCGGTTCGGTGACGGCCGGGCTTGCGGTCTACGACACCATGCAGTTCATCAAGCCCAACGTCAGCACCATCTGCGTCGGGCAGGCGGCCAGCATGGGCGCCGTGCTGCTGGCCGCGGGCGAGAAGGGCAAGCGTTATGCGCTGCCGCATTCGCGCGTGATGATCCACCAGCCGCTCGCCGGCTTCCAGGGCCAGGCGTCGGACATCGACATTCACGCGCGCGAAGTGCTGGCAACCAAGGCGCGGCTCAACGAGATACTGGCGAAGCACACCGGCCAGCCGATCGAGCAGATTGAAAAGGACACGGACAGGGACAAGTTCATGGGTGGCGACGAATCCGTGAAGTACGGCCTGATCGACGCCGTCCTGAGCCAGCGCCAGGCCTCCGGCAAGTCGTGAAGCACTTGCGACCTGGCGCGAAATTGACCAATTTGCCCGGGTTTTGCGCCTTCGAGGCAACGTGTTATACATGCCCTGAGCCCGCCTGCTCAGGTCAAGACCAAGGTGAGAAATGACTGACGAAACACGCGGCGGAAACGAGGACGGCGGCAAGCTCCTGTACTGCTCCTTCTGTGGGAAGAGCCAGCACGAGGTGCGCAAGCTCATCGCCGGCCCGTCTGTGTTCGTATGCGACGAATGCGTCGAGCTGTGCAACGACATCATCCGCGAGGAAATGGCGGAGCAGGCCGACCACGCCCACAGCAAGCTGCCGAAGCCGCAGGAAATCAAGTCCGTGCTGGACCAGTACGTGATTGGCCAGGAGCGTGCCAAGCGGGTGCTGTCGGTGGCGGTTTACAACCACTACAAGCGCCTCGAAACGCGCACCTCGAAGGACAAGGACGACGTCGAGCTTTCCAAGTCGAACATCCTGCTGATCGGCCCCACGGGCTCCGGCAAGACGCTGCTGGCGGAAACGCTGGCACGGCTGCTCAACGTGCCGTTCACCATCGCCGATGCGACCACTCTCACCGAAGCGGGCTATGTCGGCGAGGACGTCGAGAACATCATCCAGAAGCTGTTGCAGAAGTGCGATTACGACGTCGACAAGGCGCAGACCGGCATCGTCTACATCGATGAAATCGACAAGATTTCACGCAAGTCCGACAACCCGTCGATCACGCGCGACGTGTCCGGCGAAGGCGTGCAGCAGGCCCTGTTGAAACTCATCGAAGGCACGGTCGCCTCGGTGCCACCGCAGGGCGGACGCAAGCATCCGCAGCAGGAATTCCTGCAGGTCGATACCCGCAACATTCTTTTCATCTGCGGCGGCGCTTTCGCGGGGCTGGAAAAAATCATCCGTGACCGTTCCGTGAAGGGCGGCATCGGCTTTGTCGCCGACGTGAAGTCGCGCGAGGCGAATCACAACGTCGGCGAGATTCTCGTCGATTGCGAACCCGAAGACCTGATCAGGTTCGGTCTCATTCCCGAGTTCGTCGGCCGCCTGCCCGTGGTCGCGACGCTCGAGGAACTGGACGAGGAAGCGCTGGTCAGGATTCTCGTGGAACCGAAGAACGCCGTCATCAAGCAGTACCGGAAACTGTTCGACATGGAAGGCGTCGATCTCGACATCCGCGAGGACGGACTGCGCGCCATCGCGCGCAAGGCCATGGATCGCAAGACCGGTGCGCGCGGCCTGCGCACCATCATCGAACACGTCCTGCTGGACACGATGTACGACATGCCGTCCATGCAGAGCGTGGAAAAGGTCGTTGTCGACGAGGGCGTCATCAACGGCGATGCGCGTCCCTACATCATGTACAGCAACGACGACACCGCCCGCGTGGCGGCTGCCGACGACTGATCGTGAACGCCGGCCGCCTGTCTTCGGGCGGCATCCCCGGCGTTGCATGCGCTCTTACCCGAACTCCCGAGGCACAACGTGGCGAGTGAAGATCAAAGCCGAGAAGTGATTTCCGACCGTCCCCAGACCGTCGCGCTGCTGCCGCTGCGCGACGTGGTCGTTTATCCGCATATGGTGATTCCGCTGTTCGTCGGCCGCGAGAAGTCCATACTCGCGCTGGACGAGGCGATGAAGGGCGGCAAGCAGATACTGCTTGTTGCGCAGAAGCGCGCCGAAGTGGACGAGCCTGCCGCCGAAGACCTGCATCGCATCGGCGTGCTGGCGACCGTGCTGCAGCTTCTGAAACTCCCCGACGGCACCGTGAAGGTGCTGGTCGAAGGCGGCCAGCGTGCGCGCATCTCGGAACTGAAGTCGGGCGAACACTTCGTCGCGGAAGTCGAGATGATCGACGAGGACACCGGATACGACGAGCGCGAAGTCGACGTGCTCATGCGCTCGGTGATGTCGCTGTTCGACCAGTACGTCAAGCTCAACAAGAAAGTGCCGCCGGAGATTCTCACCAGTCTCGCCGGGATCGATTCCCCCAGCCGTCTTGCCGACACCATTGCAGCGCACATGACGCTGAAGATCGAGGAAAAGCAGAAGCTGCTCGAGCTTGAATCCGTGCGTGCGCGCCTCGAGCACGTGATGGCGCTGATCGAAGGCGAAATCGATCTCATGCAGATCGAAAAGCGCATCCGCGGCCGCGTCAAGCAGCAGATGGAAAAGAGCCAGCGCGAGTATTACCTCAACGAACAGATGAAGGCGATCCAGAAGGAACTGGGCGAGCTGGAAGACGCGCCGAACGAAATCGAGGATCTCGAAGACCGTATCCAGAAGGCGGGCATGCCGAAGGAGGCCGCGGACAAGGCCAACTCCGAACTCAACAAGCTCAAGCTGATGTCACCGATGTCGGCGGAAGCGACGGTGGTGCGCAACTACATCGAAACGCTGGTGAACGTGCCGTGGAAGAAACGCACCCGCATCCGGCACGAATTGAAGAAAGCCGAGGAAGTGCTCGAGGCGGATCACTACGGTCTCGAACGGATCAAGGAACGCATTGTCGAGTATCTCGCCGTGCAGCAGCGCGTGCGCAAGCTGAAAGGCCCGATTCTCTGTCTCGTCGGCCCGCCGGGCGTTGGCAAGACCTCGCTGGGTCAGAGCATCGCCCGAGCGACGAATCGCAAGTTCGTCCGCATGTCGCTGGGCGGCGTGCGGGACGAGGCCGAGATCCGCGGTCACCGCCGCACATACATCGGTTCCATGCCGGGCAAGATCATCCAGAACATGACCAAGGTTGGGGTCAAGAACCCGCTGTTCCTGCTCGATGAAATCGACAAGATGTCGATGGATTTCCGCGGCGATCCCTCGTCGGCCATGCTCGAAGTGCTGGACCCGGAACAGAACACAACCTTCTCCGATCATTACCTGGAAGTGGATTACGACCTGTCCGACGTGATGTTTGTCGCGACGGCGAACACCATGAACATTCCCGGCCCGCTGCTGGACCGCATGGAAGTCATCCGGCTGGCTGGCTA
>DASVCH010000014.1:0-9104 GCA_036381715.1 Gammaproteobacteria bacterium | reverse complement strand
GGGCGAACGCACGCCGGTCGCCGTGCTGAACGCGCCCGCGTCCGGCAGGCTCGCGGTCGCGGAAGCCATCACCAACATTCTCGCCGCGGACATCGACGACATTCGCAAGGTGCGCCTGTCCGCGAACTGGATGGCCGCTGCCGGACACGGCGGCGAGGATGCGAACCTGTTCGACACCGTGAAGGCCGTCGGCCAGGAGCTGTGCACCGCGCTCGGCGTCACCATTCCCGTCGGCAAGGATTCGCTGTCGATGAAGACGGCGTGGGAAGACGGCGGTGAAAGGAAAACCGTCGTCGCGCCGCTGTCATTGATCGTCTCGTCCTTCGCGCCGGTGCGCGACGTGCGCAACACGCTGACGCCGCAACTTCTCGACGACACGGACACGCGGTTGATGCTGATCGACCTCGGCCGCGGCCAGGACCGTCTTGGCGGTTCGTGTCTCGCGCAGGTGTACAACGAAACCGGCGACGTCACGCCGGATCTCGATTCGCCGGAGCTGCTGAAGGATTTCTTCATCGCGATCACGCGGCTCAAGCGTGAAGGAAAGGTGCTCGCCTACCATGATCGTTCCGACGGCGGCGTCTTCGTCACGCTCGCGGAAATGGCTTTCGCGGGCAACGTGGGCGTCAATGCGAAGCTGCCGGGCGAGGGGATTGCCGCGTTGTTCAACGAGGAACTCGGCGCGGTCATCCAGGTGAAGCGTGCCGACACCAAATACGTTCATGACGTGTTCGACGATCTGGGCATCGCGCATTGCCTGCATGACATCGGTAGCATCACCAGGGAGCGAACATTGGATGTTCGTGCGAATGATGCGCGCGTGCACGGCAGCCTGAAGGAATTCCGCGCGGCCTGGTCGGCGACGAGTTTTTACATGCAGACGCTGCGCGACAACCCGGAAGTCGCGCGCGAGGAATTCGACACCAAGCTCGACGAAAACAATCCGGGCCTGAACGCGAAGCTCACCTTCGATCCCGCCGACAACCTCGGCGCGCCCGCCATCGCGAAGACGCATCCGAAAGTCGCGATCCTGCGCGAGCAGGGCGTCAACAGCCAGGTGGAAATGGCCGCGGCGTTCGACCGTGCCGGTTTCGCGGCGATTGACGTGCACATGACCGACATCTTCGAAGGTCGTGTCGCGCTCGCGGATTTCCAGGGCATGGTCGTGTGCGGCGGCTTTTCGTACGGCGACGTGCTCGGCGCGGGCGAAGGCTGGGCGAAATCGATACTTTTCAATGACAAGGCGCGCGACGAATTCCAGCAATACTTCGAGCGTGGCGATTCCTTCACGCTCGGCGTCTGCAATGGCTGCCAGATGCTCGCCACGATGCAGGAACTGATCCCGGGCGCGGACAACTGGCCGAAATTCGTCCGCAACCGTTCCGAGCAGTTCGAGGGGCGCACGGGACTGGTCGAGATCGTGAAATCGCCGTCGCTGTTCTTCAACGGCATGGAAGGCTCGGTCATTCCGATCGCGATCGCGCATGGCGAAGGCCGCGCGTCGTTCGCGCAGGCATCGGACAAGGATGCGCTGCTGCAGTCTGGCCGGGTCGCGATGCGCTACGTCGACAACCACCATCGGCCGGCGCAGACGTATCCCGCGAACCCCGGCGGCTCGCCCGACGGCATCACCGGCATCACCACCACGGACGGCCGCGTGACCATTACCATGCCGCATCCCGAGCGTGTGTTCCGGACCGTATTGATGTCATGGCATGACAAGTCGTGGCCGGAGGATAGCCCGTGGATGCGCATGTTCTACAACGCCCGGAGATTTCTGGGCTGACGGATGGGGAGCGGATCTTTTGTCCGCTAACTGCGTTGCGCGCCGGTTCGGAATGCTCATGTAGCTCCAGTACATTCCGCTTCCTCACGCGCCGCGCGCCTTGTTATCGAACAAAATCTCTCGCTCCTGCGAACTGAGGTAAAGCAGATGACACGTTTTCGCGATATCGAACTCCACGCGCCGACGGGCAGCGAACTCAGCTGCAAGGGCTGGGTGCAGGAAGCGGCGCTTCGCATGCTGCACAACAATCTCGATCCCGCGGTGGCCGAAAAGCCGAAGGAACTGGTCGTCTACGGCGGCATCGGCCGCGCGGCGCGCGACTGGGAAAGTTTCGACGCGATCGTCGAAACGCTGAAACGTCTCGAAAACGACGAAACAATGCTTGTTCAGTCCGGCAAGCCGGTCGGCGTATTCCGTACGCACGAGCTGGCGCCGCGCGTACTGATCGCGAATTCGAACCTCGTCGGCGAATGGGCGAACTGGGATCACTTCTTCGAGCTCGATAAAAAGGGCCTGATGATGTACGGCCAGATGACGGCGGGCAGCTGGATCTACATCGGCTCGCAGGGCATCGTGCAGGGTACGTACGAAACCTTCGCCGAAGCCGTGCGCCAGCATTACGACGGCGACGCGAAAGGCAAATGGCTGCTGACCGGCGGCCTTGGCGGCATGGGCGGCGCGCAGCCGCTGGCGTCGGTGTTCGCCGGGCTTTGCTGCCTCGCCGTGGAAGTCGACGAATCGCGCATCGACAAGCGCCTGGAGACGAAATACCTCGACAGGAAGGCCAAGTCGCTGCATGAGGCGATGAAGATGATCGAGGAGGCCGTCGGCAGGAACGAAGTGATTTCCGTCGGTCTCGCCGGCAACGCCGCGGAAGTGTTCGACGAGATACTCCAGAGCACGAATCATCCGCACATGGTCACCGACCAGACCTCCGCGCACGATCCGCTGAATGGCTACATTCCCGCCGGCTATTCGCTCGAAGAAGCCGCGAAGCTTCGTGAAAGCGATCCGAAGAAATACGTCGAGTTGTCAAAGGAGTCGATGGCGCGGCAGGTGCGCGCGATGCTCGGTTTTCACGCGAAGGGAATTCCGACCTTCGATTACGGCAACAACATTCGCGCCATGGCGAAGGACGCCGGGGTCACGAATGCGTTCGACTTCAAGGGCTTCGTGCCGCTGTACATCCGGCCGCTGTTCTGCGAAGGCGTCGGCCCGTTCCGCTGGGCGGCGTTGTCCGGCGATCCCGAAGACATCGCGAAGACGGACGCGAAAGCGCGCGAACTGTTCCCGGACAACAAAAAGCTGCACACCTGGCTCGACAAGGCGCAGGAACGCATCGCTTTCCAGGGCCTGCCGGCGCGCATCTGCTGGCTCGGCTACAAGGAACGCCACCTGCTGGGTCTCGCGTTCAACGAGATGGTGAAAAACGGCGAGCTGAAAGCGCCGATCGTCATCGGCCGCGATCATCTTGATTCCGGTTCCGTCGCCTCACCCAACCGCGAAACCGAAGGCATGAAAGATGGCTCGGACGCGGTTGCGGACTGGCCGATTCTCAACGCCTTGTTGAACACCGCATCCGGCGCGTCGTGGGTGAGCTTCCATCATGGCGGCGGCGTGGGCATGGGCTATTCCCTGCATTCCGGCGTGGTGATTGTCGCGGACGGTTCGGCGCGCGCGCAGAAGCAGCTCGAGCTTGTGCTCACCAACGATCCGGGCACCGGCGTCATGCGCCATGTCGATGCGGGTTACGAACATGCGGTCGATATTGCGCGTGAGCGTGGTCTCGACGTGCCGATGCTGAAGTGGTGAAAAAGCCGGTTCTTTACATGGGAAACCGGGCGTATTCGTCCTGGTCGCTGCGCGCGTGGTGGACGCTGAAGCTCGCGAACATCGATTTCGACGCCGTTGTGGTGCCCCTGGAAGGCGCCGGCGGGTCCGACGAGCGCAGGCGTTCGAAAACGCTCTGGCAATACTCACCGTCCGGCAAGCTTCCCGCGTTGCAGCTCGGCGACCTCGTGATCTGGGATTCGCTTGCGATCATGGAATATGCGGGCGAGCGACACGCTGCAGTCTGGCCGGAGGGTGACGACGAACGCGCCGTCGCCCGCTCGGTGGTTGCGGAAATTCACGGCGGCTTTCCCGGTCTCGGAACGCAGGTCGTATTCAATTGCCGCCGAGAGCCTTTCCAGTTCCCACCCAATAACGAATCGCGGCGCGGCATTGATCGCATCTGCGGGCTGTGGCTGGACTGCCGTGAACGTTTCGGCGCGGATGGAAAATTCCTGTTCGGCCGGGCGACCGCCGCAGACGCCGCGTCGGCGCCGCTGGTTTCCATATTCCATACCTACGGATTCGAGGTTTCCCCGCCGGTACGCGCCTACATGGATGCCGTGCTCGGCCACCCGATGATCGAAGAGTGGCACGCCGCGGCGCGCCAGGAACCGTGGGTGATCGAGGCTTACGAAAGCATCGGGACGTGATCGACGCCGGGAGCGTCGGTTAAAATCGACGTTCCGAAAGTCTTCGCGAGGCGCATATGGCAGGCGGCTGGGCAAAAGACGACGCGGTCAGCGAGCAGATCGATGCGACGGTCAACGACGCCGTCGATCGCGTGCGCCGCAATCTTCCGCAGGGCGAAAGCCTGAAGTACTGCGAGGAGTGCGGCGAGGAAATTCCCCCGGCGCGCCGCGCGGCGGTCAAGGGCGTGCGTCTTTGCATCCGCTGCCAGAGCGAGCGCGACGAGGACCGCAAGAGCGCGAATCTCTACAATCGCCGCGGCAGCAAGGACAGCCAGTTGCGGTAGACGCGCGCAAGCTTCATTTCTCCGGAAGCGCAAACGCCACCACGTAATCCCCCCGCGTCGTACCCGCACCACCATGACCGCCAGCGGCAATGACGACGTACTGGCGTCCGTTCATGCGATACGTCATCGGCGTCGCCTGGCCACCGGCGGGCAGCCGGCCTTTCCACAGTTCTTTGCCCGTGGCGATGTCGAAGGCGCGCAGGTAGTCGTCGGCCGCGGCGCCAATGAAAATCAGTCCGCCGGCGGTGACGATTGAACCGCCGATGTTGGGCACGCCTTCGATGTCGTCGAAGGGCCAGGGTGCAAGGTCTTCCGTGGTGCCGAGCGGCACCTGCCACTGGATCTTGCCGGTGCGCAGGTTCATCGCCGCGAGCATGCCGCCGGGCGGCGGATTGCAGGGTGCGCCGAGCGGGGATTCCAGGACCTTGCGCCGCATGCCGTACGGCGTGCCGGCCTGGCGCGCGAACTGCGAATCCTCGTAAACGCCCGATTCGCGGACTTTCTCCAGGTCGTCGCGCGGGATGAGTTGCACGACGAAAGGCAGTTGCATGGTGTTGGCGATCACGAACTGCCGCTCGGGGTCGAACGAGACGCTGCCCCAGTTCGAGCCGCCGGCATAACCCGGCCAGACGATCGTGCCTTCAAGGCTGGGCGGCGTGTAGATGCCCTCGGAGCGGTATTTTGCGATCAGGTCACGGCAGCGGCCGCGGTCCCAGAAGGTGATTCCCCAGGCGTCGTCGGGCGTCAGCGGCGCGTGCGAAACCAGCGGCGGCAACGCCGAGAACGGTTGCGTGGGCGAGAGTTTCTCGCCGGGGACATCGCTCGCCGGCACGGGACGTTCCTCGATCCCGAACAGCGGTTCGCCGGTTTCACGGTGAAACACGAACAGCATGCCCATCTTCGTTGCCTGCACGACGGCAGGTATCTTCTCGCCGTCGCGTTCGAGCTCGATCAGGACAGGCTGCGAAGCCACGTCGTAGTCCCAGACGTCGTGGTGTACGAGCTGCCGTGCCCAGATCACCTCGCCCGTCGCCGCATCCAGCGCGACGATGGAGTTTGCGTGACGGTTGTCGCCCGGCCGTTCGCCGCCGTAGAAATCGGGACTCGCCGAGCCCGTCGGTACGAACACGATGCCGCGCTCCACGTCAACGGACAGCACGCTCCAGGCATTCGCCGCGCCAGTCCATTCCGCAGCCTTCCCGGTCCATTCCTTGTAGGCGGGGTTGTCCGCGCTGCGCGGGATCGGATCCCAGCTCCAGGCGAGTTCGCCCGTGCGTGCGTCGAAGGCGCGCACGATGCCGAGTTCCACGTCGACAGCGCGATTGTCGCCGACGGCCGAACCCGTGATGACAAGATCGCGCCAGGTGACCGGCGGCGAGGTGACGAGATAATCGCCCTCATCGCGCAAGCGCGCACCGGCGGCCAGATCGACGCTGCCCGCGTCGCCGAAATCCGCGCAGGGCTTGCCGGTCTCGCTGTCCAGCGCGATGAGCCTTGCATCCAGGGTGCCGATGAAGATGCGCAGCGCGCAGGGCGCGCCCCCCGCGGCGCCCGGATCGCGCCAGGCGGATACGCCGCGCGAGGTGTTCTCGCTGTACCAGAGGTCTTTCGGGATGCGCGGGTCGAACATCCAGCGGCGCTCGCCCGTCGCGGCGTCAATGGCGTGCACCTGGTTGTAGGGCGTGCTGAGGTACAAGGTGCCGCCGACCAGGATCGGCGTGGCCTCGAACGCCATGTTCTCGCCGCTGGCAAAGCCTTCGCCGAGATCGCCCGTCCGGTACGTCCACGCGACCTCGAGGCCCGCAACGTTTTCCGGCGTGATCTGGGCGAGCGGCGCGTAGCGCGAACCGCCGGGGTCGTTGCCGTAGCTTGGCCAGTTCGTATCCGGCAGCGGGCTGGCGGCGAGCAGCAGGGCAAGCAGGTGCATCGGCGGACTCCAATCGAACAAGGAGTGGTCAAGCTAGCCGAAACGGCCGTGCAAAGTCCCGCCGCTGGGCCCTGCGGCAGCATCGGGGGACAAGCGGCGCATGTACGTGACGAATGGCGGGAGGATCAGCCGAGCACGCGCTGGCGCACGTGGTCGCGGTAGCGGCGCGAGAGGTTCAGCAGCGTGTCGTCGTGCAGCACCAGGCGCTGGTCGCCATGGAACCAGGGCTGGATTTCCTTCACGGCGTCGAGGTTGACGATGTACGAGCGGTGCACGCGCGCGAACTGCGCCGGATCGAGCTGGCGTTCCATGTTGTCCATGGTTTCGCGCAGTTTCAGTTCGCCTTCGCGGGTGTGCAGGATCACGTAGTTGCCGGCAGCCTCGGCGTAGTCGATGTCGGCGGCATTGACGATCACCTCGCGGTGATTGCGCCTGGCCAGGAAGCGTTGCGCGGGCACGGCGGTTTCCGAGGCGTTGTCGGCCTCCGGCATGTCCAGCAGCCTTCGCAGCAGCACGTAATGCCGGAACGCATACAGCGACACGGCGATCAGGATGTAGCCCAGCGTGATCTTGCGGTACTCGTACAAAAGCTCGAAACCGATGTCGCCGAAAACATAGTTGCCGCCGAACAGGGGATAGATCAGCTTGCGCATCAGCACGAAGCCGGACGTGTGCAGCAAGGCGAACGGCAAGGTGAACAAAAGGTGCGCGGGCAGCGCGTACTGCCAGGTGTCGCGCCGGAACGGGTAGCGCGCGTCGAACCACGCGGCCAGCGGAATGAGCAGGCCGAGCATGGCGACGCCCGTGTATTCGTTGACGATCGGTATCCAAAGGGGAATGGCGTCGTGCCCGCGCACGTTTTCCATGATGACGGTGGTGGCGTTGATGGTGCCGAGCAGCAGCAGGAAAACCGCCCAGCCGACGTAGAAACGCCGCCACCAGTCCTGTCCGATGCGCAAGGAATCGAGCATCAGTCCGGCTTCGCAAGGATTCCGCGGCGCAGGGCGTTGGCGAGCGTGGCGATGTCGCGGTCCAGCCGCCGGTCGCCCTCGTGCGGCGGCACGTGGCGGCGAATCGCGGCATGCGCGGCTTCGAGTTCCGGCGTGGTCCTGAGCGGGCGCATCTGGTCTATCGCGATTGCCGCTGCCAGCAGTTCGACAGCGAGTATGTGCGCGACGTTCTCGCACACGCGAAGCAGTTTCAAGCCTGCCCACGGCGCCATCGAGACGTGATCTTCCTGCCCGGCGGAAGTCGGCACGGAATCCACGGACGCCGGATGCGCGAGCGTCTTGTTTTCCGAGGCGAGCGCGGCGGCCGTGACGTGCGCCATCATGTAGCCGGATTCGAGGCCCGGCGTTGCGGTAAGGAACATTTCCAGGCGCGGGTTCACCTTGCGCAAGAGAAGGTCCGTGCGCCGCTCCGACATGCTGCCCAGCTCGGCCACGGCAATGGCCATGAAATCCGCAAGAAAGGCCAGCGGTTCGGCGTGGAAATTGCCGCCGGAAATCACCGCGTCGTCGAACACCAGCGGATTGTCCGAGACGCTGTTGAGTTCAAGCTCCAGCAGGCGGCGCGCGTGCGCGAGCGTGTCCCACACGCCGCCGAAAACCTGCGGCATGCAGCGCAAGGCATACGGGTCCTGCACGCGGTCGCACTCGGCGTGCGAAGCGTTGATTTCGCTTTGCGTGAGAAGGTCGCGGAACCGTTTCGCGACTTCGATCTGTCCCGGCATGCGGCGGATGTCATGCACGCGCGCATCGAACGGGCTGAAACTGCCCGCGAGGCCTTCAACGCTCATGCTGCCCGCGACGATCGCGTCACGCAGCAGCGCCTCGCCGCGGAACAGGCCTTCGATGGCGAGCGCGGCGGAAAGCTGCGTGCCGTTCAAAAGCGCAAGGCCCTCCTTCGCCGCGAGTTCGACCGGTTCGCGGCCGGCGGCTTTCAGTACCGCGGTGCCTTCCAGCCGCTTGCCTCCATGCATCGCCTCGCCTTCGCCGATCAGCGCGAGCGCGAGATGCGCGAGCGGCGCGAGATCGCCGGACGCGCCGACGGAACCGCGCTCGGGAATGACGGGAATGACGTCGTGGTTCAGCAGCGCAAGCAGCGTGTCGACGACGTCGGGGCGAATGCCGGAATGCCCGACGGCAAGGCTGTTCGCCTTCAGCAGCATCATGCGGCGCGTGAGTTCGCGCGACAGCGGCTCGCCGACACCGCAGCAATGCGAGCGCACGAGGTTGTACTGCAGCTCGATCACCTTGTCCGCGGAAATGCGCTGCTTCGCGAACGCGCCAAAGCCGGTGTTGATGCCGTAGCTCACGCGGCCTTCGTCGATGACCTTTTGCACCAGCGACTGGTTGGCCTGCATGCGTTCGCGCGCCGCGTCTTCCAGCGCGACGTCGACAGGCGCGCGTTCCCATGCGGCCAGCATGTCCAGGGTGAGCGAGTTTCCGTCGATCAACAGCATGTCTTTCATTGTTCCAGTCCGTGAATGAAAACGGCGTCGGGACGGACGCCGCCGAGTTGGTAAACCAGGAATTCCGGCGCGGGAATGTCCCACAGGGTGAAATCCGCGCGCCGGTTCACGT
>DASVCH010000013.1:0-58226 GCA_036381715.1 Gammaproteobacteria bacterium | reverse complement strand
AGCTGCAGCCGGTCGTCAAGGATGCGGTAGTCGTCGATGCCGGGAATCTCGGGAAACTCCGCGGCGGCGGACGCGTTCCTGCGATACGTCGCGAAGAGCCTGCCCGACGGGTTGTAGATGGCGGCGGCGAGAATTTCGGGCCGCGCGCGCAACAGGGCCAGGTTGCTTTCGCCGAGACTGGTGTCATTGAAGAGCAGGGCGGGCGTGCTCGCGAAACCCATCAGCTCCGCCTGCGAGGTCATGTCCTGGATGATGCGCTCGCGGTAGTTGGACAGCTCCTCGACGACCATCACGCTCCCGGCGATCAGCAGCGCCGATACGGTGGTCAGCAGCACGCCGGCGAACGCGCGCTGGCGAAGCGAGCGCAACGCGAACTTCATGGAACGGTCTCCTGCCGGACGTTGCGTGCGACAGTGAGCAGTTGCGCGCTGATCTCGAGGTCGGCGTGACGGATTCTTGCGAGCCCGATGTCGAACTTCACGCGATCGTCTTCCACAGTGAAGTTGATCGCGCTGCCGGTCTCGAGTCCGTCGGCGCTTTCGGTGACGACCAGCACGGATTGTTCCGCGGCCACGGCGGCAAGTGCCGGAATGCTTGCCTGCATCGAGTCGGCAATGAACAGCAGGTGCAGTTCGCCGAGCGGATCGTCCGCTTCCATTTCGCGGACCTCCATCGGACGCCCGTGCGCCGTCCGGTTCGCGACGACTTCGCGCAAGGCTTCCACCATGGCATCGGAGCCGGCGACGCCAAGCACGATGGGACTGCCGGGTTCGGCGAACGCGCTGTCCGGCCAGTCGATGTAGGTGCAGAAGTGGCGGATGAACGCGGCCTTGATGCGCGTTTCAACGGCCAGTTCGTCATCCCGGTCCGCGGCGCTCGCCGGCAGGCCCGGGAAAAGGAAAACGCCCAGCAGGCAAAGCATGCTGACGCGAGCGAGCGCGGCGCGGCCTCTCATGCGCACGCTCACAGGTAATTCCAGTGCAACTGGATGAACGCCTGCCGGCCGTACACGGCGTAGCCGTCGGGTGCGTTGAACTCGGCGTGTTCGTCGTCGAGCAGGTTTTTCACTTTCAGCGAAAGTTCCATGTTGTCCGTCACGCGCCATCCCAGGCGCGCGTCAAGGCTCGTGTATTCCGGCACCTCCGGTTGTGATTCCGAAAGCGCGTCGACATGCCGGACGAACAGCGCGAGCTCCGCGCGCGCGGTCATGTTCCAGAAGGCGCGCATCTGCAACTGCCGCTCGGGGTCGTTGCCTTCCGTCGCCGTGAGGCTTGTACTGCCGGGCCGCAGCTCCAGGTCCTTGTCGAACAGGAAGAAACCGCCGTCCAGTTGGAAAGTTTCCAGCGGTCGCCAGGACCACCAGCCCTCGATGCCCGTGCTGGTGCCGCCGAGCCCGTTGCGGAAAGCGAACGCGCCCGCATCGGTGACTTCCAGGGTGCGCAGGCGGTCGTACTCGTGGCGGAAGGCGGTGATCGACCAGGAAAAACGCGCCAGCGGCTGCGCGCGGTAGCCGATTTCGACGACGTCGGCGATCTCGGATTCGAAGGCGTCCCCGCCCCCAACGACAAGGTAGGGCGGCTCGGCAGGCGAGAACAGGTCGCGGTCGATGCGCGCGGGCGTGCGAACGGCGCGCGAAACCGAGGTCCACAGCAGGTGATGTTCCACCGGTGTCCACGCGAGGCGCGCGTTCGGCATGAACTCCACGCCGGTGTAGTCGTTGTCTTCGGCGCGCGCGCCGAGAATCAGCGACAGGCCGTCGTGCAGATGCCATTCGTCCTGCACGAACAGGCTGATCCAGGCGAGATTCCGTTGCGGCGGCAGGAACGCCGCGGCCGCGCTGTTGGTGATGTCGTCGCGCGCATGGCGGATATCCGTTCCCCAGACGACGGAATGGTTGCGCGCGGGTTCCAGCTGGTGACTCGCGCTCAGGCCGAAGATGTCCAGGTTTTCTTCAAGCCCCGTCACCACGTCGCCGCGCGCGGAGCCGTCGTAGTAGCCGGTCACGTTGATGACCGAACCGCTGTCGCCGGCGCGCCGCCAATGCGCCAGCAGGTTGACGCCGGAGATCTCCAGGCGGCTGTTGGGCGTGCCGAGGTCGCCGTCGTACACGTCGCCCTGGAGCGTGAATTGCCCGTCGCCATCGCCAATGTCGACCCGGAAGCCCGCCTGCGCGCGCTGGATGTCGTCGCCGCGGCTCGCGCCGCCGGCGTATTCGGTGGGATCGATGTCCACGGCCTTGCCGTAAACGCGATAGCGCACGCCGCCGTCGGTCGTGTCGCCGACGCGCGTCGCCAGCACGCGCTCGTCCTCGCCGGCGCGGACGGCAAGCTTTCCGCCGGTGGTTTGCCCGGCATCGCGCATCACGATATTGATCACGCCGTTGACCGCATTGCTGCCCCAGGTCGTGGCGTTCGGGCCGCTGATGACCTCGATGCGCTCGACGTCGGGCATGAACACGTCCTGGGAATCCCAGAAGACGCCGGAATGAAGCGGCGAATACACGATCCGGCCGTCGATGAGCACCAGCAGCTTGTTCGCGGACAGGGAATTGAAACCGCGCGCGCTGATGGCCCAGTTGCCGGCGCCGTAGCGGGCGACCTGCAGGTTGGGGGCGAGCCTGAGCGCCTCGGGCAGGGTGGTGGCGCCATGCCGCCGGATGTCCTCGGCGGTGATGACGAAAACCGACGCCGCGGCCGATGCCAGGGATTCCGCCTTCCGGGAGACGGAACTGATTTCCAGGTTCGCGAGTTCTTCCAGGCTCAGGGCGGCGATGTCATCGGAAGCGGTCAGGGCCGGGCAGATGCCGGGCAATCCCGTTCCGAGGACCAGCAACATGGCGTGCAGGCATTTTTTCGAGACCAATTGCGTTCCCCCCGTGTTCCGGCCGTCCGCTGGCCGGCGGTTTTACATAACCGTACCGAATTATGGGATTTTGCAACACACTAATACATTCCGGAAGCGAATATGAAGCGAAATATGCCTTCCGCTGGCCGGAGTGAAATTCACGCGCGGGCGGTCGGCTTGGGAAGGCATTTCGATCCGCGTATCCTGCGCGCTCCCCGGGGCGCTCTCCGGGGCGCTCTCCGGGACGACACTGACGAGGAACCTTCATGCACGAGGACAATCGCGAAACCGCCGCGGGAGCGACTTACGCGTTACTGGCCTACGGCCTCTGGGGTTTCTCGCCGATCTACTTCAAGGCCGTCGATCACGTGCCGGCGCTGGATGTTCTCGGACATCGCGTGGTGTGGTCGGCGGTGTTTCTCGCGGTGCTGCTGGGTTTTCGCCGGCAACTCCGCGAGTTGGCCGGGATCCTGCGCGATTTCGCGAAGCTGCGCTGGCTGCTGGTGTCGGCGGCGCTGATTTCGGCGAACTGGGGCGTGTACATCCATTCCATCCAGTCCGACCAGATTCTCGCGGCCAGCCTCGGGTACTACATCAATCCGCTGGTGAGCGTGTTCCTCGGCATGCTGTTCCTGAAGGAAACCCTGCGGCCCTGGCAATGGGTCGCGATCGTGCTTGCCGCCGCCGGCACGCTGAACCTCGCGTTCAACTTCGGCACGGTGCCGTGGCTGTCGCTGTTCCTCGCGTTTTCCTTCGGTTTCTACGGGCTGGTGCGCAAGGCCGCGCCGGTGCCGCCGCTGCTCGGGTTGTTCGTGGAAACGCTGCTCGCCGCGCCGGCCGCGCTGATTTTCCTGTTCTGGCTGGACGCGCAAGGCGAGGGCAGTTTCGCAAGAGTGAATTCCTACACGGACCTGATGCTGGTTGCATCGAGCATTTTCACCGCGCTGCCGCTGCTGTGGTTCACCAACGCGGCGAAAAGGCTGCGGCTTTCAACGGTCGGCATGTTCCAGTACCTCGCGCCGACGCTGAATTTCCTGCTCGCGGTGTTCGTGTATGGCGAGGTTTTCACCAGCGTGCATGCGGTCACGTTCGGACTGATCTGGTTTGCGCTGGCGCTGTACACGGCGGATGTTTTCCGCGTGCAGCGGCGGACCTGGGCATTGCGGGCGGAAACCGGGAGCGACAATCGGGTAGAATGACCGCGCCACGGGACGGGACGGACTTTTGAACATGGAATCACTCGCAGCAAACCTTTCCGCTGTTTCCTCGCAGACCTGGCTGATTGCCGGCGGCATCGCGCTTGCCGTGCTGGCCGGCGTTGCCGTTTACGCGAAACATCGCGGCGGCATGCAGCAGCGCATCCGCCGCGCGCTGAAGAAGATCTCGCACGATCTTCTCGAGGACATCCACCTGCCGGACGGCATGGGCGGGCACATTCATGTCGACGTGCTGCTGCTGACGAATCGCGGCTTTGTCGTGCTGGACGTCAAGGACGTGCCGGGCACGCTGTTCGGCGCCGACAAGATGGCGGAGTGGGTGGTGATGAACGGCCACCGCCGTCACACCTTCCGCAATCCGCTGCCGGGACTGCATGACCGGCTCGCCGTGCTGCGCGGACTCGTGACCGACGTTCGCAGCGAGGGCTGGCTCGTTTTCACCGAGCATGGCCGTTTCACCAAGGGCAAGCCGCCGGAAACGCTGATGCTGCACGAGCTCGTGGAAACGATCGGGCCCGCCGGCGACGACTACCCGCAGGCCTTCGATGCCGCCTGGCGCGAATTGAAGGCGATGGCGGAGAAGGCGGCGGAGGAGACGAAGCGGCCGTATTGAAGAAGTCGAAGGTCGAAGGTCGAAGGTCGGAGGTCGAAAGGCGAAAGGCGAAAGGCGAAAGGCGAAAGGCGATGGACAGGATTTTTCGGGATTCACAGGGTTAAAGCCGTCCCCGTGGAAACATCAATGAATGATCCATCGAAGCAGGTAAACCAGGGCGCTGAACACAGCCAGCGACGCCGCGTAAATTCCGACAAACCATAACCAGCGACCTGCGGTCTTTTGCCTGGTATTTTTCATCGTACCGTCTTCAATCCGCTTTCGACCTTCGACCTTCGACCTTCGACCTTCGACCTTCGACCTTCGACCTTCGACCTTCTGCGACCGTCAGTGAT
Organism: Gammaproteobacteria bacterium; assembly: GCA_036381715.1. Classification (GTDB taxonomy): domain Bacteria; phylum Pseudomonadota; class Gammaproteobacteria; order Natronospirales; family JAJUFS01; genus JAJUFS01. Next base: position 53,217 of record DASVCH010000013.1, on the reverse strand, counting down.
ACCCCGCATCACTCCTTACCTTCCCGCGAAACACGCGATAACCCAGCGCCGTGTAGCCGATCACGAACGGCAGGATGATCAAGGTGCCGACGAGCAGGAATATCTGCGTCGATTCGGGTGACGCCGCTTCCCACAAGGTCATGCGCCACGGCACGAGATACGGCCAGACGCTGATCGCGAGTCCCGCGTAGGCAAGCAGGAACAGCGCGATGCCGAACACGAACGGCAGCCGTTCGTTGCGCCGGCGTTTCAGCGTGTACCAGAGCGAACCGGCGACAAGCAGCGTGAGCAACGGCACCTGCGAGAGAAAATAGAAGTTCGGCAGCGAGAACCAGCGCGCGGTTATGCGCGGCTCGATGAACGGCGTCCAGAGACTTACGCCGCCGATGAACACGAGCAGCGCGAACAGCAAAAGCTGCGACTTGCCGTACGCCCAGTTCTGCAGGTCGTTTTCCGTCTTCATCACCAGCCACGTCGCGCCCTGCAGCGCGTAGCCGCAGACCACGGCAAGCCCGGTGAACAGCGAGAACGGCGTCAGCCAGTGAAACGGCGTGACGTTATCCGGGATGCCCTGCACGACGGCGCCGACCACGATGCCTTGCGTGAACGCGGCAAGCATCGACCCCGCCGTAAACGAAATGTCCCAGAGATAGCGGCTGGTGTGCGCCTTGAAACGGAACTCGAACGCAACGCCACGCAAAATGAGCGCGAACAGCATCAGCATCAGCGGAATGTACAGGCCGGAGAGCAGGATCGCGTACGCCTGCGGAAACGCGCCGAACAGTCCCGCGCCGCCGAGAATCAGCCAGGTTTCGTTGCCGTCCCAGACCGGCGCGATGGAATTCATCATCACGTCGCGGTCTTCATGCGAACGCGCGAAGGGAAACAGGATGCCGACGCCGAGATCGAAGCCGTCGAGCACGACGTACACGACAACGCCAAGTGCGATGATCGCAGCCCACGCAAGCGCAAGATCCATTGTCAGTCCTCCTCGCCGGGTGCGATGAACGCCGGCCGCGCGGGCGCTGGCGGCGCGCCTGCATCGATCTCGGTCTTGCGCGGCGAACGGATGATCTTCGTCAGGTAATAAAGGTACGCCGCGAACAGCAGCGAATAGAGCAGGATGAACACGCCGAAAGACATGCCGACTTCGCCGCCGGTGATGGCGGACACGCTGTCTTCCGTGCGCATCAGGCCGTAAACCGTCCACGGCTGGCGGCCGACTTCCGTCACCCACCAGCCGGAGAGCACCGCGATGAATCCGAGCGGCGTCATGAACGCGAACAGCCTCAGCAGCTTCGGCGAATCCAACAGCTTGCCGCGCCAGGCCTGGATCGCGCCGGTCCATCCAGCGAACAGGAACAAAAGGCCGATGCCGACCATGATGCGAAACGCCCAGAACACGATCGGCACGTATGGCCGGTCTTCCGGCGGCACTTCATCCAGGCCGGGAATTTCGCCGTCCGCGGTGTGCGTGAGTATCCAGCTCGCCGCGTTCGGGATGCCGATCTCGAAATGATTGGTCGCCGCTTCCTGGTCGGGAATCGCGAACAGCAGCAGCGGGGCGTTCGCGCGCCGTTCCCAGTTGCCTTCCATCGCCGCGACCTTGAGCGGCTGATGCTCGAACGTGTTCAGGCCGTGCAGGTCGCCCACGACGACCTGGACCGGTGCGAGCAGCGCGACGGTGAACACGCCGTATTTCAGGCTGTGCGAAAAGAATTCGCGCGACTTGCCTTGCAGGATGCGTATGGCCGATACGCCGGCCACGAAAACCGCCGTGGTCAGGAACGCGGCGATCACCATGTGCGTCAACCGGTAGGGAAACGACGGATTGAAGACGATCGCCCACCAGTCGACGGGATGGAACACGCCGTCGCGCAGTTCCGCGCCCGCTGGCGTCTGCATCCAGGAATTCGCGGAAAGAATCCAGAAGGATGAGATCAGCGTGCCGAGTGCAACGGCCATGGTCGCCGCGAAATGCAGCCTCGCTCCGACCCGGTTCCAGCCGAACAGCATCACGCCCAGGAATCCCGCTTCGAGGAAGAACGCCGTCATCACCTCGTAACTCAGCAACGGGCCAAGCACGTTGCCCGTCGCTGTCGCAAACGGCGCGAAGTTGGTGCCGATCTCGTAGGACAGCACGATGCCGGTGACCACGCCCATGCCGAACGTCAGCGCGAAGATCTTCGACCAGAATCTTGCCTGTTCAAGGAGAAAGGCGTCTTTCGTCATCAGCCAGCGCGCTTCGAGAAACGCGATGTACGAACCAAGACCGATGGTGAGAGTGGGGAAGAGAATATGGAAACTGATGGTGAAAGCGAACTGCGCACGGGACAGGAAAACCGGATCGAGTTCCACTGAGGTCGCCTCCGCGAGTGCGTGAATGGCGAGCGGAGATTATACGTGCTCCGTGTTCATTAGTGAACAAATGCGTGTTCGCAGCGAGACCTTGTCGAACGAAAAAGCCCCGCGTTCTCCGCGGGGCTTTTGCTCTTGCGAGTGAGGAGGCCGCAGCCTGCCGGCTCAGCGCATTTTCTCGTGCGATCCCCGCGTTTCGAGCAATGCCGAAAGCGCGTCGATCTTGTTCATGTATGTCTGCCTGCGAAACTCGTCCCGGGAGTGTCTCGCCGCACGTGCCAGGTAGTGGATGGCCTGATCATCCTCGCCCATCCTGTAGTACGTTTTCGCCAGCCCGTAATACGGCTGGTCGAGTTCCGGCTGGAGTTCGATCGCGTGGTGGAAGGAGCGGATCGCCTGTTCCCAGTTGCCGGCATCGTAGGCGACCAGTCCTTGCACGTTGTGAAAGTAGGGATTGTTCTTTCGCGCGTTCTCCAGCCGCGCAAGAATCGTTTTCGCTTCATCGTTCCTGCCGAGCTCGCGCAGCACGCGCGCAAGGCCGCCGGCCGCAACGGTATCTTCCGGATGTCTCGTCGCCGCTTCGCGATAACTGGCTTCCGCCCACTGCAGGTGACCGCGGGTCGAGTACAGCAGGCCGAGGTTGTTCAGCGTCATGCCGAGCGAGGGATCCGTCAGCACGGCAGCGCGCAGGTAGGCATAAGCGCGGTCGTGGTTTCCGGCCAGCAAGGCATCGACGCCCTTGTTGTTGTAGAACATCGCCAGGACGCGCGCACGGGATATCGGATGGCTGCCGAACCGGAAGCTGCTCCCCGGCGCGAAGTAATCCACCAGCAGCGCGCCGCTGAAGCTCATGAGTCCCATGGTCTCCGGCTGGAGCACAGTCCGCGGCGTGAGCAGCAGGTTGATATGGCGCGAAACCTGCGCGTTGTCGCCGCGACGCTCCCAGTACTCGGGAATGTGCACTTCGTTGAAAGTAACCTGGTAGCCGAGATATTCCGCGGCCGCGTAGGTCATTATCGACATGGACAGGCAATTGGCGGTCTGGTTGTGGAAGGTTTCCGCTGCCGTGGTGTTGGCGTCGCTGTCGTAAACCAGTTTCCCGGCGGCCTGCTGGACGATTTCGTCGACCACCCGGAGGCGGGATTCCTTGTCGCCGAGGCGTTCGAGTTCACGGTCCAGGTACGTTTTCGCCGCGTCGTCCAGGCCAAAGACCTCGTTGCTCGATTCGACCGCGTAATCCTCGCTGGCCGGGAAAGCCTCATCGTGCAGGAACAGGGAAGGGTCGGCGGCGTGGTAAGCCGGGCCGGGGCTGCTCGCGCAGCCGGAGAGCAGGATGAGACAGGCCGCCAGCGCAAAAAACGCCGTGGAAGCAGGTGTTCGGTTCATTGCCGCCATCTTTTGAGTCCCCGCGCTTCTCGGTACCAATGCCATTTTGACACTTCCCGTTGCGTTCGGTTCAGGATCGCGGGGGAGGTGGCTGTGCAATGAATTTTACATCCTGCAGTTCCTGTTCATCCAGTCCGGTGCATTGCCCGCTTCAGGCGACGCGGCTTTCAGCGTCACGTCGCGCCTTTCGGTTCGCGGCTGCAGGCCTGCCTTCACGATACGCGTTGAGGGGGTTTCAACCGAACCAGCGCGTTGCCCCTGACGGGGCGGGCGTTTGCCGCGGGCGATGAAGCCAGCGTTCCGCGGCCGCGTGCTTCCTGTCATTGGGGCGATTCGTTTCCGAGAGTGTGGCGCGGTCCGTCGGCGTCGGGTTGCGGGTCGGGCTTGTTTTCATGGAGGCATTCTCCCGGTTGGTTGCTTGAGAATTGGATGCGCGGGGATGGGGGGAGGTTTGCAGTTCTACGAGCAGGATCGAAATTTTTCAGGGTGTTATTGCGGTGCGGGGGGGGCTGGCTTGTAGTCGGGGGATGCCGCGCGTGCGGTGCCAATTGCGGGTGTCGCAATTGATTGAAAGACGTTTTCGTCCGCTGCTCGCGCGGGAATACCGCGCTCCCCGAGCGGCCGAGTCACTTTTCTTTGCGCGGCCAAAGAAAAGTAACCAAAAGAAAGGCCGCCCGGTCGGCAATTGTTCATTCAAAGGAGACCGCCAGCGCTCGCCGGACGCAGGCCGCTCGACAACTCGCCGGTCGTGCCGTCGCTACGCTAGCGCTTCGCTTGGCCCGCCTCGGGCTCGCCACGTCTCGCTGCTCCGCAACGGAACCGCGGATTCTCGCTGCACTTCGTTTCGCTGCGATTCCGGTTCCTGCTCCGCACCTGCGTCCGCCTTCGCGCCTCTGGTCGCCTCCGACGGGGCTGGACTGCTAAAAGCAAGAGCCTCGCAGGCTTCGAGGAAGGTTGTCACCAGTCAGTATTTCGGTGTTGCTCCGAAAAGCGGTTTCCTGACGCGCCCAATCTGTTGGTTGCGTGCCTTGGCATTCAGGCTTTGGGAAAGATCAAAAAAGAAAAAGCCCCGCTTGCGCGGGGCTTTGCGTAGCCCGGATGAAGCGAAGCGCATCCGGGGCAGGGCGAACTCAATGAATAGCGTAAATCGCCGGCTCCTCCCGGACCCTGTTTCTGTCCACCGAAACCGCTTCCAGTTCCTCGTCCGTCAGCGGCAGCTCCAGCGTCCCGCGGTTCTCGATCTCGCGCAGATAGTCATGCAAGGCATGCACCTCCGGCTGCACAAGTTCCATCAGCGAAACCAGGTTCGAATACGCCGTCTGCGGGGCAGGGCGCAACGTCATCTCGCCTTCCGTCACCAGCTGATGAAGCGCGTCCGTCAGCGTGCGGACGTGGTCGGCGGAAACGTAGGGATTGAAGTCTTCGGGAATGCGATAGGTGGTGGAGTTGTTCTTCCTGTCCATGATGAACCTCTTTACGTCAGTGATGGCTAAATAGGTGCCGGGTGTTTGACGTCCGTGAAGTCCAACGGCGGGCTGATTTCCCTGGAGGGTCTTGTATTCACCCACACCCGACGAAAACGACTTGCTTGTGCTTGGACCCGCGGAGACGTCAATCCCCTTGCCCCGAAAGGCATTGACAACTCTATATCTCTTCTCATTCCGCACTATCCGGCCAGCCCTGAAATTTTCTTGCTGTATCGGTCTCGCCGTTCCCGAACTAACCGAACCAGCGCATCGCCGCCATGGGCGACGAGCTTTGCTCTGGTCGATGCAGCCACCGTCCGGTAGCGGCGTGTTTCTTCTCGCGGGTCTGGTCCGATACGGATGTTACCTTGCGATCCACCACTGACTTCTGGGTTCTTTCCGTTTTCATCGTAGTGTCCTCGCAGTCATGTGTGCCTGATCGTTGGATGCCTGACGACGAACGGGAGTTTGCAGCTCTGACGTAACTTGCAACGAAAATTTTTGAACACTTTCGGCTGCATTGCGCCAGGTTCTTCTTCGTTATCGAAGCCGATAATTTTCAAATTTAATCAGCCAGCTTGAGTGGGTCGGATAAAGGACGTTCCATTCGCAAAATGGGATACTGCTTGCGAGAGGTATCCGAGAAGCAGGGTGCTCTTCGCTTTTGCTTTTTCCCCGTTGAGGCGAACCGAGGAGCGGACGAAGGCCCGGTACTCCGGGCGTCGAATGCGGGCGCGGAGCAGGAATCGGAACCCGACCGGAGGGAGGGTCAGCGATTCCGTCGCGGACAAGGTCCCGTACGCGGGAGCAGCGAGCGGTGGCGAGACCGAGGCAGGTCGAGCGAAGCGAAGCGCAGTGAAGGCCTGACCGGCGAGTTCGCGAGCGTGCCCGCGTTCGGCGAGCACCGCAGGTCACCTTTGAATGAATAATTGCCGATCGGGGAAATGGTTTTGGTTACTTTTCCCGAAAGAAAAGTGACTCACCCATGCCGTATTCCGGCGGGCGAAACCGTCTTCTGATTTGTGTGGACGTATCCGTTTGCGACTAGCGCCGGAGGCGCGGGCTCCGGTAGACCAACTGATTACGGATCAATAGATCCACCAAACACGCCTCCGACCTTCTGGTTCGTAGCCAGACGCTCTATCCCGGAACATCAGTGGATACTCCATTCGCGGCAGGATGCCGCTCCCACATCGCTTCGTTATGCGCCTTAGAATACCTGCCATATGAGGATTGACTCGGGCTACGAAAAAGGCCGTCTTTCGACGGCCTTTTCGTGTTCGCGCCTGAAGGCGCTCCTGCATTCCTTCGTCAAACATTGATGTCGAACTTGATCCCCTGCGCCAACGGCAACTCCGTCGACCAGTTGATCGTATTCGTCTGACGACGCATATATTGTTTCCACGCATCCGAACCACTCTCGCGACCGCCGCCGGTTTCCTTTTCGCCGCCGAATGCGCCGCCGATTTCGGCGCCGCTGGTGCCGATGTTCACGTTGGCAATACCGCAATCCGATCCCTGGTAGGAAAGGAACTTCTCGGCATTGCGCATGTTCAGCGTGAAAATCGCCGAGGAGAGACCCTGCGGCACCGCGTTCTGCATTTCGATGGCCTGGTCAATCGTCTTGAACGGCATGACGTAAAGAATCGGTCCGAAGGTTTCGGTCTGCACGATGTCGGAATCGTTCGAAAGGCCGGTAACGATGGTCGGCTCGACGTAGTTGCCCTTGATGTGCTTGCCGCCCGTCACGATCGTGCCACCGGCTTTTTTGATGGTTTCGATGGCTTCTTCGTAACGCTTCACGGAGGCTTCATCGATCAGCGGCCCCATGAGCGTGCCTTCTTCGAGCGGATCGCCGATCTTCACCTGGCCGTAGGCTTTCTTCAGCGATTCGACCAGGCCTTCGTAGATGCTTTCATGTGCGAGGACGCGGCGCGTGGAGGTGCAGCGCTGGCCGGCGGTGCCGACGGCACCGAAGACGATGGCGGGGATCGCCATTTTCATGTCGGCGGTTTCATCGACGATGAGCGCGTTGTTGCCGCCGAGTTCCAGCAGCGAACGGCCCATGCGCTTGGCGACGCAATGGCCGACGTGCCGGCCGACAGCGCAGGAGCCGGTGAACGAAACGAGCTTGACGCGCGTGTCGTCGACGAATTTCTGCGCGAGCGTGTTGTCGGCGTCGTTGAACAGCGCGAAGATGCCCGGGAAGCCGTTGTCGGTGAGCGCCTTGTTCGCGATGTGCTGGCAGGCGATGGAGGTGAGCGGGGTTTTCGGCGACGGCTTCCACACGGTGACGTTGCCGGCGATGGCCGACAACATGCCGTTCCACGCCCACACGGCGACGGGGAAGTTGAACGCGGTCAGCACGCCGACGACGCCAAACGGATGGTACTGCTCGTACATGCGGTGATCGGCGCGCTCGGAATGCATGGTCAGGCCGTACATCATGCGCGACTGTCCAACGGCGAAGTCGGCGATGTCGATCATTTCCTGCACTTCGCCATCGCCTTCCTGCTTGATCTTGCCGTTCTCCAGCGAGACCAGGCTGCCGAGCGCGTCCTTGTGTTCGCGCAGCGCTTCGCCGATGAGGCGCACGGCTTCGCCGCGCTTCGGCGCCGGCACCTTGCGCCATTCGAGGAACAGTTTTTCGGCTTCGGTGATGACCTTTTCGTAGTCGGCCTCCGTCGCGCAGCGCACTTTCGCGATCACTTCACCGGTGGCCGGGTTCACCGATTCGAGCAGCTTGCCGTCCTTCGATTCGATCCAGCCGGATTTCGACGCCCAGACGCCGGGGTTTTCCTCTTTCAGGCCGAGCGAGGAGAGAATCTTTTTCACGTCCGCCATGTCTTGCCTCTTTGAATGATGCGTTGACCACGCCCCCGCGTGGCCGGGAATGGTGCGGGACACGAATTCCGCGTGGAATTCGTTGCAAACAGCCTGCCCCGGAATGGAAGGCGGGCATTTTGCCAGAATCGGCGGCGGGTTTCACGGCGGCGGGCGGGGTACGAAAAGGCCCTTCATCGGTGTAGGATTTGCGGCCCCATGCGCGAACGAAAAATGAAAGACTGGTACCCGACGAGCTGGCAGGGCAGGACCGCCGGCCAGCAGCCGCTTTACGACAACGCGGCGGACGTGGAGCGCGTGGTCGCCGGACTCAACCGCATGCCGCCGCTGGTGACCTGGGGCGAGATCGAAGCGCTGAAGGCGCAGCTCGCGGCCGCCCAGCGCGGCGAGCGTTTCCTGTTGCAGGGCGGAGACTGCGCGGAATCTTTCGAGGAATGCACCTCGGAGTTCATCGCGAACAAGCTCCGGATTCTCCTGCAAATGTCACTGGTGCTGACGCACGGCATGAAGAAACGCATCGTGCGCGTGGGCCGCATCGCCGGCCAGTACGCCAAGCCGCGATCGGCGGACAGCGAAACGCGCGGCGGCGAAACGCTGCCGAGCTATCGCGGCGATCTCATCAATCGCCTGCCGTTCACGGAGGCCGATCGCACGCCCGACCCGAAACTCATGCTGCGCGGCTACGAGCGCGCCGCGCTCACGCTCAATTACGTGCGCGCGCTGGTCGAGGGCGGCTTCGCGGACCTGCACCATCCGGAATACTGGGATCTCGCCTTCGTGAACGATTCGCCACTGGCCGAGCAATACCGCGCCGTGGTGAATTCGATCGACGACGCGCTGAATTTCATGGAAACGATTTCCGGCCATTCCATCCAGGAAACCAGCCGCGTGGATTTCTTCACGTCGCACGAGGGCCTGCACCTTTTATATGAGCAGGCGCAGACGCATTACGTGGAAGAGGCCGGCCGCTGGTACAACCAGTCGACGCATTTCCCGTGGATCGGCATGCGGACGTCGGACCCGGATGGCGCGCACGTGGAGTATTTCCGCGGCATCGCGAATCCCGTCGCCGTGAAGATCGGCGCGCGAACGTCGTCGGAGCATGTAAAGCGCCTGGTGGATGCGTTGAACCCGGACAACGAACCGGGCCGGCTCACGCTGATCCACCGTTTCGGCGCGGACAATGTCGAAGCTGCCCTGCCGAAACTCATCGATGCCGTTCGCGCGACCGGCAAGTCCGTGCTGTTCGCCTGCGATCCCATGCACGGCAATACCGAAACCACGGCCAAGGGCGTGAAGACGCGCCGCTTCGAGAACATTCTTTTCGAGCTGGAAGCCGCGTTCCGCATCCACGCCGAACACGCTTCGCATCTTGGCGGCGTGCACGTGGAGCTGACGGGCGAGAACGTCACCGAATGCATCGGCGGCGCGCGCGGGCTGGAAGAGCATGATCTCGATCGCGCGTACCGCTCGACAGTCGATCCGCGGCTGAATTACGAGCAGGCGCTGGAGATGGCGATGCGGATTGTCGGGAAGAACATGTAAGTCGAAGGTCGAAGGTCGAAGGTCGAAAGGCGAAAGGCGAAAGGCGAAAGGCGAAAGGCGAAAGGCGAAAGGCGAAAGGCGGCGGGCAAAGCCCGCCCTGATGAAATGAAATCCTCCTGTTAATCCTGTCCATTGCTTTCGCTTTTATGGCGAAAGGCGAAAGAAAAAAGCCGGCATCGCCGGCCTTTTTACTTTCGACTTTCGACCTTCGACTTTCGACTGTCCTCCTCCCGCCATTCTCCCGGCGGCAATCCGTCAATCGTCCACTCGCCAATCGCGTAGCGAACCAGTCGCAGCGTCGGATGCCCGATCGCGGCCGTCATTCTCCGCACCTGCCGGTTGCGGCCTTCGGTGATGACGAGTTCCAGCCAGCAGTCGGGGACGTTCTTGCGATAGCGCACCGGCGGGTCGCGCTCCCACAGCCATTCCGGCGGCTCGGCACGGCGAACCTTCGCGGGTTTCGTCATGCCGTCCTTCAAATGCACGCCGCGGCGGAGGCGCTCGAGTGCGTCGTCATCGGGAATGCGTTCGACGAGCACGAGATAGGTTTTCGGCAGCTTGAATTTCGGCGAGGAGATTCGCGCCTGCAAGGCGCCGTCGTCGGTCAACAGCAGCAGGCCTTCGCTGTCCTTGTCGAGACGGCCGGCGGGGTAGACGCCCGGCACGTCGATGAAATCCTTCAATGTCCTGCCTTCACCCGAGAATTGCGTGACGACGCCGAATGGCTTGTTGAACGCGATCAGCATCAACCGGACATCTTTTCCAGGGCCCGCTTCAGCGCAAGCAGGTCCTCTTTCTCCCGCTGCGTCGCTTCCTTGCCCGCGCGCACGGCGTCTTCGGCGCGGTCGAAATCCATCACGCCGACGTCCTGCAATCGCGGCGTGATGTGCACGTCGGGCGGTTCGCCCGCCATGCGCGCACGCGTGATGCGGTCCTGCATGATGTCGATGGAACCGATGACGACGTCGAACAGGCCGGGCTCCCAGGCCTTTTCCGTATGCAGCGACGACACGTACTTGTCGAAGCGATGCCGGATGCTGCCGGTCCACTTGCTGAACACCGAACCGTTCTCGTCGTGTCCGCTGTCCTCCTCGTCCTCCGCCGAGGCGTGCGAGGTTTCGGCGACCGGCAGCTTGTCGAGGAAGAAGTCGTAGCCGACGAGATCGCCGTTGAGATTCACGGCGATGACGATGTCCGCGCCCATCGCGCGCGTCAGCGACACGGGCACCGGGTTCACGAGTCCGCCGTCGAGCAGGTAGCGGCCGTTCTGTTTCAGCGGCGCGAACACGCCGGGCAATGCCATGGACGCGCGCACGGCTTCAAGTACCTTGCCCTCGCGCAGCCAGATTTCGCGGCCCGTGCCGAACTCGGTGGCCACGCATCCGAAGCGCATGGGCAGTTCCTCGATGTCGGGATTGCCGATCTGTTTTTCGAACGCCGCAAGCAAGGCCTTGCCCTGCACGAAACCCCCGCCGCTGAGTTTCGCATCCAGCAGGCGGATGACGCCGATGCGATCCAGCGCGAGCGCCCAGTCGGCGAGCGCCTCGAGCTTGCCCGCGGCGAGCGCGGCGCCGACCACGGCGCCGACCGAGGCGCCGGTCACGATGTCCGGCTCGATGCCCATCGCGCGCAGTTCCTGGATCACGCCGATGTGCGACCAGCCGCGCGCCGCGCCGCTGCCGAGTGCGAGCCCGATTTTCGGTTTGTTCATAAGCTTTTCTCGATTTTCAGTTCCTGCGAATCGATGTGACCGTCAAGGCGTAGCAGCTTTGGCGGTCACATCGCGTCCGGCTGCAACAGCCGGATGAACCGCTTCGCCTGCGGCGACAGGAATTTTCCCCGCCGCATCACCACGCCGTAACTGCGTTCCGGGATCGCGTCGCTCAACGCCACGCGGAACAGCCGGTCCCAGGGCTTGAGACAGATGCCCGACACGATGGAAATGCCGAGCCCGAGTTCCACGTAGCGCTTGATGACCTCCCAGCCGCCGGCTTCGAGCGTCACGTTCAACGGCAGCCCCTGCTGCCGGAAGGCGGATTCGATGAGGCGCCAGGTGGTGAGATGGCGCGGCGGCAGGATCAGGCCGTAGTCGCTGATTTCCTTCAGGGTGATGGTCTCGACATGCGACAGCGGATGATCCAGCGGCGTCACCAGGTAATTCGGGTAGCTGAAGCCGGGCAGGTAGCGGATGTCGTCGGGCACGTCCTGCATGGAGCCGACCGCGAAATCGACGTCGTCGCGGCGAAGCATTTCCAGGCCGTCGCGCCCGGTGACGTTGTGAAAATGCAGCCGCACCTGCGGGTATTGCCGGCCGTAGCGCGCCACGAAATCCGGCAACAGGTAGAGCAGGGTGGATTCGCCGGCGGCGATATTCAACTCGCCGCTTTCCAGGTCCTCGCAGTGCGCTTCGAAGTCTGCCTTGAGATTTTCAATACCACGCACCAGCGGTGCCGCGATTTCGAGTAATTGTTTTCCTGCAGGTGTGAGCATGATCCGGCGGCCCTTGCGTTCGAACAGCATCGCGCCGAGTTCCTTCTCCAGTGCCTGAACCTGAAGTGAAACAGAGGGTTGCGTGAGATCCATGTGTTCGGCGGCTTTACTGATGCTGCCCAGTTCCGCAGTGAAGACGAAGCCCCGCAATTGCTGTAGGCGATTCTGGCTGTAGTAGGCCGGACGACGCGTCATGGGGTTTCTCATAAGCAGCATCAATGGAACGAATTAAACGCAGTGCGTGGATAAATCGCAAGCCGGGCGTTCTACTCGAATTCACGCTCCCGCGTGGCGAATGCCACCGGGACAGGCAACCGGGAGAACATCGATGCAGCAGACAACGCAGGAAGACGCGGCGAGTTACCTGCCGCCGCCGGCGGGTTTCGACCAGGCGGGCGGCATCGCGGTGCGCGGACCGCTTCGTGCCTACGCCGACATCCTCACGCCGGAAGCGCTGGAGTTCGTGCTCACGCTGCACCGGAATTTCACGCCGCGACTGAAGCGGCAGCTTGAAGCGCGCCGCGAGCGCCAGGAGGAATTCGACGCCGGCCTGCTGCCGGGCTTCGATTACACGACCACCGAAATCCGCCGCGGCGACTGGAAGATCGCCGGCGTGCCGGACGACCTGCGTGACCGCCGGGTCGAGATCACCGGTCCCGCCGAGCGCAAGATGATCATCAACGCGCTCAACTCCGGCGCGAAAGTGTTCATGGCGGATCTCGAGGATTCGCTCAGCCCGACCTTCGACAACGTGATGTCCGCGCAGCGCGACCTGCGCGACGCCGTTCGGCACGACATTTCACTGAACGCCGGCGGCCGGGAATACACGCTGAACGAAAATCCCGCGCAACTGATCGTGCGCCCGCGCGGCCTGCACCTGCCGGAAAAGCACGTGGAGGTCGATGGCGAGGCGGTTCCCGCCGCACTGGTCGATTTCGGACTGTACGCCTTCCACAACCTGCGCGAGCGGCTCGCGCGCGGCACGGGCCTGTATGTCTATTTGCCGAAGATCGAGCATTGGCACGAAGCGGACTGGTGGGCGTCGGTGTTCCGTTTCACGGAAGACGCGTTCGGATCCGGGCGCGGTGCGATCAAGGCCACGGTGCTGATCGAAACGCTGCCGGCGGTCTTCCAGATGGACGAAATCCTGTTCGCGCTGCGCGAGCACGTCGCCGGTCTGAACTGCGGCCGCTGGGATTACATCTTCAGCTTCATCAAGACCTTCCGCGCGCACGCCGACCGCGTGCTGCCCGACCGCGCGCAGGTCGGCATGACGCAGCCGTTCCTGCGCGCCTACTCGCTGTTGCTGATCCGGACGTGCCACCGGCGCGGCGCGTTCGCCATGGGCGGCATGGCCGCGCAGATTCCGATCCGGAACGATGCAGGCGCGAATGCGCGTGCGCTGGACGCCGTCCGCAGCGACAAGTTGCGCGAAGCCGGCGACGGCCACGACGGCACCTGGGTCGCGCATCCGGCGCTGGTGCCGGTCGCGATGAAAATCTTCGAAGACAAGTTGCGCGGCGCGAACCAGCTTGACGTGCTGCGCGACGACGTGAAGGTGACCGCCGCGGATCTTGTCGCGCAGCCCGAGGGCGACATCACGCTCGACGGCGTCTGCGGGAACGTGAAGGTCGCGCTGGACTACACCGCCGCCTGGCTCGGCGGACGCGGTTGCGTGCCGCTGAATCATCTCATGGAGGACGCCGCGACCGCGGAGATTGCGCGCACGCAGCTGTGGCAATGGATTCATCACCCGAACGGCGTCTGCCGGCTCGGGCATCGCATCACCGAATCGCTGGTCGATGGCTACATCGATCACGTGCTGCGCGATCGCCTGAAAGACGGCGCATCCGGACATTACGAAGACGCGGCCGCGCTGTTGCGCGAACTCACCTTCAACGACGCGCTGGCGGACTTCCTGACGCTGCCGGCTTACGAGCGCCTTTGAATTTCCCAACCGAGGACATGACGATGCAGAACTTGCCCACCGCCGAGGATATCGCCCGTGACTGGCAGGACAACCCGCGCTGGACCGGCGTGACGCGCCCGTACGCGCCGGAAGATGTCGTTCGCCTGCGCGGTTCGCTGCCGATCGAGTATTCGCTTGCAAGACACGGCGCGGAGAAACTCTGGCGCCTGATGAACACCGAACCCTTCGTGAACGCGCTCGGTGCGCTGACCGGCGGCCAGGCAATGCAGCAGGTGAAGGCGGGACTGAAAGCGATCTACTGTTCCGGCTGGCAGGTTGCGGCGGACGCGAATACCGCCGGCTGCATGTATCCGGATCAATCGCTTTACCCGGTCGATTCCGTGCCCGAACTCGTGCGCCGGATCAACAATGCGTTCCGGCGCATGGACGAGATCAACTGCCAGGAAGGCCGCGGCGACATCGACGTCTACGCGCCGATCGTCGCGGACGCCGAAGCCGGTTTCGGCGGCGTGCTGAATGCGCACGAACTCATGAAGCACATGATCGAGGCCGGCGCCGCCGGCGTGCATTTCGAGGACCAGCTCGCGAGCGCGAAGAAATGCGGTCACATGGGCGGCAAGGTGCTGGTGCCGACGAAGGAGGCGGTTTCGAAACTTGTCGCCGCGAGACTCGCGGCGGACATCATGAACGTGCCGACGATTCTTGTCGCGCGCACCGACGCGAACGCCGCGAACCTGCTTACATCCGACATCGATCCTTACGACGCGCTGTTCCTCACCGGCGAACGCACCCGTGAAGGCTTCTTCCGCGTGCATCCCGGCATCGACCAGGCGATCGCGCGCGGTCTCGCCTACGCCCCGTACGCGGACCTTCTCTGGTGCGAAACCGCGAAGCCGGATCTTGCCGAGGCGCGCAAGTTCGCCGAAGCGATACACGCGCGTTACCCGGAAAAACTGCTGGCATACAACTGCTCGCCGTCCTTCAACTGGCGCAAGCACCTGGACGACGCGACGATCGCGCACTTCCAGCGCGAACTCGGCGCGATGGGCTACAGGTTTCAGTTCATCACGCTGGCCGGCTTCCACGCGCTCAACCATTCGATGTTCGAACTCGCCGCGGGGTACCGCGAGCGGCAGATGTCGGCCTACGTCGAACTGCAGGAAGCGGAGTTCGGCGCCGAGGGCCGCGGCTACACCGCGACCCGGCACCAGCGCGAAGTCGGCACCGGCTATTTCGACCAGCTCACCCAGGTCATCGGCGGCGGCGAGTCCGAGCTTGGTGCGTTGACCGGTTCGACCGAGAGCGAGCAGTTCCAGTCAGCTGCGGCGAGCTGACGTGGGGCGGGCGTTGCCCCGCAGCCCGGACGCCGGCGCGCCGGTGGCGGCATCCGGGCTGCGCCGCCCGCGTGGTATCATTCCGGCTTTCGTAATCCCCGACCGCGAAAGACCGGAGCCACGCCACCGATGAAGTTCGAACACGTCCATGTGCCCCAGGACGGGCAGCGCATCAGCGTCAACACGAATTTTTCCCTCAATGTGCCGGACCAGCCCGTCATTCCTTATATAGAAGGAGACGGCATCGGCATCGACGTCACGCCGGTGATGAAGAAGGTCGTGGATGCGGCGGTCGAGAAGGCCTACGGCGGGAAGCGGAAGATCCGCTGGATGGAAATCCACGCGGGCGAGAAGGCGGTCGAGAAGTACGGCAAGGACGTGTACCTGCCGGACGAAACGCTCAACGCGATGCGCGATTTCGTGGTCTCGATCAAGGGTCCGCTGGGCACGCCGGTGGGCGGCGGCATCCGCTCGCTGAACGTCGCCATCCGCCAGGCGCTCGACCTGTACGCCTGCGTGCGCCCGATCCAGTATTTTCCCGGCGTATCCTCGCCGATGAAGGTTTCCGATCTCACCGACATGGTGATCTTTCGCGAGAACACGGAGGACATCTACGCGGGCATCGAATGGCCGGCGGCGTCCGAGGACGTGCAGAAGGTCATCCACTTCCTGCAGGGCGAAATGGGCGTGACGGGCATCCGCTTCCCGTCGTCGTCCGGGATCGGCATCAAGCCGGTGTCGAAGGAAGGCAGCCAGCGGCTGGTCCGAAAGGCGATCAACTACGCGATCGACAACGACCGCGTCTCGGTGACGCTTGTCCACAAGGGCAACATCATGAAGTACACCGAGGGCGCCTTCCGCAACTGGGGCTACCAGCTGGCGAAGGACGAGTTCGGCGCCGTGGAAATCGGCGACGGCCCATGGCTGAAGTTCCGCAATCCGAAGACCGGCCATGACATCGTCATCAAGGACGTGATCGCGGACAACTTCCTGCAGCAGATCCTGCTGCGGCCGGAAGAGTACGACGTGATCGCGACGCTGAACCTGAACGGCGATTACATTTCCGACGCGCTGGCCGCGCAGGTCGGCGGCATCGGTATCGCGCCGGGCGGCAACATCGCCGATGCCATCGCCGTGTTCGAGGCGACGCACGGCACCGCGCCGGGTTTCGCGGGCAAGGATCGCGTCAATCCCGGCTCGCTCATCCTTTCCGGCGAAATGATGCTGCGTTACCTTGGCTGGAACGAGGCGTCGGACCTCATCATCGAAGGCATGCGCGCGACGATCGCATCGAGAACCATGACCTACGATCTTGCGCGCCTGCGCGAGGCCATCCGCGCGCCCAAGCGCGAACTCGCGGGATCGCGCAACGTCGAGGAAAAGATGGAAAAACTGATTCCCGGCGCGACGCTGGTCGGCACGCAGGGTTTCGGCGACGCCATCATCTCGAACATGCATCACGGCACGCTCGGCTCGGAAACCACGCTCGGCGGAGATCTCTGACATGATTCGCGTGCTGCTCGTTGACGATCACAAGCTCATTCGCGTCGGCCTGCGCAACATTCTCGAGGCCGAGGCGGACGTCGAGATCGCCGGCGAGGCGGACGACGGTGAAACCGCCGTCAAGCAGGCACGCGAACTGAAACCCGACGTGGTCGTGCTGGACATCAACATGCCGGGCACGAACGGCATCGAGGCAACGCGCAAGCTCGCCCGGCTCGAACCCGCGCCGCGCGTCCTGATCGTTTCCGTGCACAGCCAGGAGCCGGTCCCGGCGCGCCTGCTCGAAGCGGGTGCGCACGGCTATGTCACCAAGGAAAGCGCGGCGGACGAAATCGTGGCCGCCGTGCGGCAGGTGCATGCCGGACGGCGTTATCTTTCCGCGGACATCGCGCGCGAAATGGCGCTGGGCCAGCTTGGCGGCGCATCGCCGCTGGCAAGCCTGTCGGACCGTGAAATGGAAGTGCTGCTGCTGGTTGCCGAAGGCATCAGCCTGCAGGAGATCGCCGACCGCCTGCACGTGAGTCCGAAAACCATCGCGACGTACCGCTACCGGCTGTTCGACAAGCTGAACGTTACCAATGACGTCGAGCTGGCGCGGTTCGCGCTGCGGCACGGGCTGGTCGAAGACGTTCCGGGCGAGTGAAGAGGTCGAAGGTCGAAAGTCCAAAGTCGAACGTGCAGGGCCGGCTGCGTCGCCTCCCGCCCTTGTCTTTCGTCTTCGCCTTTCGACTTTCGACCTTCGACTTTTGACTTGTTTAAAGAATGACAGCAAACCCCAAATGGCCGGCCGGCGTCTTCAACCTCGACTGTCGCGATTGCCCGCGGCTTGCGTCCTTCCTTGATGCCGTCAAGGCGAAACACACGGAATATCATGCGCGGCCGGTCCCGCCGTTCGGCGATGCGAGGGCGCGCCTGCTGATCGTCGGACTCGCGCCGGGCATGCATGGCGCGAACCGCACGGGGCGGCCGTTCACCGGCGACTACGCGGGTATTCTTTTATATGAGACCCTGCATCGCCATGGCCTGGGATCGAAACCCGAATCGGTCAGCGCGGACGACGGCCTGAAGCTGCTCGACTGCCGCATCAGCAACGCGGTCAAGTGCCTGCCGCCGCAGAACAAGCCGAACACCGAAGAAATCCGCACCTGCAATCATTATCTCGCCACCGAAATCGACAAGCTGGTGCCCGAAGGCGGCGTGATTCTCGCGCTCGGCAAGATCGCGCATGATGCGGTGCTGCGTGCGCACGGCCTGAAGCTGAGTGCGCACAGGTTCGCGCACGGCGCGGAACACGATCTCGGCGATTTCACCCTGGTGGATTCGTATCACGCGAGCCGGTACAACACGCAGACGAAGCGGTTGACGGAAAAGATGTTCGATGACGTGGTGAAGAAAGCAAAACGCCTGGCGGGAGTGTAGGAGGCCGCTCCCGCGGCCGATCATCGCGCGCGGGAGCGCGCTCCTACATGCAAACATGCAGAACTTTGATCTCAACGCCTTCCTCAGGAACCTGACGCAGAAGCCCGGCGTCTATCGCATGTACGATGCGAAAGACACGCTGCTCTACGTCGGCAAGGCGCGCAATCTCAGGCGGCGCGTATCGAGCTACTTTCAGAAGACGGCGAAAGACGCCAAGACCATGGCGCTGGTCGAACTCATCGCGCGCGTCGAAGTGACGGTGACGAACACCGAAACCGAGGCGCTGATTCTCGAGAACAATCTCATCAAGCAGCACCGGCCGCGCTACAACATCCTGCTGCGCGACGACAAGAGCTACCCGTACATCTATCTTTCCGAGCACGAATACCCGCGCATGAGTTTCTACCGCGGCGCGCGCGTGAAACAGGGACGCCTGTTCGGCCCGTTTCCCGGCGCGCACGCCGTGCGCGAAAGCCTGCACATTCTTCAGAAGCTGTTCATGATCCGCGGCTGCCGGGATTCGTTTTTCGCAAACCGCAGCCGGCCCTGCCTCCAATACCAGATCAAGCGCTGCTCCGCGCCGTGCGTTAACTACATATCGCCAGAGGACTACCGGCGCGACATCGGCAACGCCGTGAAGTTTCTCGAAGGACGCAACAGCGAAGTCATCGACGATTTCGTGAAACGCATGGAAGCGGCGTCCGCGAAACTTGAATTCGAACAGGCGGCGCGCTATCGCGACCAGATCGCGTCGCTGCGTGTCGCGCAGGAACGCCAGTACGTGAGCGGCGAGGGCGGCGACACCGACATCCTCGCGGCGGAAGAAGCGAACGGCATGCACTGCGTCGCGCTGTTGAGCATTCGCGGCGGCCATTCGCTGGGTTCCAGCACCTGGTTTCCGCAACATGCCTCCGGCGCCGCGCCGGCCGAGGTGCTCGCCGCGTTCCTGCCGCAGTATTACCTCGGCCGCGACGTGCCGCGCGAAATCCTGCTGACGCACGCCGTGCCGGAAGCCGAAACGCTGGAGCAGGTGCTGTCGGAGCAGCAGGGCAGGAAAGTCCGCCTCCGGCACAGCGTGCGCGGCGATCGCGCGCGCTGGCTGGAGATGGCGGCGAACAACGCGCGCCAGGCGCTCACCGTGCGGCTGGCGTCGGATCTCACCCTGCAGCAGCGTTTCGAAGCGCTCGCCGAGGCGCTGGAACTCGAGCAGGTGCCGGTACGGATGGAGTGTTTCGACATCAGCCACACGGCCGGCGAAGCCGCGGTGGCGTCCTGCGTGGTGTTCGGCCGCGAGGGCGCGATGAAATCCGATTACCGGCGCTTCAATATCGAAGGCATCGAGGCCGGCGACGATTACGCGGCGATGCGCCAGGCGCTGGAGCGCCGCTACCTGCGACTGAAGAAAGGCGAGGGCGTGCTGCCGGACGTGCTGTTCGTCGATGGCGGCAAGGGGCAGCTGGCTCTTGCCATCGACGTGCTCGAGGAAATCCAGGTCGAAGGCGTGCAGATCGTCGCGGTCGCGAAGGGTCCGACACGCCGCCCCGGCATGGAACAGATCCTTTTGGCAGGCCGCGACCAGCCGCTTATACTGGCGCCCGATTCGCAGGCGCTTCATCTCATCCAGCAGATTCGCGACGAAGCGCACCGTTTTGCGGTGGCCGGCCACACGGCAAGGCGCAACAAGCAACGGCGCGAATCGACGCTGGAAAGCATCGAGGGCCTCGGCCCGAAACGAAGACAGCAGTTGTTGAAACAGTTCGGCGGCCTGCAGGGCGTGGCGCGGGCCGGCGTCGAAGACCTGATGAAAGTCAAAGGCATCAGCCGGGAGCTGGCGAAACGTGTCTACGAACACTTCCATGGTGGCGCTTGACCCCGGTATCTGGCGAAAGATTCCGCTGGCGCTGACCTGGCT
Source organism: Gammaproteobacteria bacterium (assembly GCA_036381715.1). Classification (GTDB taxonomy): domain Bacteria; phylum Pseudomonadota; class Gammaproteobacteria; order Natronospirales; family JAJUFS01; genus JAJUFS01. The sequence continues at coordinate 33,030 of DASVCH010000013.1, read as the reverse complement.
GCGCATGGCACTCATCCCGGTGTTCGTGCTCGCGTTCTATCTGCCGGAATTCACCGACTCGGCCGTGCTGGAATGGATCGCGCCGCCGCTGTGCGCGTTCATCTTCGCGCTCGCGGGCGTGACCGACTGGCTGGACGGCTGGCTCGCGAGGCGCTGGAACGCGGTGTCGAAGTTCGGCGCTTTTCTCGATCCCGTCGCCGACAAGATTCTTGTCGCGATCGCGCTGGTACTGCTGGTGCAATACGACGGCACCGCGTGGCTGGCGCTGCCGGCCGCGGTGATGATCGGCCGCGAGATCACCGTTTCCGCGCTGCGCGAATGGATGGCGGAGTCCGGCGCGCGTTCGCGCGTCGCGGTGAGCTGGATCGGCAAGGCGAAAACGGCGATGCAGATCATCGCGATCACCCTGCTGCTGTTCCGCTACGATCTCGGTCCGCTGCCGGTCTACGAGATCGGCGTGTGGATGCTGCTGGTCGCCGCCGTGCTTACCCTGTGGAGCATGTTCGGTTACCTGCGCGCGGCGTTTCACTGGTTGAAGTCGGTCGATTGACGCAATTGCACCGTCACTGTGCTTGACAGGAAGGCGCGGCTCACTAAAATACCCACTCCCTGACGCGGGAATAGCTCAGTTGGTAGAGCGCAACCTTGCCAAGGTTGAGGTCGCGAGTTCGAGCCTCGTTTCCCGCTCCAGTTTCGAAACCCCGGTGAGAACCGGGGTTTTTTGTTTGCAGCGAAGCCCGACGGGGAGTGACTTCAAACTGCAAAGTCTTCATCGGTATGGTAAATTTCCCCGGCTTTTCGGGGCGCCCCTGGCGGCGCGTCGAGCAAGGGAAAGTCGCTCGGCTGAGTGGCAGAGTGGTCATGCAGCGGCCTGCAAAGCCGTGTACGCCGGTTCGATTCCGACCTCAGCCTCCAATTTTCCCGTCCATGGCCTGCAGCCCGGGTGGCGGAATGGTAGACGCAGCGGACTTAAAATCCGCTGGCCGCAAGGCCGTGCCGGTTCGAGTCCGGCCCTGGGCACCAGGGATCCCACGTCAAGCCGGAGCATCGATGCAGACCCAGTCCGAGCCTCGCACCCTGCTCGAGGTTGACCAGCTGGAAATCTGGCGCGGCGAACGCCGCCTCGTTCACGGACTTTCCTTTTCCGCCCGCCCGGGCGAACTCGTGCACCTGAAAGGGCCGAACGGCAGCGGCAAGACCTCGCTGCTGCGCTGCCTCGCGGGCCTGTCGTTGCCCGATGAGGGCTCCATCGCCTGGTTCGGCCGCCGTTATGCCGGGCGGGTGGGGGCCGAAGCGCGCGCGCGCTGCCGTTATCTCGGTCACCAGGATGCGCTCAAGGGCGGGCTGGATCTCGCCGAAAACCTGCGTGCACTGCAGGCCCTGCAGGGCGATTCCGCCGATCCCGCGCCGATGCTTGCGGCTGCCGGGCTTGCAGGTCGAAGCGGCGTACCGGCGGCGAGGCTGTCCGCCGGCCAGCGGCGGCGCGGCGCGCTGGCGCGGTTGCCGCTGGCGAAAGCCCGTGCCTGGCTGCTGGACGAGCCGTTCAACAGCCTCGATACGAGCGGCACGGATCTCGTTGCCGGCTGGATCGAGACGCTGCTGAAGGCCGGCGGGGTAGTCGTGCTGAGTTCGCACCTGCCGTTGCCGGAACCCCTGCAGGCGCAGGTGATCGAACTCGGGGACGCGGCATGAACATGGCCGCTGCCGAAACGGATGTACGACTGGGAGCGCTGGCGGCAGCGTTGCTGCGGCGCGACCTTCTGCTGGCATGGCACAGGGTCGGCGACGCGCTGAATCCGCTGATGTTTTTCGTCATGGTCGCGCTGGTGTTCCCGCTGGCTGTCACGCCCGAACCGGAATTCATGCGGCAACTGGCGCCGGGCATCCTGTGGGTGGCCGCGCTTCTGGCCAGCCTGATCGGATTGAATGCGCTGTTCGCGCCGGATTTCCAGGACGGCACGCTGGAACAGCAGGCGCTGAGCCCGGTGCCGCTGGGGTTCATCGCGCTGGTGCGCGTGCTGGGACACTGGCTGACGACGGGGCTTCCGCTGGTGGCCCTGACGCCGGTCATCGCCGTGCCGCTGGGTTTTCCGGCAGTATCGCTTCCGGTGCTGCTGTTGCTGCTGCTGACCGGCACGCTGGTCTTCAGCCTGCTCGGCGCGATCGGCGCGGCGCTGACGGTATCGCTGCGTTCCAGCGGGCTGCTGCTGCCGGTGCTGATCCTGCCGCTGGCGGTGCCGGTGCTGATCTTCGGCGCACGCGGCTCGCAGGTCGCGATGAGCGGCGAATGGCCGGGCGGACCGTTGTACATGCTGGGATTCCTGCTGCTGCTTGCGCTGAGTCTCGGGCCGCTGGCGATGGCGGGAGCCTTGCGGATCAGCCTGGACTGAAAAGGTCGAAGGTCGAAGGTCGAAGGTCGAAGGTCGAAGGTCGAAAGGCGAAAGGCGAAAGGCGAAAGAGCCGGCTACGCCGTCTCTTTACTTTCGACCTTCGACTTGAACCGAAAGGCGCAATACGATTTCCGAAGTTGTTCCGCTTGAATTTGATTCAAAGGTAACTGAAAGAATGTGGACCTGGTTTCATCAACTTTCCTCGCCGCCGCATTTCTACCGCATGGCGGGGCGGCTTTTGCCGTGGTTTGCGTGGCCGGCGCTGCTGCTGATTCTCGCCGGCACTTACGGCGGCCTGGTGCTCGCGCCGCCGGATTACCAGCAGGGCGACGCCTTCCGGATCATTTACGTGCACGTGCCTAGCGCGTGGCTTTCCATGTTCGGCTATGTCGCGCTGGCGGTGGCCGCCGGCATCGGCCTGATCTGGCGCATGAAGCTCGCGCACGTTGCGGCGAACGCGATCGCGCCGCTGGGCGCCTCGTTCACCGCGCTCGCGCTGGCGACCGGTTCGATCTGGGGCAAGCCGATGTGGGGCACCTGGTGGGTGTGGGATGCGCGCCTGACGTCGGAGCTGATTCTTTTCTTTCTCTATCTCGGCTACATCGCGCTCAACAACGCCTTCGATGACCGCAAGCAGGGCGACCGTGCCAGCGCCGTGCTCGCGCTGGTCGGCGTGGTGAACGTGCCGATCATCCATTACTCGGTGGAGTGGTGGAACACGCTGCACCAGCCCGCGACGATCACGAAATTCGATTCGCCGTCGATCACCGGCGACATGCTCTGGCCGCTGCTGGTGATGTGGCTGGGTTTCACCTTGTATTTCATCGCTGTCGCCCTGCAGCGCGCACGCGCGGAAACACTGCGGCGCGAACGCCGCAGCGCATGGGTGGGAGACTTGTCATGAAGGAATTTCTTTCCATGGGCGGTTACGCGGCTTACGTGTGGTCGTGCTTCGGCCTGACTTTCGCGGTGCTGATCGCGAACGCGGTGCTTGCGCGCCGGTCGCACCGGAAAATCCTGCGCGAACTTGAAACGCGGCGGGAGGGCGTGCAATGACGGCACGTCAGCAACGCATGCTGCTGGTCGCCGCCGTGGTGATCAGTGTCGCCGGCGCCGCGGCGCTCGGCCTGCGCGCCTTCCAGGAAAACCTGCTGTACTTCTACAGCACGACGCAGGTGATGAACGGCGAGGCGCCGGTCAACGACACGTTCCGCCTGGGCGGTATCGTCGTCGAAGGCAGCGTCGACCGTACGCCGGGTTCGCTGAAGGTGCGCTTTGTCCTCACCGATACGCTGACGCCGGTGCCCGTGGAATACGAAGGCATCCTGCCGGATCTCTTTCGCGAGGGGCAGGGCATCGTCGCGCACGGCAGCCTGAACGAGCACGGCGTGTTCGTCGCCGACGAAGTGCTTGCCAAGCACGACGAAAACTACATGCCGCCGGCCGTTGCCGACTCCATCAGGCAGGCGCACGACGAGGGCGTGAAACGCAGCAAGCAAGCCGCAGGTGGAGCGAAATGACGCCTGAACTCGGTCATTTCGCGTTGATACTCGCGCTCGGCGTTGCCGTGTTGCAGTCGGTGTTCGGGCTTGCCGGCGCGCAGCGCCATGACGCGAACTGGATGCGTACCGCGCGCACGCTGGGTGCTGGCCAGTTCGCGTTCGTGCTGTTCGCGTTCGTGCTGCTTGCCGTGGCGTTTCTCGAGAACGATTTCTCGCTGCTGTATGTCGCGCAGAATTCCAACACCGCGCTGCCGTGGCCTTATCGCGTCGCCGCGGTCTGGGGCGCGCACGAAGGCTCGCTGCTGCTGTGGATTCTCGTGCTCGCCGGCTGGACGCTGGCAGTGGTGTTGCGCGCGGATCGCCTGCCGGAAGATTTCGCGGCGCGCGTGATCGGCGTGCTCGGCCTGGTGAGCGTCGGATTCCTGCTGTTCACCCTGTTCACGTCGAACCCGTTCGCGCGTCTCGACGTGCCGCCGGTGAACGGCCGCGACCTCAACCCGATCCTGCAGGATCCCGCGCTCGCGATTCATCCGCCGATGCTGTATTTCGGATACGTCGGTTTCTCGGTGCCGTTCGCGTTCGCGCTCGCGGCCCTGCTGGATGCGCGAACGGACGTTTCCTGGGCGCGCGCGGCGCGGCCGTGGACGGCGGCCGCCTGGCTGTTTCTCACCATCGGCATCACGCTCGGCAGCTGGTGGGCGTATTACGAACTCGGCTGGGGTGGCTGGTGGTTCTGGGATCCGGTCGAAAACGCCTCGTTCATGCCGTGGCTGGTCGGCACCGCCTTGCTGCATTCGCTCGCGGTAACGGAAAAGCGCGGCGCGTTCATGAGCTGGACCGTGCTGCTGGCGATCGCGGCGTTTTCGCTGTCGCTGCTGGGAACTTTCCTCGTGCGGTCGGGCGTGCTCGTTTCCGTGCACGCGTTTGCGTCGGATCCGACGCGCGGCGTTTTCATTCTCACGTTTCTCGCCATCGTGGTCGGCGGCGCGCTGACGGTTTACGCCATTCGCGCGCCGCGGCTGCCTGCCGGCGGCGGTTTCAAGCCCTGGTCACGCGAAAGCCTGCTGCTGACGAACAACGTGCTGCTCACCGTCGCCGCGGGCGCGGTGCTCCTTGGCACGCTGTATCCGCTGTTTCTCGATGCGCTCGCGCTCGGCAAGATTTCCGTCGGTCCGCCGTATTTCAACGCCGTGTTCGCGCCGCTGATGCTGCTGCTGCTCGCGGCGGTCGCGTTCGGTCCCGTGGTGAACTGGAAGCGCGATGCCTGGCGGGAGAATTTCCGCGACCTTCGCCTGCCCTTGATCGCGAGCATTGTCATTGCCGTGACCGTCGCGGCATTCACGTTCGGCAATGCGGGCGTGCTCGTGATCGTCGGCGTGTGGCTCGCGGCCTGGACCGTCGTTGCGGCGTTCGCGGAACCGCTGTCGCGGATGCGCAGCAGTGCGAGCGTTCCCCTGGCAAGCTGGGGCATGTCGCTCGCGCATTTCGGGCTCGGCGTCACCGCGCTCGGCGTGGTCGCGGTCTCCGCGTTCGGTTTCGAGCGTGACATGGCCATGAAGCCGGGCGAGCCGGTCGAGTACGCCGGCTACACCTGGGAGATCGAGGAAATCCGCGATATCCAGGGTTCGAATTTCGAGGGCGAGGAAGCGCGCATTGCGGTCAGCCGCGACGGCGAACCGGTCACCGTGCTGTTGCCGCAGAAACGCATGTACACCACGCAGCGCGCGGCGATGACGGAGGCGGGCATTGATGCCGGTTTCACGCGCGATCTTTATGCCTCGCTCGGCGAGCCTTTGGGCGGCAATGCCTGGAGCGTGCGCCTGCAGGTGAAGCCGCTGGTGCGTTTCATCTGGCTGGGCGGTCTGCTGATGGCGCTGGGCGGCGGCATCGCGGCCTTCGACCGGCGCTATCGCAAACCGCTGAAACAGGCTGCCGCGCAGAAGATTTCCCGGGCGGCGGAGGAGAACGCCTGATGTGGCGCTTCGCGATTCCGCTGCTGGTCGTCGTGGCACTGGTCGCCGCGTTCGCGCGCGCGCTGTTCCTCGATCCGGGCAAGGTGCCATCGCCGCTGATCGGACAGCCGGTGCCGGCGTTTTCGCTTCCCGGACTGCACGATCCGGAAGAAACGTTTTCGGATGACGATCTCAAGGGACATATCAGCCTGGTGAACGTGTTCGGCACCTGGTGTCCGGGCTGCCATGAAGAGCACGAGGTGCTGATGCGGTGGTCGCGGACGCAGGATGTCCCGATCTACGGGTTCAATCTTCGTGACGAGCGGGACGCCGCAATCAACTGGCTGGAGCGCGACGGCAATCCTTATGCGAAGATCGGTTTCGATCCCGGCGGCGAGACCAGTATCGACTGGGGCATTTACGGCGCGCCCGAAACCTTCCTGATCGACGCCGAAGGACGCATTCGCCTCAAGCACATCGGTCCGCTGACCGACGCCGTCCTGCGGGAAAGAATCCTTCCCGCCATCGACATGCTGCGCGGGGAGCGATCATGAAACATCTCCTGGCCGCGCTTGTCGTCCTGTTTTCGGCGATGTCTTTTGCCGCGGACGTGCGCTTCGACGATCCCCGGCAACAGGCGCGCTACGAGAATCTCATCAACGAGCTGCGCTGCCTCGTCTGCCAGAACCAGACCATCGCGGATTCCAACGCCGATCTCGCGCTGGACCTGCGCAACAAGGTGGCCGAGCAGATCGCGGCCGGAAAGACGGATGCCGAAATCATCGGCTACCTGACCGCGCGTTACGGCGATTTCGTGCTGTACCGGCCGCCGGTGCAGGCAAACACCTTGCTGCTGTGGACGGGGCCGCTGCTGTTGCTGGCCGCAGGCCTGGTCGTGCTGACATTCACCTTGCGCCGCCGTGCGCGCCTTGACGACGACACGGAGAATCCATCGTGAGTTTCATTCTCGGCATCGCGCTGCTGGCGATCCTGGCGGCGGCGGTCGCGGCTGTGCCCTTGTGGCGGGCAGGCCGGCGGCCGCAGGCGGCGTTGTCCGCCGTCTTCGTCGCGGGCCTTGCCGTTGGCGTTTACCTGCTGATCGGCCGGCCCGATCTCGGACTCGAGCCGCCGGTTCCCGCAACGCCGGGCGATCCGGGCGACGTGATCGCGATGGTCGCACAGCTCGCGAACCGCCTGGAACGCGCACCCGACGATCCCGAAGGATGGACCATGCTCGGTCGCGCCTACGTGCTGATGGGGCGTTACGGCGACGCTGCGAACGCTTTCAATGAAGCCTTCACCCGCACGCCGGGCGAGAATGCCGACCTGCTCGCAAGCTATGCCGAAGCGCGTGCGCTGGCGGATCCTTCCGCGCTGCAAGGCGAGGTGGGAACGCTGTTCGAGCGCGTGCTGCAACTGGACCCGGAGAACGCGCGCGGCCTCTGGTACGGCGGGCTCGCGGCGGAGATGCGCGGCGAAAACGGCCTGGCGGTCGAACGCTGGCAGCAATTGCTCGCGCGCGACCTGCCGGCGAATTTCCGCCAGGTGGTGGAAACGCGCATGGCAGGCATCGATCCGGACGCGATCGGCGCGCTGGTGAGCGTCACGGTCACGCTCGATTCCGCGCAGCAGGCGGCGTTGCCGCCGAATGGCGTGCTGTACCTGTTTCTTCGGCCTGCGAATGACAACGGCGGCGGACCGCCGCTCGCGGCGCGGCGCGTGGAATTCTTCAAGCTTCCCGTCACGGTGCCGCTGACGCGCGCGGACATCCTGCGTGGCGGTGAACTGCCGGACGGTGAATTGATCGTGAGCGCAAGAATCAGCGCGGACGGCGATCCGGTCGCGGGCGCAGGCGACATCGAAGGTTCGGCGTCCTGGAAGCCGGAAGAAGCCGAAGCGGTCGAGGTGGTGCTGAACCGGCAACGTTGACAATGCAATGCCGAAGCAACGCATAATCGTCCCTGCATGCCTGATTTCACTTCCAGAATTTCACGACTCGCGCGCGGCCTGCTGGTGCTGCCGCTCGCAGCGCTGGCCGCGTGCAGCATGGCGGATTTCGCCTACGATCTCGTGCCGCGCATCGCCGTGCGCTACGTCGACGACTACCTGCAGCTCAGCAACCGCCAGGAAGCGCGCGCGCTGGAAATGTTCCGCGAGCGTCACGCCCTGCACGCGCGTGACGAACTGCCGCGCTATCACGACTTCCTGTTGCAGACGCGGCGCGCCCTGCAGGACGGTCTCACGCGCGCGGATGTCGATGCGATTTTCGACGGCGTGCAGGCGCTCGTGGAGCTCGGCGTTCGACGTACCATCCCGGCCGCGGCGAAGATTCTCGCCGGCCTCGAGAATGCGCAGCTCGACGCACTCGAGGAAAAGCTGCATGACAGTGCGGCGGAATACCGCGAGGAACTCGACGACGATCACAAGGGGCGGCGTCTCGGCGAAACGCTCGAAGACATCGAGGAGTGGATCGGCCCGGTCACGGACGCGCAGCGCGAGATGCTGACGCGCGAACTGCGCGCGATGCAGGAAACCGGCCCGCTGTGGCTCAGGTGGCGCATTCAAAAGAACGAGGAACTGATCGCGCTGTTGCGGAGCTCGCCGTCGCCTGAAGCGATAGAAACCTTTCTTGCCGGTTACTGGTTGCGGCAGGAAGGCCTGCCGCCGGAACTGGTCGCGGGCCGCGATGCGAACCGCGCGCGCTACCGCGACATGATCGTCGCGCTCGACGCCTCGCTTTCCGGCGAACAGCGCGCACATGCAATGGAAAGGCTTGCCGAGTACCAGGAAATGATCGTCGGCATGATGCCCGACGAGGTTCGCGCCGCCGCCGTCACGAAAGAAGGCGAAACCGAATGAACGGAGAGATCGTCGCAGGCGTGCCCGTCGTGGAGCTGGAAAAGCCGAAGGCGCTGTGGCGTGTCTACGCCGGCATGCTCTTCAGGCGCGGCGCGGAATGGAAGCCGGAAGACCCGGTACCGCCAGTCGTTTACCGGCAGCGCGACGTCCGGGCGCGCCCCGAAGACGTTGCCGCCTACCGGCATGTCTGCGGCGAGGGCCCGCCGGATCGCATGCCGCCGGTTTATCCGCACGTCCTGGCCACGCCGCTGCAGCTCAACCTGCTGGACTCCGACGACTTTCCCTTGCCGCTTGCCGGGCTCGTGCACATTGGCCAGGCAGTGGAGTGGCGCGCGCCGCTGCACGCCGATGACGTATTCGACATCGACTGCGTGATGAGCGGCCCGGAGAATTCCGATCACGGCTGGATGTTCCGGCTCGACACCCGCCTGCTGCGCGACGGCGAATGCGTCTGGCGCGAGGAAATCTCCTTTCTGAAACCCGACCCGTCACGTCGCGTGCGCCCGAAACGGCGCGGACGCGAAGGCGACGCCAACCACTTCGTTCCGCTGCTGCACATGCAGTTTCCCGAGGAAACCGGCAGGCGCTACGCGAAGGTTTCCGGCGACTGGAATCCGATTCACCTGTGGCCGTTCACCGCGAAACGGTTCGGCTTCAAGCGGCCGATCGCGCACGGTATGTTCTCGCTGGCGCGCTGCCTTGCCGTGCTCGAAGCGCGCGGCGTCGATCTTGCCGGCAAGCGGCTCGACGCGCATTTCCGCGCGCCTGTCATGCTTCCGGCATTCGCCAACTTCTGCCTGTCGGACCGCTGGCCGGATGAAGTGTTCGCGCTGACGGACGCGCGGAAGGGGAGAATTCTCGTGGAAGGGCGCTTGAAGGATTTGTAGGTCGAAGGTCGAAAAAAAACCGCGCATGGCGCGGTTTTTTTCTTTCGACTTTCGACCTTTACCTTTCGACTTTCATGCCAAGCACTTCAACGCCCTGCTTGAACACGATATCGACTGGAATGTCCGCCTCGGCGAGCCGGGCAAGGTCTTCTTCCAGTTGCGCGCCGATTGTGCCTTTTTCGCGCACGAGCGTGTCCACGCCTTCGTAATCGCCGTCGCCCTGCAGGGTGAGCAGCAGGCGCGACAGGTCCTGGACGGCCTGGTGCATTCTTTCGGGGTTGACGCGATACGTTCCGGTTTCCTCGTCGCGCGTGAACGCGCCCGCGTCCTTGAAGAAATTGAACCGCACCATGTTGGCGACGCCATGCGCGCTGGAAGCGCCGAAACGCACCGAACGGAAAATGCTGGCGAGGAAGGTGGTGTAGTAGTCCATCAGCTCGCCGTCGAGCTCGCCTTTCTCGTGCAGCTTCTCGACCATGTACAGGCCGAGCACGTCCGCTTTGCCTTCCTCGATCGAACTCGCATGTTCGAGCAGCGCGTCGCGAACCGTCTGCTCGCCATCGACGGTGTTCTTGATGCCGAGACCGTGCGCGACTTCATGGAACATGGTGTTCGCGAAGAAGGCGTCGAAAGTGACGTGCTTGCGCTGGTCTTCGGCAATCAGCATGCCGGCGATGGGCACGAGAATCGTGTCGAACTTCGCGCGCATGGCGTTTTTCAGCTGCAGGCGGCGCGTGCCCTTGGCGAGCTGGACTTCCTCGTCGTTCGGCAGGTTGATGGCGATGGTCTTGGCGCCGGCGTTGCTGTGGCCGGCGTAATACAGCACGTCGTAGGCGTTCAGTTCCGCATCCGAGCCGGGCATTTCCTGCTTGTAGGTTTCCGGCACGGGCAGGCCGCGCTGCAGTTCCGGCAGGTACGCCGCGAAACGCGCAAGGCGCTCGCTCCATTCCATGTCCTTGAGCAGCACGTAGGATTCGTACGCTGCGCGGTAGCCGAACAGGCGGTCCTCGTAGCTCTCGATCGGACCGTAGACGAGCTCGATGACGTTGTCCTTCATGTCCATCCAGGCCATGTCGCTGGCCTGGTATTCGTCAGAAAGCAATGCGTCGGCGCGCAGGCGAAGGTAGTTCGCGAACGATTCGATTTCGGCGAGATCCGCGGCTTCGCGCAGCAGGGACGCGGCGCGCTTCAGTTGCACGGAATAAAGATCGTGATAGGGGATCAGGATCAGCTTGCCCTGCGGGTCGCGGCGCACGACGGAATACTGTCCCGTCTTGCCGGGCTGTTCCCAGGCCTCGAATTCCTCGCGCGTCATGTCTTCGGGATAGAAGTTCGCGCCCAGCGGTTTCTCGCCGACGCCTTCGACGAACGGCTTTTCGTTCGCAAGGCGGTCCCAGGGACCGTAGTTGATTTCCGCAAACCGCCGCACCACCGGATCCTCGATGGACTTCAGCAGGGCTTCGCGGTCGCCGTAGGCCTGCATCCAGAAGAGCTCGTCCATCACCTTCGACGCTTCGATCAGCCTGGCGATGACGGCTTTCTGGTTGGCCGAAAGGCCCGACAGGTCCGCGGTCAGCGTGACCGGCGCGTAGATGTCGATGCGCTCCTCGACGTAGGCATTGGCTGCCTGCATGCCCTTTTCGGGTTCGCTTGCCGCCGTGGCGTTTTCGGCGGGTTCCTGCTGGCCGCAGGCGGCGAGCATCAGCGCCAGGGATGCGAGCAAAAGGATTTTCTGTTTCATGAGCGTTGCCTCGATGGATCCGGGATATTCAAAGCGGCGAGTGTTCGAGCATGGCGTCGACGAAGTCTTCGAGTTCGTTGTAGCCGTTGCCCTGGAAGAATTCGTACTTGATGTGCATGTGGTATTCGCGTTCGGACATGCGCCTCACCAGCACGATGCGGCAGTCCGCCTCGATTTCGGACTTGTCGCCGGCGCGGGGCAGGTTGAAGCGCAGGCGCACGACCGGCGACTGGTCCGGCGTGGTCTTCTCGCCTTTCGGCGCGACGTCGCGCATGACCTCGCGATCGCAGCTCACCTGCATGCCGGCGAGCGAGATGTTCAGGCAGACAGCCTCGAACGTGCCGCCGCCTTCCGCAAGAATCTCGACCGGGCTGTTTGTTTCGAAACGCTTGTAAAGGCGGCGTTCAGCCGCCGTTTTCGGATTCACCACCAGCCAATCCCCAGGTTCTTTGTCGCCTGTCCTGTCCGCCGTCAGGACGGCTTCCTTCCATCCTTCGTCGCGTGAAGTGACCGAGTATAAGTCGAAAAATGGGACTGCGTGTACTCCTTTCAGGTCCCCGGCTGGCGCAATTCGGTGATGCCGGCTTCCCGTTTCGCTTCGCCGACCATGCGGCGCACGTCCTCAAGCAGCGCGGGCGCGTCGTAAATGATCCCGTCCTTGATGGTCCAGCGCACGCCGCCGGCGCGCACCACCTTGTTGTCTTCGGTGACGCGGATTGCGCCCGTGCCGTACAGGACCTTGAAGTTCGCCAGCGGGTTGGCCGGGACGACGATGATATCCGCCAGCTTGCCGACCTCGACGGAGCCGATGTCATCGGCGCGTCCCAGCGCCTCGGCGCCGTGCAGGGTCGCCGCGCGCACCACTTCGAGCGGATGAAAGCCGGCTTCCTGCAGCAGTTCCAGTTCGTTGATGTAGCCGAAGCCGTAGAGCTTGTAGATGTAGCCGGAGTCGGAACCGGTCGTCACGCGGCCGCCATGGTTCTTGTAGTCGTTGACGAAGGTCATCCAGCGCCGGTAGTTCTTCTTCCACGCGATTTCATCCGCCGTGCTCCAGTCGAACCAGTACGAGCCGTGCGAGCGGCGGTCCGGCTGGAAGAATTTCCACAGCGAGGGCAAGGTGTAGTCGTCGTGCCATTCGGCGCGCCTTGCGGCCATGAGGTTGCGGCTGGCTTCGTAGATCGTGAATGTCGGGTTGAGCGTGAGATCGAGCGCGATGAGTTCGTCGCGCACGGCGTTCCACTTTTCGCTGCCCGGCGCCGCCGCCTGCAGCCACAACTTGCCGGCTTCCTCGAAACGGTGCTGCTCGTCGTAGTAGTTGTAGTCCGCCGGGTAGTCCTGGATGGTCCGGCCGGTGAACATGGCTTCCGGCAGGCCGTACCAGTGTTCCATCGTCGTCAGGCCCCAGCGCGCGGTGTCGAGCACGTTGGCCCGGGTGACGTCGAGCTGCGCGTGATGCATGGCCGTGCGCAGGCCCTGCTTGCCGGCTTCGTCGAGCGCCGCGCGCAACACCTCGGGCGCGGCGCCGAAAAGTTTCAGGCCGTCGGCGCCGGCGCGCGCCTGCGCGCGCACCCATTCGCGCGCGCCTTCGGGCGTCGTGATCGGTCCGTCATGACCCTGGCCGAAGAACACGTAGGCCTCGATGCGCGGCGCGGTGATTTCGTTCGCCGCACTCCTTTTCTTATGCCTGAGCACCCAGCCAAGGCCGTTGCCGCTGCCCGGATCGCGAATCGTGGTGATGCCGTGGCCCATCCAGAGCTTGAAGACGTATTCCGCCGGCGTGCCCTGTTCCTCGCCGCCGATGTGGCCGTGCATGTCGATGAAGCCGGGCAGGATGTACATGCCGCTGACGTCGAGTTCGCGGTCGCCCGGCCGCGCTTTGGGGCGGCGATCCGGATCGATGGGCACGTTGGGATAACCGACGCTGCGAATCGTGGCGATGCGATCGCCTTCGATGACGATGTCGACCGGGCCGCGCGGCGGCGCGCCGGTGCCGTCGACGAGGATGCCGCCGCGCAGGATCAGGCGGTCGAAGGGGCCTTCGCCCTCGGCGCGATCAGGGGCGGCGGGGACAGCGGCGTGAAGGGTGCCTGTAAAAAACGCGCAGGCGAAGGCAAAGCCGAGGAATGCTTTTTTCATGTGAATACCAGAGTTTTGACGGCAAGGTGCGAAGCGGCCCGGCTTCGCTTCGTGTCAGTCGGGCAGCGACTCGTCAATATAGGCTTCCAGCGCGTGGTAGCTGTCGCCGTCGAAACGCATGAATCGCACGCCAATGCGGAATTCATCGGCCTGGACTTCGCGCAGGCTCATGACCTGGCAGCGAACGCCGATGAGTTGCCGGCCGGCTTCGTGTAATCGGACCCGCAGGCGCAGCGCGAGTTCCCGCGGCTGGCCGTCGGTCGTCACCGCGCCACCCGGCGCGATGCGTTCCGCCGTCGGTCCGTCGCACAGCAACTGCATGCCGGTAAGGGAAAGATCGAGCGCGAGCGTTGGAAAGACGTTGCCGTCGGCATCGACCACTTCGACGGAATGTTCGGTTTCGATGCGCGGGAAGTCCCTGCGGTCTTTCGGAAGTTCCTGTGACATTTCCGGCCCCCCGGCTGTTCCATGATTTCGCCGCGTGCGGCACGGCAATCCTGACACAGCGGCTGATGCGCGTCGAGTTCAGCCGTCGTCGAGATGCGTCGTGATGTACTTCGCCGAAAGTTCGACGCACAGGCTTTCATAGGCTTCGACCGCGGCGGCTTCGTCCCGGAAAATCTTGCTCGCGCGGCTGTCATGCCGCGCCGGCAGTTCCAGGATCCACATGACCGCGTCGCCGCCGAGCACGATGCCGAGCAGCGCGACGTAGATGCCGCGGATTTCCACGCGCATGACGGTGTCCATCAGCGGCTCCAGCGGCAGGCGGCGTTCGGGAGGCAGCGCGGTCGGCGGCAGGCGGTCGACGTCCGGCGAGCGGCCGGCTTCACGAAACGCCGCGATGCGCTGCTTGGCTTCGTCGATGGACGGGTAGCCGGTGCGCGCGAGGGGGTGGCCGTTCGGTCCGACGGGGAAACAGCGGTCCTTGCCGCTCACGCCGATGACGATGACCCGGTAGCCGCCGTTGAGCGCCAGGGTGCCTTCGTAGCTTAATGAAATCTGTTTTTCTTCAGGCACTTGGAAGATATTCCTGATGTTGTTACACGGGCCGCATGCGCGGGTAGCGCGGTTCCCACATCAGCGCCGCCACGCGCCGCCCCAGTTCGGCTTCGCCGGCCTCGGGCGCGAGCCCCAGGCGTACGGCTTCGACGGCGACCGCGAGCGCGATCCGCCGGCTGAGCACGCGAAGCTCGGCAAGCGCAGGATACAGCCGGCCGCGATCCAGGAAGTCCTCGTCGACGCAGGCCGCCAGCGTTTCCGCCGCGACGGTGAACAGCCGGTCGTCGATCCGCGTGGCATGCGCGGCCAGCGCGCCGAGGCCGACGCCCGGAAAGATGTACACATTGTTGCCCTGGCCGAACTCGCGCCGCTCGCCGCGGAACTCGACCGCCGCGAACGGGCTGCCGGTGGCGATCAATGCGCGGCCCTCCGTCCACTCGAGCAGGTCGGCGGGGCGGGCCTCGGAAAAGTCCGTCGGGTTGGAAAACGGCATGATGACCGGCCTGGCGACCCCGGCGGCCATGGCGCGAACGGCTGTTTCGTCGAACGCGCCCGGCTGGCCGGACGTGCCGATCAGCACCGTCGGCTGGAGGGCTTCGATCACCGCGAGCAGGTGGCGGTCGCCCCCCCCGAGTCCGGCATCCGCGGCCATGGCGGCAGGCCAGGCGAACTCGCGCTTGTGCACGTCGCGGTACTCGCCGCCCGGGTGGCGGTCGTCCACGAGCAGCCCGCCGGAATCGAGCACGGCGATGGCGCGGCGTGTGGCGTCGTCATCCAGGCCGTCGCGCCTGAGCGCGTCGCGCAATTGCCTTGCGATGCCGACGCCGGCGGCGCCCGCGCCGAGAATCACGATGCGCTGGCGGTGCAGCGGCGTGGACGTCGCGCGGCAGGCGGCAAGCACGCCCGCCAGGGCCACGGCCGCGGTGCCCTGGATGTCGTCATTGAAAGAAAGAATGCGCTCGCGGTAGCGGTCCAGCAGCGCGAAGGCGTTCGCCTTCTTGAAGTCTTCCCATTGCAGCAGCGCGTGCGGGAATTTCTCGCGCACGGCCTCGACGAATTCTTCCACCAGCGCGTCGTACTCCGGCCCGCGCAGCCGCGGCTTTCGCCAGCCGACATAGAGCGGGTCGTCGAGCAGTTCCTGGTTGTCCGTGCCGACGTCGAGACAGACGGGCAGGGTGCGCGCGGGGTGGATGCCGGCGCCGACCGTGTACAGCGCGAGCTTGCCGATGGGAATGCCCATGCCGCCCGCGCCGAGATCGCCAAGGCCGAGAATGCGTTCCGCGTCTGTTGCGACAATCAGATTGACGTCGCGGAATACCGAATGTTCCAGCACCTCGGCAATGCGGCCGCGATCGTCCGGCGTGATCCACAGGCCGCGCCCGCGGCGGAAAATGTGGCTGAACTTCTGGCAGGCCTCGCCGACGGTCGGCGTGTAGACGATCGGCAGGAATTCCTCGAGGTGTTTCTGCAGCACGCGGTAGAACAGGACTTCGTTGCGGTCCTGCAGCGCGGCCAGGCCGATGTAGCGTTCCAGCGGATCGGACTTGCGCGTGATGTGCTCGTAGGCGCGGCGCTCCTGTTCCGCGGGGCTCGCAACATGGTTCGGCAGCAGCCCGGTCAGTTCGAAGGTCCGGCGCTCCTCCATGCTGAAGGCCGTGCCCTTGTTGTACAGCGGATGGCAGAGCAGCGCGCGGCCGCGCAGGGGAACGTTGAGGATGTCCTCGCTATTGCCGTCATGGGCTTCACGGTACAGCTGGAAAATTTCCATGCGGCGTTCGCACTCCTTTTCGAGGGGAAAAATCGGAGGGCGATTATAAAAGATCGTGAGAGGTAAAACGTGAGACGACGTGCGCACGTGAGCATGCCGGCCAGGGGTGCCGGCGAGAGGTGAGGCATGTCGCCGCGACGCGGATCCTCGCGTCCTGCGTCTCACCTCTCACGTTCTCTTCATTCCTCGGTCAAAGGCTCCAGCGTCAGTTCCACGCGCCGGTTCTGCGCGCGCCCTTCCGGCGTCGCGTTCGTCGCCACGGGACGCGTTTCGCCGTGACCGACGATGACCATGCGCTCGACGGAAACATCCTGGCTTTCGAGATAGCTGCCGACGGCGGCGGCGCGCTGTTCCGACAATTGCCGGTTGTAGGCGTCGCTGCCGGTGCTGTCGGTATGTCCCTCGATCACAACGACCGTCTTCTCGTATTCCTCGAGCACCGAGGCCACGGCGTTGAGCACGTCGAAGAAATCGGTTTTCAGGGCCGCGCTGTCGGTCCGGAAGGTGATGTTGCCCGGCATGTTGAGGATGATTTCGTCGCCGTTGCGCGTCACGCTGACGCCGGTGCCTTGCAGCTGTTGCCGCAATTCCGCTTCCTGGCGGTCCATGTAGTACCCGACGGAGGCGCCGGCGAGGGCTCCGACGCCCGCGCCGATCAGGGCGCGCTTGCGGTTCTCGCTGGCGTCGTCGCCGGAAGCGGCGCCCACGATCGCGCCGGCAATGGCGCCGATCGCCGCGCCGCTCGCGGTTTTCCGGGTTTCCTTGTCGCCGGTATAAGGGTCGAGCGTGGTGCAGGCGGCTGTCGCCGCCAGAAGAAAAGCGACTGCAACGCGACAAATGCCCACGAAATCCTCCTCGATCATGTTCTTCATGACAGACGTGGAGACGGTCTTCGCGGCTTCCAAGCCTTTCGTCAGCGAGGGTCGCTTCCGATTCGCCGTAAATGTTATTAAATCAACAGTTTATGGCGAAAACTTATTGTAAATACTGGAAAAAACTTGGGAAAGCAGGCTGATTTATTTTTGATTTGTGCGCAAATACCACTGGACGTGGCCGTTTTTTGCGCAAAGAATCTGCAGTAAGCTGCGCCTTTCGGGTAGGGCGTACCAAACCAGTGTTTTCCGAGAGAGGACATTTTCCATGAACACGCATGTCGCCGCTCCTCGCATCGCCCAGTTTCCGGTGGCGATCCGGTTTGCCGCCGCCGTGTTGCGGCCGATCATCCGCAGCCTCCTGCGGCTTGGAATTTCCGCCAACGAAGTGAACGACCTGGTTCGCTGGCTGTACGTCGACGAGTTCTACAACCGCAAGGAATTCTGGCACCGCCGCAAGCCCTTCGGCGCCCGCGCCGCGCTGCTTTCCGGGCTGTCCCGCAAGGAAGTGAACCGGCTCAGCAAGATCGACCAGCCGGATGACGCCATTCTCACCGATCAGCAGAACCGCGCGGCGCGCGTGCTGGCCGGCTGGGTCAACGACCGCCGTTTCCACGAAGGCGGCAAGCCCGCGCCACTGCCCGTCGAGACGAAAAGCGCGATGGCCAGCTTCGAGCGCCTGGTGCAGCTCTACAGCGGCGACCTCACCACGCGCACGGTCCTCGATGAACTGGTCCGTGCCGGCTGCGTGAAAATGGACGACCAGGGCCGGGCGTGTCTCGTCGGCCAGGCCTACGGACCGACTTCCACGCCGGAAGACGTGCTGCGTTCGGCCGGTTTTGGCCTGCAGCGAATGAGCGAATCCGTCGACTTCAACATCGCGCACGTGACCGGTTCGGAGCGGCGCCTGCAGCGTGTCTGGCGCCAGCACCTGATTCCCGCCGAAAAGGTCGGCGACGCCAAGCAGCTGATCTCGGAACATGCCGTTGAAGCCGGCCGGACGCTCGACCAGGCGCTGGCCCGGATGGCGCACACCAAGGCGCGCCCGGACCAGGAGTACCGGGAAGTCGGCATCGGCATGTATTATTTCGAAGAATAAATTCTGAAATAAATTTATTGTAATATCAGTAACTTGGGGACCCTGGAGTGGTAATTGTTCGTAAATTCGCAAAAATGGGATGAAATGACACAGTTTTTGGCCATAATCTAGGCAGCCATCCCACAAACCCCCGGAGGGTGATGACATGAACCTCAAGAAGCTGTTTTTGACGGGCGTAGTAGCCCTCCTTGTTTCGCCGCTTGCGCTCGCCGATGAAATCGGCAGCGGCTATCCGCTCACGACCACGAATGCAACCACGATGGCCGGCGACGAAATCGGCAGCGGCACGCCGACGGCCTCGGCCAGCGACGAGATCGGCAGTGGCGCCACCGTGGAAGCGATGCTCGCCTGGTGGAGTTACATGCTCCAGGCGTTCTGATCGATCCTGTCGACCATCGGGCCGCGCGGGAAACCGCGCGGCTTTTTTTATGCGCGGCTTTTCTCCGCGAAAGCGATGCCTTTCCTTCTTATGTCAACAGGACTACTCCTCATCCCCTAATGCACTGCCGCACACTTACACGAAATAACCGATTCAATTACCCCTCCGTCGCGAAGAAGCTGTGCACTCCGTAACCTGGAGAACGCGAAGCGATGCAAGGTCTTGTCCGGACGACGCTGATCCCGCTGTTGTTGTCGGCCATGCCGGCCTCCGCCGGCGGACTGCTGGGTCCACAGCTTGCAGACCGCCTGCCGGGCGCCGACGGTCCCCACGAGGTGATCGTCACGTTCACGAACCACGACGCCGTCGGTCGGCTGGCCGGCGAACTCGGCGTCGACGTGATCGCGCTGCAGACGCTGCCGATGGCCGGCGCGGTGCTGACGGAAGCGCAGATCGAAACCGTGCGCCAGTGGGACAACGTCGAGAGCGTCTACCTCAACGCCGATCTCGAGTATTACAACTTCACGTCCGGCGAAATCACCGGCGGCCATTACGTGCATGACAATTACGGCGTGAAGGGCGAAGGCGTGACGGTCGCGGTGCTGGATTCCGGCACCGACGCGACGCATCCGGATCTCGCCTACGGCGCGAAGACGGTCCAGAACGTGAAGATCATCGGCGATCTCGGCCTGCTCGGCGGCGTGAACGTGTTCCTGGAAGGGCAGTTGAATACCGATACCAGCAGCGGCCACGGCACGCATGTGTCCGGAACCGTTGCAGGTACCGGCGCCGCGTCCGCGAACGACGAGCGCCGCGCGAACTATTACGCGGGCATCGCGCCCGAAGCGACGCTTGTCGGCATCAGTGCCGGCGAAGGTATCGCGATCCTGCACGCGCTGCTCGGGTTCGATTATGCGATCGCGAACCAGGACCGTTACGGCATCGACATCATCACCAATTCCTGGGGCGGCGGCGACGGCGCGGAATTCGATCCGAACAATCCGATCAACCGGGCCTCGTACGAAGCCTATCGTCGCGGCATGATCGTCACTTTCGCGGCCTCGAATTCCGGCCCGGCCGAGAACACGCTCAACCAGTACGCCATCGCGCCCTGGGTCATCAATGTCGCCGCCGGCACGCCGGAAAAGGCGCTCGCGGATTTTTCCAGCCGCGGCGTCGCGGATGACTTCTACAAGCATCCCGACATCACCGCGCCGGGCAGCGGCATCATCTCGACGCGCGCGGTGAACACGCCGTTGCCGGTGCTCGGTCCGGTGCTCGATCCGGACCATCCGGAATACCACCTTTATTACGCCGGCATGAGCGGCACCAGCATGGCGACGCCGTTCATCGCGGGCACGGCCGCGCTGCTGCTCGAGGCGAACCCGCAATTGTCGCCCGACCAGGTGGAAGAAATTCTCATGGCCACGGCCGAGCCGATGCCGGGTTATGCCTTTCACGAGGTTGGCGCCGGTTATGTCGATGTGCGCGCCGCCGTGGAAAGCGCGATGGACACGGCCGGCGAGCGGCAGCAGTTTCTCGCCGGCAACACGAAATGGTCCGGCGACGGGCAATGGAACGAGATCGACAACCGGAACGCACTGCTCCAGTACTACGGCAACTGGAAGGTGAAGAGCGCGACGGACGCCAGCAATGGCAGTTACAGCGAGGTCCGGACCGGCAAGGGCGGGTCGGTGTTCCTGCGCTTCATCGGCAGCGCGTTCAAGATCGCGCATCGTGTCGATGCGCGGGGTGGCGTTGCGGACATCTACGTCGACGGCGTCAGCCATGGCCGCGTAAGTTTCTACAACGACACTGCCGGGTATGCCGCCGCCGGCGTGAACGGGCTCAGCGACGCGGAGCACCTGGTCGAGCTGCGCGCCGTTGACGGCCGCGCGTATCTCGACGCCATGCTCGTTGACGGCCGCGCGTTTGCGCCCGGCGTCACGTTCATCGAAGAGACGCAGACGTACACCGGCACCATGGGGCCCTCGGCGGAAAATCTCGTCGTGCATGAATATCCGTTCGAAGTCGGCGCCGACGTCGTGAACGTTCGCGCGGAACTCGGCTGGACGGGCGCGCTGGACATCGATCTCTACCTCGTCGGGCCCGGCGGCAATGTCGTCGCCAGCGGCGCGACCCTGAACAACCCCGAGGTTCTCGATTACGCCGTGACGCAGCCGGGCACCTACACCTGGCGCGTCGCGGGTTATGCGACCGTCATTGCGAACTACACGTTGACAGGCACGTTGACGCGCGCCGTGTCGTCGGCGGAGTAAGCGCTCCCGTCAAGGCGCGTCCTTGAAGGGAAAGGAAAGAATTCGACTCCAAGGCCCCCCAGGAGATTAGCCCCGCGCCCGCGGGGCTCTTTTTTTGGAGAACGCAAAGGCAATGGACCGCGTTGACAGGGTTTCTTCCGGATGAACAGGATTTTCATTAATTTGCATTTTCAGCATGTTGGTCGGTAATCCCATGGAACTCCTGTCCCCGTCGCCGCTGCACCTCCTGGCGCTGCTGGTGTTGCTCACCGTGTTCGCATTCCGCGCGCGCGCAGATGCACCTCTGCGGCGCTGGCGTTTCCTGCTGCTGGCTGCAAGCGCGTGGTGCTGGCTGGCCTCGACGCCGGTGTTCGTGAACTGGCTCGCCTTGCAACTGGAGAACCGCTACCCGCCCGTCGCGGCGCATGACGCGCTGCCGCCGCGTCCGGTCATCGTGGTGTTGTCGTCCGGGTCGGCCTTCGAGCCATCCGTACCGGACGATCTGCAACTGAATCTCGCGGGCTACCGGCGTGCGCAGGCGGGGGTTGAGCTGTGGCGCAGGACGGACGGCTCGCTGGTGTTCGCCGGGGCGCTTCCTTTCGAGACGACGGCGGTGTCGGCACGCATGGCGCTGCTCGCCACGAAATTCGGCGTGCCAACGGACGCGATACGCATCGAGACACGTTCGTCGAACACCCATGAAAACCTGCGCAACGCGGCGGCGATGATCGAGTCCGGACGGCCGGTAATCATCGTCACCAGCGCCACGCACATGCCGCGCGCGATGGCGGTGGCGCGGAAACTCTGTCTTGACGCGATTGCGGCGCCGGCGGACTTCCGCGGAAAACGCCGCATGAGCTGGCGCGCGTGGCTGCCGGACGCCGGAACGCGGCCATTCCTTGAGCGTGTTCTGCATGAGTGGCTGGGACTTGCGTGGTACGTCCTGCGGGGCTACGCGTCCCTGGAAGACGCCCACTGCTCGGGCGGCGGGTGAGGACCGGTCAGTGGCGGTACGTGTGCACCCATTGCTCGAAGGTATCCATGAAACTTGCAAGCAGGCGTCGCGTTGCGGCGTTTGCGGGTTTGCCGGCGGCATCGAAAAGCGTGTCGGTATCGCCGGGAAAGGCCGCCGGCGGCTGCATGACGGGCACGTTCAGCAGGGCCAGCGCCTGGCGCAATCGCCGCGTCCGGTCGCCGGGCGCCAGGAAGCGCGGAAAGACGCGAGCGGGAACGTTTGCCGGAATATTGACGATGGCGCCCGGCTTGCCTTCCCAGGCGTTGCGGTCCTCGGGATGCGCGGCAATGTTCAGCGCATTCTTCAGCGCGACGGGCACGGCGCGCGCGTTCTCCGGTGCGAGAAACAACAGGCCGTCCGCCGCCAGGATCTGCCGGCGGAACGCGCGCCACTCCGCGGGTGGCGTGACGTCGAGTTCCTTTGTATAGGGGGAAAGACGGGAAATTTCGACGACTTCCAGGCGCAGCAGCGGCGGCGCGAGTTCGCCGAGCGCGCGCACGACGTTCCGGTGACAGGAGCGCCTGCACAGGGTGCCGGCGAGAACGGCGATGTGGCGTACCTTCTGCATCCAGCCATCCGGCGCTGTTGTGCGCTGCAGGGGTCGGAATCCGAATCGTCTCGGGGTGACGGACATTGACAGATCGGGCCGCTTCCGGACATCCGGGCCCGGCCCTACCGTGAGCGGGGCAGGCGGAAGATGACTGTCTTCGGTGTGCGCCACAGGATTGCGCACGGAAACGCCGCTAAGGGGAACAATATAAGGGTATGCCCGTATATAGGCGTCATGGAGCCTGTACTAGCCTTGCGGCTCAGGGTTTTGTAGCAGCCTGATTCCTCTCAAATTGAGTATGAATTCAGGAATTTCCGGGTAGCGTACCAATCGGGGAATTGATCTACGACCTTGAGAAGGGTACCGTCGATTTCTTAATGGGATATCAGTCCACATTCTGAAAAGCGCCGGACCAAAACGGGGGGTCTGCCGAAAACGCGCATCCGCAGCGGGGCGAGCGGAATCGCCGCGAGCCTGGTGCATGCACCACGGCAAGCGGAATGCGGAGTCCGGCGGCTCCATGATTCATACCGGAGCGAGGAGATCGCGATGGCCACTGTCAAATCCAAGAAAACGGTAAACCCGGCGATGACGGAATCGACTGTCGCATTGCTCAGGGAGCTCGTCGCTCACTTGCGCGACAACCGCACCGAGCTGCGCGAGGAATGGGCGCGCCGAATCACGGAAGCCCGCCTGCTCACCGCGATGACGAAAGAGGAAATCTTCGCCGAGGCGACGTCCGTGTACGACAACTACGTGGAAGCGCTGGAAACCGGCACTTTCGAAGCCCTGCAGGCGTACGCGAGAAACCTTTCCGAACGCATCATTCCCCGCGGCGTCGAGACGGACGAAGTCGTCGGCATCGTGCTCCTGTTGCGCGACGTGCTCGCGCGATCGCTGTTCGGCAAGTACCGGTCGGACTTCGACCTGCTGAACCGCATTCTCGATGCGTACGAGCCGGCGGCGAACCGCATCGCGAACACGGTGGCGGTCGGCTTCGTCCAGGAACGCGAGCGCATCATTCGCGAACAGCAGGAAGCTATCCGCGAACTGTCCACGCCAGTCCTGCAGGTGCGCGAACGCCTGCTGATTCTGCCGATCATCGGCGTCATCGATCCGCTGCGCGCACGCCAGCTCACCGAGCAGTTGCTGCAGGCGATACGCGCAAACCGCGCAAGGGTTGTCGTCATCGACATCACCGGCGTGGCGGAGATGGACTCGCACGTTGCGAACCATCTTGTGCAGACCGTGGAAGCGTCGCGGCTGCTGGGCGCGACCGTGATCGTCACCGGCCTGTCGCCGGACATCGCGCAGACCCTGGTCAACATCGGTGTCGATCTTGCCAAGATGAACACCGTCGGCGACCTGCAGGGCGGCATCGAGGAAGCCGAACGGCTGCTCGGGTACAAGGTCGTCATGCATGAAGACATTCCGGCGCCAAAGAAGACCTGAAGTCGGCCGGCATCATCCGGCCTTCGGAGCCGGCGCAGTAAACATCCGGCCCCCGCGGCCGGTACGGAAAACCATGGGGGGGAGGCCTTGTGGCGGTCCCTATTCTCAAACAGTCGAACTACCTGATAGCGACGATCCAGTCGGCGCTGACTGACCAGGACTTCGTGCAGCTTCGCGATGCGCTGGTGGAGAAAGTCGGGCGCTTCCGGTCGCGCGGCGTCATCGTCGACGTCACCGCGCTCGATGTCCTGGATTCGTTCGCATCGCGAACCCTGCGTGATCTCGCGTACATGATTCGATTGCGAGGCGCACATACCGTGATCGTCGGCATACAACCCGATGTCGCATTTGCGATGGTGCAGTTGGGCATAACCCTTGCGGATGTGTCGACGGCGCTCGACCTGGAGGAAGGCCTTGCCTTCCTCGATGACGTCGAAGCGGAAACGTGACGATGACGGTGTGATGTGACGAAGATCACCAACCAGGAAGCGCGCCAGCACAACGTTCGCGTCCGCATCGAGTCGGACACGGATCTCGTTTCCGCGCGCCACGCCGGACGCATGCTGGCGGAGCAGGCGGGATTCACGTCCAGCGAGCTGACGCTGATCGCGACCGCGATCTCGGAACTTGCGCGCAACATCATCGAGTACGCGAACTACGGCGAGATTCACCTGGAAATCGTGCAGAACGGCAGCACCCGCGGCATCCGCATTGTCGCGCGCGACGCCGGGCCGGGCATCGGCAATATCGAACAGGCGTTGCGCGGCGGATTCTCCACATCCGGCGGACTCGGGCTCGGGCTCGCCGGCGTGCGCCACATCATGGACAACTTCGATCTCGAGTCGAACGTCGGCGCCGGCACCTGCGTCACGGTGACGAAATGGAAACTCTGACGCGCCCGGTGATCGACTGGCATGTCGAGTCCGTGCCTTTCGAAGGCGAATCGGGTACGGGCGA
Organism: Gammaproteobacteria bacterium; assembly: GCA_036381715.1. Taxonomy (GTDB): domain Bacteria; phylum Pseudomonadota; class Gammaproteobacteria; order Natronospirales; family JAJUFS01; genus JAJUFS01. The sequence goes on along the minus strand of DASVCH010000013.1, from coordinate 8,214 downwards.
CCGCGGCGGCGTGCGCATCGACGAACACCGCATCTTCGCTTTCGTGATCGATGCGCTGGGTCACGGCGCCGATGCCGCGCAGATGGCCGATCTCGCGGAACGCTGCCTTGGCGCCGTGGAACTCGACATTCGCCTTGAAGCGATGATCGAGAACTGCCACCGCGAATTCATCGGCACGCGCGGCACCGCGATGTGCCTTGCGTATCTCGATGCGCGCACGCACGTGCTGAACTGGCTCAGCGTCGGCAACATCCAGGCCGTTCGCATCCAGCTCGACAGCCACGGCATGCCGCAATTCGAATCGCTGGTCATGCGCGGCGGCGTCGTTGGCGACCGCCTGCCGGAATTGCGCGCCTCGCGAATTTCACTCAAGCCCGGCGACATGGTCGTCATGGCGACCGACGGCGTCGGCTACGGCTGGTACGGCGAGTACCGGCCGAACATCGGCGCCGGCGAACTGGCCAGGGCGCTGCGCCTGCGCCATTGTCACGGCAAGGACGACGCGCTCGTACTGGCGTTCCGCTACCTCGGCCTGAACGGAGGCGCGTCGCCATGATGCGCAAACCCCAGGCTGCGCGTCACCAGACGGCCACGGTTTCCACCATGAAGACCGGCAGCGTGCGGTCGCGCGTGTCGCAATCCGATGCCGCGGCGCGAAACCGCCGTCTCGAAAAAATGAAACGGCAATACGCCGTCCTGCTGAAGCGGTATCTCGACCAGCGTTTCGAGCAGGATCTTCTGGAAGTTTACCGGCTGGGGCGCGACGCGGTCGCGGAAGAGTTCGGCCTGCCGGTGATCGCCGAGATGCACCACGAGGCGCTGTGCGAAGCGATCGCGGACCTGCCGGACGATACGGACAGCGTCGAGACCTGCAGGCTGGCCAGTACGGTGCTTGCGGAGTTCCTTTCCGCCAGCGAGATGAGCACGCGCGGCTACCGTGAAGCCAGCACCGCCATGCGTCACCTGAACGAAATGCTCGAAGACGAAGTGCGCCGCATTGCGCATGCCATTCATGACGGCGCGGGCCAGTATCTCGCGTGCGTGCACCTGTCGCTGTATGCGATAGCCAAGCATGTTTCCGCCGGCGAAGGCCGCGACGAACTGAAACACGCGCACCAGTTGCTGGAGGAACTCGAGCGCGATCTGCGCCGCGTGTCGCACGAGTTGCGTCCGCGGGTACTCGAGAACGCCGGGCTGAAGGGCGCGGTGGAGTTTCTTGTCGATGGCGTCACGAAACGCTCCGGCCTGAAAATTCATGTCGACGACACGCTCACCGAACGTCCGCCGGCCGTTGTCGAAACCGCCCTTTATCGCTGCATCCAGGAAATGCTGAACAACATCGTCAAGCATGCGCATGCCGGCAATGCGTGGATAGCGCTTTCGGCGGCGGGCGGCGACATCGTCTGCGAAGTGCGCGACGACGGCGTCGGTTTCGATGCCGGCGAAGCCGCCGTTCCGGGCGGACACCAGCTCGGTTTTCTCGGCATTCGCGAGCGCATCGCCGTGCTCGGCGGCAAGGTGAACGTGGAATCTGCGCCCGGCAAGGGCGCGCGCATACGGATACGGGTGCCGAAATGAACCCGCTTGCCCCGGTCGTCGAACGCATGATCGGGCAGGGAAGCGAACCGGATGCGGGATTCCTGCAAGGTAATTTCCCCTATATGCATGAAATGACGGATGGATTGTCCCGCCATTCGCACTTGAGACTACCTGTCCAATATGAATTTCCCGAACGGATGCAGAAACCGTCCGGGTGCCGGCGCCGTCGTTTCCGAAAGGAGCGCACGCGTCCGGCGCAAACACGGAGTGCGCGGGTGGCTCGCAAGATTTCGGTGCTGTTCGTCGGCACGTCGGCGATGCGCGGCAGCGCGGCGCGGCGGGCGCTGGCGGCTCACGGGTACGACGTATCCTTCGACATGCCATTTGTTGAACAACTCATGGAACAACCCACTCTCGCCCGGCAGCTCGACGAACACGATCTCATCGCGATCGATGCAGGCGGCGCGGCGGATCCGGCGGGTGTGCTCATCATCGACGGCCGGGCCGATTCCGCCCGCGGCTTGCACGTCGACGATTTCGACGCCCTGCCGGGCGCCGTTGTCGAGTTGCTCGGCGATATGAACGCGAAACGTGAAAGGGAAGCCCGCGCCGCCGAACTGGACGAACTGCGCGACATCGTCGCGGGCCTTCCCGGCGTCGTCTTTCGCTGCGGACTGGAGCCGAAGGGCCGCGTCGATTTCCTGAGCGAACAGGTCATGGAACTGTGCGGAACGGGGCGTTCGCATTTCGTCGGTCACGGCAGCGAACGGCTGCTGGCGCTGGTCCATCCCGCCGACCGGCGCCGCGTGCTCACCGCCCTGCAGCGCTCGATGCGCGGCAACGAGCCCTTCGCACTGGAGCACCGCATCGTGTGCGTCGGCGGAAAGGAAAAGTGGCTGTGGCATCGCGGCTGCGTCAACGGCAAGGGCAAGGCGCCGCAACTTGAATCCTTCGTGGTCGACATTACCGAACGCAAGCGCGACGAACAGCAGCTGACCTGGCTGGCCAGCCACGACGCGCTCACCGGCGTCGCCAACCGCGGCATGTTCATGGAACAGATCGCCAAGAGCATACGGCGCGCCGACCGGCATGGCGAAATGATCGCCTGCCTGTTCCTGGACCTGGACCGTTTCAAGCGCATCAACGATTCCTGGGGTCACGCCGTTGGCGACGAATTGCTGCAACAGGTTTCGGAACGCCTCAAGCGCTGCATCCGCGGCAACGACATGATCGGCCGCCTGGGCGGGGACGAATTCACCGTGCTGCTCGACGGCATTGCCGAAGCAGGCGACGCCGCGACCGTGGCGGACAAGATTCTTGATGAATTGTTGCGTCCCTACGACATTCGCGGCCGGCACTTCACGATCTCGGCCAGCATCGGCATCAGCTGCTATCCGGGCGACGCGAAGGACAGGACCGGCCTGCTGAAGAACGCGGACGCTGCAATGTACAGCGTGAAAAGCACGGGCCGGCGCGGCTACCGGTTCTATTCCCCCGAAATGTCGAACCAGGCGTTTGCGACGCTCGCGCTGGCCAACGGCTTGCGCGCCGCCCTGGATTCCGGCGAGCTGCACTTGTCCTGGCAGCCGCGCGTCAACCTGCGCACGGGGCGCGTCACGGGGCTCGAAGTGCTGGCACGCTGGGAAAGCGCGACGTTCGGCGCCGTTTCGCCGGACCGCTTCATCACGCTTGCCGAAGACACCGGCCTGATCGCGCCGCTCGGCGACTGGGTGTTGCGCACGGCGTGCCGCCAGGGCGTCGCCTGGGACCAGGAAGACCTTCCGCCCGTGCGCATCGCCGTGAACCTGTCGCCGCGCCAGTTCCATGACGAGCGCATGGGCGAGCGCATCGCCGCCATCCTCGAGGAAACCGGCCTGCCGCCATGGCGGCTTGAATTCGAAATCACCGAGAGCACGCTGATGCAGGATCACGTCGCCGCGGCCGATGCGTTGCGCCGGCTGAAGAAGCTCGGCGTGAAACTTTCCATCGACGATTTCGGCACCGGCTATTCCTCGCTGAACCTGTTGAAGAAATTTCCGTTGGACTACCTGAAGATCGATGGCTCCTTCATCGCCGGCGTTCCCGGCGACGCCGACAGCGTGGCCGTTACCGAGGCGATCATCGCCATGGCGAGAAGGCTCAATCTCGGTGTCGTTGCCGAAGGCATCGAAACCGAAGCGCAGGGAGTCTTCGTGCGCTCCAGCGGATGCCGTGAAGGGCAGGGTCACCTGTTCAGCCGCCCTGTCTCCGGCGCCGGCATTCGAAGCTACCTGCGTCAGCGGGTGCACTGAATCATCATCACCACCATGCAAACGAGAGGGGAATTTACGTGAAACAGATCAATGTCATGCTGGCTGACGACCACGCACTCTTCCGGGCGGGGCTTCGCGCCCTGCTGGACGACCTGCGAAACGTCACCGTCGTCGCGGAAGTGGAGAACGGCCTGGATCTCATCAAGGTTGCGCGCGAGAAGAAGCCGGACGTCTGCATCGTCGACATCACGATGCCGGAGTTGAACGGTCTCGACGCCCTGCCGAAACTCAAGGCCGCCGTGCCCGATACCGCGATCATCATGCTGTCGATGCATGCGAACGAACAGTACGTGATGCAGACGCTCAAATCCGGCGCGTCCGGCTACATGGTGAAAACCGCCGCGACCACCGAACTCGAGTCCGCCGTTCGCGCCGTGTCGCGCGGCGAAACCTTCCTGAGCCCGGCGATTTCCCGCAGCGTCATCGACTCCTGTCTCGGCCGCAACAAGGTGCAGCCGCGCACCCGCCAGCTGCTGACGCCGCGGCAGCGGGAGATCCTGCAGCTCATCGCCGAAGGCAACACCAGCAAGCAGATCGCGTCCATCCTGTCGCTCAGCTTCAAGACAGTGGAAACGCATCGCGCCCAGCTGATGGACCGTCTCGACATTCACGACGTCGCCGGCCTGGTCCGTTGCGCCATGCGGCTCGGACTGATTGCGCCGGACCGTTGATGGCGCGCCTGCAATGACGGCGGGCAGCGACGGGCAGCCTTCGGGGGGCGGCTGCCGGCCTGTTGCGTGATCGTGCGCGAGCGAATCGCGAGTGTTCGCGCGCGCCTTGTGCGCGAAACGTTTTTGTCAAATCACCTTTCCTTCCAACTTTCCCACTAAAGACAAGCGTGTAACGGTGAACGGCAAATTGCTGTCATCGCCTTATATGGGGTTTGCCTCATATCCACTAGAAATCTAGTTCTGCGGTTCATCGCGAAAACGCGGCTCGAGGCGGCCGCTGCCGCTGCGAGCGCACGACAGCCGCAAGCATCATGATCAGTCCAGGGAACCGTCCGGAAACAAGGGCGGACAGATAATCAGCACATCGAGGGAGGATGTCTCAGACCATGTCAGCAGAGACCGGGCAGGCATGCCAGTTTCGTTCCGTTCGTGGGGATATGCCGTTTCACGACATCGCCGAAACCGCGCAGGACGGCGCGGAACGGATCGGCGAACAGATCACGTTCACGCTGGATGCCCCTGTCGATGCCGACGCCTTCGCCGCCGCCTGGCGGAAACTTGCCGAACGCCATGCCGGGCTGCGCCCCGGCAATCCCGCACCGGCGCCTGAAAACCGGTTCGTCGTGGAGCGGCAGGACTGGCGCGGCGAAAGGGCGGACGTTTGTGAAACCCGCTTTCAACAATATCTCGACGACGAGCGTCGCAAGCGTTTCGAAGCCGGGCGAACGCCGTTTCGCGTCGCGCTGATCCGGTGGAGCGAGACGCAGTACCGCGTCGCATGGACCTTCCCGCAGGGCCTGCTCGACTGGCGTTCGGTTTCCCGGCTGTTGCGGGAAGTGTTCGCAACCCACCGCGCCATCCTGCAGGGACGGAACGAAAACGCGGCGACGCCGATCACCGTCGCGCCGGGCCGGCCGCACGCGGCTGCCAGCGCGACCGACACCGATTTCTGGCGCGACTACCTTGCCGGTTGCAAGCGCACGCATATCGATCTTCCGCGGCCGGAGCCCGCGGGCGATGCGAAAGGCGCGTCCCGCATCGAGCGCCGCCTGGACGCCGCGGAAAGCGGCAGCGTGCGGCGCTTGCGCGACGCGGCCGGCGTCACGCTGAATCACGTCGCGCAGGCGGCGTGGGCCCTGCTGCTGTCGCATTACGCGCGCACGAACGACGTCATGTTCGGCGTCGTGCGCTGCTGCCGGCATACGGGTTTCGAAGACACGGTTGGATCGTTTCTGAATGCCGTTCCGCTGCGGGCCGGAATATCCGAAGACTGCAACGTCTTCGAACTGCTGTGGCGCCTGCGTGACGAGAACCGCAAGCTGCGCGGACACGAAGGCGCGAGGCTTGCGGAGATAGCGCAATGCGCGGATGCCGAAAACGGCAACGGCCTGTTCGACAGCGTGCTGGAATTCGATCAGCGCGACCCGATGACCGCGCTGGACGAATTGCTGGCCGGTGAAGGGGCGCGGAACTTCCGGCACGAATCGGAGCCGCTGGCGGGGTTGCACCTGCAGGTGCATGGCGAGGACGAAATCGTTCTCAGGCTGCGGCACGATCCCGCGTTCATCGACGCCGCGGCCGCGCAAAGGCTGCTTGAACAGTATGCCAGGCTCGTTACCGGCATGGCGCGCGAGCCGTGGCGCCACGTGCGTGACCTGCCATACCTGAGCGACGCGGAACGCGCGCCCGTTCGCTGGCGCGGACCGCAGGTTCGAACCGGAAGCGCCGGCGCCGAAACGCTCCAGGGCCGTTTCGAAGCGCGCGTTGCCGATGCGCCGGACGCCGTCGCCGTACGTTGCGGCGAACAGCACCTGACGTATGCCGAACTGAACGCGGCCGCGAATCGTCTTGCGGGACGCCTGCGCGCGGCCGGCGCGAAACCGGACACGCTGATCGGACTCTGCGTCGAGCGTTCGCTGCAGCAGATCGTCGGCATCCTCGGCATTCTGAAATCCGGCGCCGCCTACCTGCCGCTGGATCCCGAGTATCCGCCGGAACGGCTGCACTTCCTGCTGCGTGACGCAGGCGCCGATGTCGTTGTCGCGTCCGCCGCCGGCCGCGATGCGCTCGGCGAAGACGTCAACGTCATTGCGCCGGATGCCGACGGCGATTCTGACGCGCGCAGGGACAACGGTAACGGCAACCCGGAACCGGTGAACGGCGCCACCGATCTTGCGTATGTCATCTACACCTCGGGTTCGACGGGCCAGCCGAAGGGCGTCATGGTTTCGCACCGCAATGTCATCCGCCTGTTCGATGCGAACGCGGGCTGGCTGAAGGCGAATGGCAGCGATGTCTGGACCCTGTTTCATTCCTTCGCTTTCGATTTTTCCGTGTGGGAGATCTGGGGCGCGCTGCTGCACGGCGGCTGCCTTGAAGTGGTGCCGCGCGATGTCGCGCGGTCGCCGGAAGCCTTCCACGATCTTCTCGTCGAGCGCGGCGTGACGGTGCTGAACCAGACCCCGTCGGCGTTCAGGCAGCTGATGCAGGCGGACGCGCGGCGCGGGCAAGCGCTGCCCGCCTTGCGCATGATCGTGTTCGGCGGCGAGAAACTCGATTTCGCGAGCCTTGCCGGCTGGATCGAACGTCACGGCGATGAAGCGCCTGAGCTCATCAACATGTACGGCATCACCGAAACCACGGTGCACGTCACGTTTCGCCCGGTGCGCCGTCCGGACCTCGGCGTTGCCGGTTCGATGATCGGCGTCCCGTTGCCCGATCTTTACGTGCGCCTGCTGGACGAGCGCGGCCGGCCGGTGCCGCCCGGAGTGCGCGGCGAGATCTGCGTCGGCGGCGACGGCGTAACCCGCGGCTACCTGAACCGGCCGAAACTGAACGCGGAAAGATTCATTCGCGATCCGTATGCGGGGGACGAGGACGCGCGGCTTTACCGTTCCGGCGATTTCGCGCGGCTGATGCCGAACGGCGAGCTCTGCTATCTCGGCCGCGAGGACGACCAGGTGAAGATCCGCGGGTTTCGCATCGATCTCGGCGAAATCGCGGCAGCCCTGCGCGCCATCGACGGCATCGACGACGCCGTCGTCGTGCCGCGGAAGTCCGCGCACGGCGAACCGCGCCTGTTCGCGTACTACACGACCGAAGGCCCCGCGCTCCGGCCGGAAAGCGAGCTGCGCCGCGAACTCGCTGCGCGCCTGCCGGAACACATGCTGCCGGCGCAGTTGATACGCCTGCGCGAAATTCCCGTGAACGCGAACAACAAGGTCGATTTCAAGGCGTTGCCGGACCCGGCGGAAGCGGGCGAAGACCCGCCGGAAAAGGCGGCGCCGCAAACGGCGACGGAAGAACTCTTCATGCAACTGTGGCGCGAGGTTCTCGAGCGTCGTGACGTGGGGCGTGACGATGACTTCTTCGGGCTCGGCGGCGATTCCATTCTCGCCCTGCAACTGGTCTCGCGTGCGCGCGTCGCGGGCCTGGACGTCGTACCGCGCGACATTTTCAACCATCCCGTGCTCGCCGACCTGGCGAGCGTTGCAAGACCCGTTTCAAGCCGCGATTCCGGCGAGGAGGCCGATGTGGACGTGGAAGGCTCATGGACGCTGACACCTGTGCAGCGCTGGTTCTTCGAACAGGCCTTCGACAATCCCGATCACTGGAATGAAGCCTTCATGTTTCGCGTGCCGCCGGACACGGACGTCGACCTGCTTGAACGCGCGCTGCTGGAAGTGGTCCGC
>DASVCH010000012.1:0-26813 GCA_036381715.1 Gammaproteobacteria bacterium | reverse complement strand
TCATGGCTGGGACCTCCTGTGACGTGCGAAGCTGAGCAGTCCCAGCACTGCAAACCAGTTGAGCAGCAGGAACGTGGTCGGCACGCGGATCAGGTTCAGGCGTTGCGCTTCCGGCAGCAGGACGCCGAGCAACGCGATGATGTAGAGCATCAATTGTCCGATCAGCAACAGCTGGTAGGCGTGGGATTCCGCCGCAAGGATGAAATTCGCCACGAGTGCCGCGAAGAGCAGGAACGGCACGAACAGGCGCAGCAGCCTGTGCGACACGAACTGCAGCCAGACGGGATTGCGCCACGGGATCAGCAGGGCCGGCTGCTGCAGCAGAAGCTGGCAGTTGCCCGCGATGGCGCGTATCCGGTGCCGCCGTTCGCGCGAGCGCGACGACGCCGGCATGTCGCGGGCAATCGCGGTGCGATCGAACACGACACGCAGTCCCTGCGCGACGACGTTCATCGGGATCAGCACGTCGTCGAGAATCGTTCCTTCCGGAATCGGACGGTAGCATTCGCGGCGCAGGGCATAGGTTCCGCCGGTGACGCCGACCGAGGAAGCGAACCGCGCCTCGTTGGCGCGCAGCCATTTTTCGTACCGCCAGTACAGATCCATGCCGCTGGTGAAACCGTCGCGCCCCGGATCCCGCAACAGCTCCGCGCTCACCGCACCGACTTTCTCGTCGGCGAAGTTCATGACCAGGTTGCGTATCGCCGCAGCGTCGAGGCGCTGGCGCACGTCCGTGAACACGAGAATGTCGCCCGACGCACGGGTAACCGCTTCGTTCAGACAGGCCGCCTTGCCGCGGCGCGGACCGCATTCGACGATTTCGACGCGCGGGCTTTCAAAGGCGCGCGCACGCGCGGCCGTGGCGTCCGTCGAGCCGTCCAGAACCAGCACGACATCGAGCTGGTCGTGCGGATAATCGAGCGTGAGGCAGTTGTCCAGCTTGTCTTCGATCCATCTTTCGCCGTTCCTTGCCACAACGATCAGCGTGACGGACGGCTGTCCGCCTCGGCGCAGGACGACGCGCGGCCGCAGCCGGGCCAGGGTCCATGCGAGCACCGGGTAGCCGGCATACGCGTAGCCGAGCAGCGCAAGTACGGTCCAGAAAACGGCTTCCGTCATCTCAGTGCCTCGCATCGTCATGCAGGCGGCGGCGCCGCAGGTTGTCGTACGTCCTGTCGCCCAGCAGCCGCCGGGCGAGTTTCAGGACTTCGTAGCGCCCTGCCTGGACGGCCAGCGCGAAAGCGCGGCTGTCGATCCAGTCGCGCAGCTCGCGTTCCGTCGTCCCCGCGCGAACGGCGTTGCGCGGAATGACGCTCACGTTCGCGTTCGGCCGCCATTGACCGGGGCGTGATCCGCATACGGCCTTGTAGCCGACCCGGCGCGCGAGGGCGGCGATGAAGTGATTGACCCGTCCGCCCGGTGCGGCGAACACGGTAACGGCCTGGCCGAGGCGGTCTTCGATGGTCTTCCTGGAACGCAGCAGTTCGTCGACGACGCCAGCGTCGTCGAGTTCGTCCATGTAGCGATGTGAATAGCCGTGCGACTGGATCGACATGCCGGCGGATGACATTCCGCGCAGCTCGTTCCAGCTCAGGAAACCGCGGCGTCCGACATTGGCGGGATTGACGAAGAATTCGCCGGGAAGATTGCGCTCCCACAGCATGTGCAGCACGGTGTCCAGGTGCGACGCCGTGCCGTCATCGAAGGTCAGCACGAGCACCCGTTCGTGCATCACCGCGCCGCGGCGCATGCCGCGGACCTCCGCGAGGTCGCTCACCGTGGACACCGGATGGCCCGCCTCGCCGACAATATCCAGCTGATCGGCAAACTGCTGCGCGCTTATCGTGCAGGCGTCATCCGCCGTCGGGTCCTTGCGGCCGCTGCTGTCGCGGACGCTGTGATACAACAGCGCGGTCGCGATCCGCGCCTGCGGCGCTTTCAACCGTTCACGCGTGACGCCGCGGATCATCGATCGCTCCCCTGCGGCGAATAACTGATGAAAAGCGAGACGATCATTTCGTCGAACTCGTAGCCCGAATCCTCGCTGTCGCGCTCCAGCCAGCTCAGGCCCGAAACCAGCGACCAGCTGCGATTGATGCGGTAATCGGCTTCCGTCTGCAGGCTGCGCACGGTGTCGGATTGCGCCAGGTCGAGGTATTCGATCCTTGTTCCCGACGCGCTCAGCGACAACAGCAGCCGGGGAGACAGCATGAACTCGGCGCCGAGCTGCGCGCCCCGGTGCTCGCGGTCGAGCGGCGAAACGAAATAATCCAGGTCGGTCGCATTCAGCGCGAGGAACCATTCGTGCGCCCGCCAGCCGCGCGTGTAGCGCAGTATCAGCCGGTCCGAGAAAAACGGATCGCCCGTGACGATGAACGACGGCACGCCGCCCTGCTCGAGCAGCAATTCGTCCGTGAGCATCGCCGTTGCGGTGTCGCTTGCGGTGCGTTCGATGGCCGCGTAGATGACGGAATCGCTGGTGCGGCGCGCGCGCACGCGCAGCCAGCCCGTGGTCGCATCGCGGCTCGGTCCGTCGGCCAGTTCGAATCGCGACTTGCCGCCGGCGACGGAAAGAAAGAGCGTGTCGTTGCGGCTTTCGAAGGTGAGGTGCGCCTCCTCCTGGTCGAAATCCGTCGCCTCGGCTTCCGGTTCGAACTCGATCTGCCGGACGTTCGCGACGAGCCCGAAACCCGAGTTCGCGCTGATGTCGTGCATGAAACCGAGCGTGCCCGAATTGCGGGCATGATCGATGGGCGATTCCTCGGCGTGAATGTCCGCGCGCGACACGGCGAGCGTGAGCTCGTTGCTGCCCGGCCGCAGCGTGAGGCGCGGGCCGGTTTCCAGGACGTTGACGAACTGCACGTTGATGGGGCTCGTCGTGGCAACGGGATCGACCGGCGCGTTCGCCAGCCGGTCGGTGATGGACCAGTCGAGCGTTTCCGGAACGATGAAGATGTCCCCGACCGCGAGAAAATTCGCACGGCCTTCGTCGTCGAAATCGTTCTGCATGTAGTGGCGGTAGGAAAGCGTTCCGTCGAAGGCGGCGGCAAAGCGCGTGCCGACGGAGTGCCAGTTGCCGCCGATCTCGGCGACACTTGCGACCTCGTCGATTTCATCCTCTTCGGCGCGCGTGATGTTGTCGCTGGAAAAGAAGCCGGCGCGAAAGCGGAATCCCGGCAGCATCCCCGTTTCATCGAGACCCTCGAGAAACGTTTCCGGCCCGGCGGCCGGCTCAACCGCGGCGGACGCCGCCGTCGGCAGGAAAAGAAACGGCAGCGTCCAAAGCCAGCGCAAGCACCCCGCGATGCCCCTTTTCGCCGTCATCAGCGATTCCGTCCGTGCCCGTCGTGATCCGTATCATCCGCGTCCGGCGGCGCGTCGAAGTCGTTGAAGATCACGCCGACGAATTTTTCGCGCGGGAAAGTCGCGACCGCCTCCAGCAGCTCGTCGCGGGTCGCCTCGCCGTAGCGGACAACGAGAATCACGTAATGGCACCAGTCGGCGAGAATGCGTGGATCGGCGGACGTCTGCATGGACGGCGCGTCGACGACGACATAGCGGTCCGGATAGCGCCGGCGCGCCACGTCCAGAAAGGCCTTCATCCGATGCGAGGTGAAGTATTCCGCCGGACGGTCGCGGTGGCTGCCGATCGGCACCGCGCGCAGGCGCGGAATGCCGGTGCTGTGAATGATGTCGCCAATGCCGATGGCCGCGGGCTGTTCGAGCAGGTCGGTCAGCCCGTAGCGGACGTTGCCGCCGAGCAATGCGTCGACGCTCGGCGATTCGCGGTTGCAGTCGACCAGCAGGGACGTGCGGCTCTCGTCGAACGCCAGCGCGGCCGCAAGATTGCGCGCGACGAAACTCGCGCCGCTGCCGGGACGCATGCCGGTGACCATGGTGACAAAGTTCGCCGCGCTCGCCTGCTGCAGCAACAGCGTGCGCATGGTGCGGAAGGACTGCACGACCGGCGCGTGTTCGGCGCTGTACTCGATGATCTGGTTGCGGCCGCGCCGCTCGGGCGGAATCGGCACCGGATCGCTCATGCGGCGAATCATCAGTTCCGAACCGGGCTTGCGGAGGATTTCCTCCTCGGACTGCCTGACAGCCGGCGCGCCGCCGTCCTGCGGTTCAAGTCGCGGTTTCATCTTGCTCGCCATGATGTGCCTGTACCGTTTGGATGCGTGTTCATCAGAGAAAATCGTTCATTCGCAGGGCGGCGACCAGCGCGTAACACGCGAGCAGCATCAGCCCCGCGGCAACGACCGTGCCGCGCACGCGGCGCTGCCGGCTGCGGGCGCGTTCGTCCACCAGCATCGGGACGGTCGTCAGCACCGGAATCTGCAGTTCGCGCGAAATCGTGCTGCTCGTGCGGATGCGCTCGTCGAAACGCACGCGCATGAACAGGACGCCGAACGCAAGACCGAGTCCAAGCAGCGGACCGAGCAGCGCGAAATGCACGAACCTGAGGCCGGACGGCTGCTGCGGAACGGTTGGCGGCTCCTGCACCGACATGCTCACGGCCTCGCCTTCCCTGTCCATGTTCAGCGCGATGCGCGCGCTTTCACGGCGCTGCACCAGTTCCTGGTAGAAGTCGCGGGTGACTTCGTACTCGCGCGTGAGCTCCGCCGCTTGCGCCTCGATTCCGCTGACCTCGACGCCGCGTCCGCGCTCGTCATCGAGCCAGGCCTCGTTGCGCGCCAGCCGCTCCTGCAGCGCGGCGACCTCGGTGCGTGCCGCGGAAAGTTCCGCGCGAAGCTCCTCGCGCAGCGGATTGACAAACAATGCGCTGTCGGCATTTGCCGGCGCCCCGCCCTCGTCCAGGTCGCGCAGCTGTGCGCGCAGGGCCTCGATCTTCTGCTTGGCCGTGACGACGTCCGGGTACGTGTCGTGGTACTGCAGCCGAAGCGCGGCAAGTTGCGCCTGCTGCTCCGCGATCGCCGTACGTATCTGGTCGCGCTGCGTGATCACGACGGCCGACGATGCGTCACCGGAAAGCTGCGCCTCCAGCGCGCGAACGCGGGCACGCGCTTCCTCGAGATCGAGCGACGTTGCCTGCATGTCCCGCATCAGCTCGACGACGCGGGTGTCGACCCTGTCGCCCGTACCCGGCTGGATATTGCCGTGCTCGGCGTAGAACGACTGCAGCCTTTGCTCGGATTCCAGCAGCTTCTCGCGGTAGCGCTCCACTTCACCGGAAAGAAACTCGTAGGCCGCACGGCTTTCCGCGGTATTGGCCTCGTGCGCGCGCTCGATGAACAGGTTCGTCAGCGCCAGCACGGTGCGGAAAGCGCGTTCCGGCAGCGTGTCGCGAAAGGAAAGCTCGATGACGTTTGCGCCGATGTTCTCGACCTTCAGCCGCTTCTTCAGCATGTCGATGAGTTCGGCGCGTTCGATCGGCGTCATTTCCTCCGTCAGCCAGCCGGCCTCCTCGGCGACGGCGTTCATGACCTCGCGGTCGAAGAGGACTTCACGCGCGATCTCCGCATGGTCGACGATCCCGTCAGGGCCGGCGCGTTCGCGGGTCGGCACCGTCGTGCCGTCGAGAAGCGAGCCGATGATCCTTTCGTCCTCGATGAGAATCGCCGAAGACGACTCGTACTTCTCGTTCCACAGCAAGCCGAGCGCGAGCATGACGAGACTGGTGATCAGCACCGTCGTCGCGATGGAGCTCATCCGGCGCGCGCTTTCCTTCTTCAGGATCTCGATCTGTTCGGGCAAGGACATGAGGGCCTCTGTTGTCGTCTGGTCATCTTCACGCTTTCGGCCGCGCGTTCGCGGCGGGCTGTCGGCGAATCAGAAGATGCGCTCCGGTATGGCGATCACGTCGCCCGGCGCCAGGGTGTAGTTCGTCGCGAGGTCGCCTTCTTCCAGGATGTCTTCCAGGTAAACCGGTATCGATTCGGTTTCGCCGTCCACGCGCCGGTACAGCACCGTGCCGTTGCCGGAGGCGAAATCCGTGACGCCGCCCGCTTCAAGGACCGCGTCCAGCACGCTCATCCCCTGCCGGTGCGGCAGGCTCATGGGCTGTTGCACCGCGCCGGTCACGCGGATGCGGGACAGGTACTCGTGGCTGTTCAGCTCCTCGAGAATGACGACGACGTGCGGATTCCGGATGTATTGTTCGAGCGCGCGCTTGATGTTCGCGCCGACCTGCTGCGGCGTGAGGCCGCCGGCCTGGACGTCGCCGAGCAACGGCATGGAGATGCGCCCGTCGGGACGCACGGGCACGGTGACGGAAAGTTCCTCGTTCTGCCACACGCTGACGGTGACGACGTCGTCGACGCCGATGTGATACTGATCGACCGCCATGGCGTTCGCGCTGGCGGCGAATCCTGCCGCGGGCGGCGCGGAATTGCTCGCGCAGCCGGCGAGGCACAGCGCGAGCAACAGGAAAACGGTGGATGATCTCATTGAGGCAAGCCCCTGTTTGCGTTCAATCAAGTGAAGTCGTCATGCAACGACCTGCAGTCCGGCCGTGCGAACAGCGATGGGCCGACCGGCGGTTGGGTGTTTTCATTCCCGCCGGGGATGTCCGCTAACGTTACCAGCCGCCAGAGGTCATGCCATTGGGTAGATGACCCAACAAACCGCGCCTGTCTCGGGACTTTCCCGTAAACGAAAAAAACCCCTCGGGTGAATGACGATATGGATGTTCACCCTGCCTCGCCTATCATGCCTGTGAGTGCCTGTTGCCGCGCTTGTTCACGCGGCGCATTCTTCGATTCACGCGCAGGGGAAACGATGGCGGCGATCACCTACCAGCACTGTTACCGGATTCTTCGCGTGGCGAACGACTGTGACTGGAAGGAACTGCGCCTTGCCTTTCGCCGGCGGGTCCGTGTCTGCCATCCCGATCGCATGCAGCCCGATGGCGCAGGCGCGGGACGCGACGATGAATTCAAGCAGGTCGTGCATGCCTACCGGGCGCTTGCACGATTTCGCCAGCGTCACGGCGAGCTGCCGCCGCCATACCTTTCCATCACGGACAACACGATCACCGTCGCCGTTCCGCCCGGCGAAGCGCGCGCCGAGCGGCCGCGGCAACCGGAGGAAAACAGCACGGCACCCGCGCGTTTCGCCTGGATGCCGCCGCCGTTTCATCGCACGGTCGTTGTCGCGTTCGTGTGCGCCGTCAGCGCGGCGGCGCTGCTCGACCGTCTCGGTCACGGCGACGAAATGCGGAACGTTCCGCCGGCGGCAAAGGGCCGCCTTGCCGTCGGCATGGATGCGCAGTCGGTGGTGAACATCCAGGGCGCGCCGAACTACACGAAAGGTTCGGTCTGGTTCTACGGCGACTCGGGCGTGATCTTCGACAAGGGCTGCGTGGTCGGCTGGGAGAACCAGCCGCCCTTTCCGCTTCGCACGCTGGCATCCACCGCCTGGCGTCTCGGAAACGCGGCGGACAGCATTGCCTTCAAGCGCCGGGAGTGCGCGGGCGCGAACTGATCTCTGCGCGTTTCGCCTTTCGCCTTTCGACCTTCAATTCCCTACCGCGCGCCCTTCCCGAACAAGACCACCTCGACCGTGCGCAGCAGGATCGTGACGTCGAACAGGAAGCTGTGGTTCTTTATGTAATAAAGGTCGTACTTCAGTTTTTCCAGCGCATCGCGCGTCGATGCGCCGTAAGGATAGGACAGCTGTGCCCAGCCGGTGATCCCGGGACGCATCGCATGGCGCTGCTCGTAGTAGGGAATCTGCCTGACAAGGTCCCGCACGAACTCGGGGCGTTCAGGGCGCGGACCGACAAGGCTCATGCTGCCGCCGATGACATTGAACAGTTGCGGCAGTTCGTCGAGCCGCGTCTTGCGCAGGAACTTTCCCGTACGCGTCACGCGATTGTCGTCGCTGCGCGCCCAGCGCGCGACGCCATCGCTTTCCGCGTCCTCGCGCATGCTGCGAAACTTCACCAGCCGGAACTCGCGGCCGTTCCGGCCCACGCGCGTCTGCCGGAAAAGCACGGATCCGCCATCCTCAAGACGAATGGCGATCGCGCAAGCCAGCATCACCGGCGCCGCCGGCAACAGGATCATCGCCGCTGCCGCCAGGTCGAAGACCCGTTTCGTGAAGCGCCTGACGCCATCGTCGGCAAAGCCGTTGCGATAAAGCCACCAGCCGGGTTCGGCCAGCTCGACGGGAATGCGACCGCATTCTCTTTCAACAAAGGTTGCCGCCTGCGTCACCGTGATGCCGCGGAAGCGGCAGTCCAGCAGATCCTTCACCGGCAGGTCGCCGCGGCGGTTGTCGCTGGCGACAATGATCTCGCTGACCTGGCTGCGTTCGCACAGCCGCGCGAGGCTGGTTCGGCTGTGCAGCAGTTGCGCCGGAAGAATGCCGTTGCAGCGGTCGCCCGGAAGCGGCAGGTATCCGACGATCCGGATCCCGCGGCGGTCCGAGCGTCGCCGCAGTGCTTCATGAAAGGTGCGCGCCGCCTGTCCCGCGCCGAGCACGACGACATTGCGCCGCATTGCCGTGCTGTCGATGAGCAGGCTGACAAGCAGGCGCCAGAGCAGAAGCAGTGCGAAACCGAGCGCGACGCCGGTGCCGATATGGACCGGTTCAATCACGGCCGAAGGAGAAAGACCGACAATCAGCCACAACAGGACGGCAGCGGCCGCCGCCGCGCAGAGGTACTTGAGCAGCAGTTGCGGCGTCGAACGCCGCGAACGCACCACATGCATCCCCAGCGCGTGCATGACGGCCGCCATGGTCACGCCGAAGGCAATCACGCAGATCGCATGCCACAGGACCGGAAAGACCTGCTCCTCGCCTTCCGGAACAATCGCAAGGCCGATCGCGAAATGCGCGGCGAACATGAAAATCGCGGTCTCGCCGAAAATCAGCCACCGCAACGGCGGCCAGATGAAGCTGCGCGGCGCGTTGTTCGATTCACTCAACGGAAATTCTCCCCTTTCACGCGCATTGCGCGGCGTGATTCCTGTTGCCGGTTTTCGAGCTTCCTGTGCGAGCGTAGAGGAAGCTTGTGCGAATGCGTATGCGGGCCGTGCACTGAGGGGTTTTCCCCTTTTGCCGCGCAGGGAGCTGCGCCGGGCCGGGGAACTTAAAGTGTTTCGCGGAATGGAAGGCCCGTGCGCGCGGCATACATTGCAGCTCACAGCCGCCGGGATGAACTTTTTGCGGGATTTTCCCTCGGCGAATCCGGGACCCTGCGAGGACGAACGAAGAATGTCGGTACCCGTTGCCTTCACACAGACGCAAGTGCAAATGCAGCCGCGCGGCAGCGCGCTGCTCGACCTGGACGCCGCGCGCATCGGCGTCATCGGGCTGGGTTATGTCGGCCTGCCGCTTGCGGCTGCGTTCGGGCGGCGCTATCCCACCACGGGTTTCGACATCGACCCGAAACGCATCCGGGAACTCGAAGAAGGCAACGACCGCACGCGCGAAGTCACCCGCGACGACCTCGGCGCCAGCCGGAAGCTCCGGTTCGCGTCGGAGATTGCCGCCATTGCCCAGTGCAATGTGTACATCGTCTCGGTGCCGACGCCCGTGGACCGCCACAAGCGTCCGGATCTTCGCCCGCTGGAACTCGCCTCGCAGACGGTGGGCTCCGTACTCAAGCGCGGCGACGTCGTGGTCTATGAATCGACCGTCTACCCGGGCGCCACCGAGGAAATCTGCGTGCCGATACTCGAGCGCGTCTCGGACCTGAAGTTCAACGCGGATTTTTTCGTCGGCTACAGTCCCGAGCGCATCAATCCCGGCGACCGCGAGCACCGCCTGGAAGACATCGTCAAGATCACCTCGGGCTCGACGCCGGAAGCGGCGGAGTTCGTGGACGCCATGTACCGGAGCGTGATCCGGGCCGGCACGCATCGCACCGAAACCATCCGCGAGGCCGAAGCCGCGAAGGTCATCGAGAACACGCAGCGTGACGTGAACATCGCGCTGGTCAACGAACTGGCGACATTGTTCAACCGGCTCGGCATCGAAACGTCCAACGTGCTTGCCGCCGCCGGCAGCAAGTGGAACTTCCTGCCGTTCCGGCCGGGACTCGTCGGCGGTCATTGCATCGGCGTCGATCCCTACTACCTGACGCACAAGGCGAAGGAAATCGGCTTTCTTCCGAAAATCATACTTTCCGGGCGCAGCATCAACGACGACATGGGCGGCTACATTGCCAATCGCGTCGTCAAGCTCATGACGCAGCGGCGGATTCACGTCGTCGGCTCGCGGATTCTCGTCATGGGGCTGTCGTTCAAGGAGAACTGCCCTGACGTTCGCAACACGCGCGTCACCGACATCATCGACGAGTTTCGCAACTACCACGCGAACGTGGATGTCTACGATCCCTGGGTTCACCCGGACGACGCGGCGCAGCTGCAGGGCGTGACGATGATCGAGCATCCGGCGTGCGGCGCCTATGACGCCGTCATCCTCGCGGTCGCGCATCGCGAGTTTCTCGCCATGTCCGCGGAAGAGCTGCTTGGCTGCTGCAAGCCGGAGCACGTCATCTACGACGTCAAGAGCGTGCTCCCGCGGCACATCGTCACCGAAAGGCTTTGAGGGGAACGGCATGCGGGTACTGGTAACCGGAACGGCCGGCTTCATCGGCGCGGCCGTCGCCGGACGCCTGCTTGACCGGGGCGACGAGGTTGTCGGCGTCGACAACCTGAACGACTACTACGACGTCACGCTGAAGGAAGCGCGTAGCGAACGGCTGCGGCAGCGCACCGGCTTTACGGAGGTTCGCGGCAGCATCGCCGACCGCGAGCTGATCGAAAGGGTGTTCGACGAACACCGGCCGGCGCGCGTCATCAATCTCGCCGCACAGGCGGGCGTGCGCTATTCGCTCGAAAACCCGCGCGCGTACATCGAATCGAACATCGTCGGCTTCCAGAACATCCTGGAAGCCTGCCGCCATGGCGGCGTCGAGCACCTGGTCTACGCGTCAAGCAGTTCGGTCTACGGCGCGAACACGGCCATGCCGTTTTCCGTCAGCGACAACGTCGATCACCCGGTCAGTCTTTACGCGGCGACCAAGAAATCCAACGAACTGATGGCGCATTGCTACAGCCACCTGTACGGCCTGCCGACAACGGGCCTGCGGTTCTTCACGGTCTACGGGCCCTGGGGCCGTCCCGACATGGCGCTGTTCCTGTTCACGAGGAACATCATGCAAGGCAGGCCGATTCCCGTATTCAACGAAGGGCGGCACAGCCGCGACTTCACCTACATCGACGACATTGTCGAGGGCGTGATCCGCACGCTCGACCACGTCCCCGAACCGGACGCGAAATGGCGCGGCGACAGGCCCGATCCGGCAAGCAGCGCCGCGCCGTACCGCGTCTACAACATCGGCAGCCATCACCCAGTCCAGTTGCTGGAGTTCATCGAGATTCTCGAGGACAAGCTTGGCCGCAAGGCCGAGAAGGAATTCCTGCCGATGCAGCCGGGCGACGTGCCGGCAACGTACGCGGACGTCACGCAGCTGGACGACGACGTCGGTTTCCACCCCGCGACGCCGCTCGAACAGGGCGTGGAACGGTTCGTGGGCTGGTACCGGGACTACTACAGACCGTAAAACGGACAGGCAACAAAAGGCGGATCCGAAATGGCGACAGTCATCAGGCAGGAAAACATCGCACCGAAGAGTGCTTCGGTTCCGGACCGCGAGGGCCCCGGCCACGACGCGGAATTTCGCAGCGCGCTTTCCTGGCTGCTGCCCGATCCGATACGCAGGCACGGCGGCCGTATCGAAACGCTGCAGCAGCCGCTGCTCGAGACGGAAGCGCTGCTCGTGCGAAACGCGGTCGAGCGCCGCGTGATGGAATTCACCGCCGGAAGGGCCTGTGCGCACGCGGTACTTGGCGAGCTCGGCCTGGCAGGCGTTCCGGTCGGCATGGGACCGCGGCGCGAACCGCTCTGGCCGTCGGGGACGGTCGGCAGCATCTCGCACGCCGCCGGCTTCTGCGTCGCCGCCGCCGGCACGCGCGATCACATGGCGGGACTGGGCGTGGACATCGAATGCGCAAGCGCGCTGCCGGAAACGCTGACCGATCTCGTCTGCACGCCGGCCGAACGGCGCTGGTGCGAAGGGCAGTCCGGGCTGTCGGCCGGGCTGCTGGCGAAATTCGTCTTCAGCGCCAAGGAAGCGGTGTTCAAATGCCTCTACCCGGTCTTCGGCGAGGAACTCGACTTCATGGACGTGACGCTCGAACTCGACATGCAGGCCGGACGTTTCATCGCGCGCGTTTCACGCCTGGCGCTGAACACGGACGCCGACCTCGAGCTGCACGGCCGCGTTGCCTGCACGTCCAGGCTCGCGATGACGTCGGCGCTGCTGCTGCATTCCACCTGCGAATGGCTGCATCACGGCTACGGGCTTCGCCGCCTCGCCGACTGCGAGGGACAATACATCTGCAATTGAAGCGCGGTCACGCTCTTCCCAGCAAGGTATTCATCACCGCCTTCCACATGCCGTTGCCGCGCGCGGGCATCGCCATGGCAGCGGCCTTCTCCTCGCGCTCTTCCATCAGCCTGTCGCAGGCGGCGGCAATCTCGCCCAGGGTGTTCAGCACCAGCAGGCGCGGACGGATGCGGCAGCCAAGCTCCCGTTCGATGCGCGTGACCGTTTCCATGGACGACAGCGAGTGGCCGCCGAGGTCGAAGAAGTTGTCGTTGCGCCCGACGCGCTCGACATGCAGCACGTCCTGCCAGATGCGCGCAAGGCGCTGTTCGGTTCCGGCGGCCGGCGGCACATGCGCGGTGCGGGGCGTAGCCGTCGGCGCGGGCAGTGCCTTGCGATCGATCTTGCCGCTGGGCGTCAGCGGCAGCACGTCGAGCGCGACGAAATGCTGCGGCAGCATGTATGCCGGCAACTGCCGGCGCAAGGCTTCGCGCAGTTCGTCGACGCTTGCGCGCGCGTCCGCCTTCACGACGATGTAGGCGACCAGCCGCCGGTCCGTACCGGCGGCGTCGAAATCCCGCGCGGTGACGACGGCGCGCTCGATCGCCGGCAACGCTTCCAGCGCCGCTTCGATCTCGCCCGGCTCGATGCGATGACCGCGCAGCTTGATCTGGAAATCGACGCGGCCAAGATACTCGAGCCGGCCCTTGACGTCGAAACGCACGCGATCGCCCGTGCGGTAAAGCTTCGCATCTCCGCCGCCGCCGAACGTGTCGGGCACGAACCGTTCGCGCGTGAGTTCGGGCCGGTTGAGGTAGCCGAGCGTGACGCCGTCGCCGCCGATGCACAGTTCGCCGGGCACGCCCGGCGGCACGGGCATGCCGGACGCGTCAAGGACGTGCACTCGGGTGTTCGCGATCGGCGTGCCGATGGGAACCGGATCGTCGCTCGCGTGCACGCGCGCGGCAGTCGACCACACGGTCGTCTCCGTCGGACCGTACACGTTCCACAATTCGCCGCAGCGGGAAAGCAGCGCGCGCGCGAGCGGCACCGGCAGCGCTTCGCCGCCGCAAAGAATCCGCGCGTTCGCGTCGCCCTCCCAGCCCGCGCCAAGCAGCAGCTGCCAGGTCGCGGGTGTCGCCTGCATGACATTCGGCCGTTCGCGCGCGATCCAGTCGCGCAAGGCGGCGCCATCGCCGGCAACGTCGCGCGGCACGATGTTCGTGCGCGCCCCGCTCGCCAGCGGCAGCCACAACTCGAGCACCGCGATGTCGAAGCTGAGCGTGGTCAGCGCCAGGAAACTGTCGCCGGCATCGACGTGCAGCAGCTCCTGCATGGCGCGCAGGAAATTCGCGACCGCGCGATGCGGCACCATCACGCCTTTCGGCCTGCCCGTGGAACCCGAGGTGTAGATCACGTAGGCCGGATCGTCCGGCGTCGCCGCCGGCCCGCCTGGCGATGCGCCCTTCCCGTCCGTCATCGCGCCCGGCGATGCAAGATCGATGACCTGCCCGCCGAAACCCGTCAGCGTGGCGGCGTCGCCGGTGCTTGTGACGACGAGCCGGACACCGGCGTCCTGCAGCATCCATTGCATGCGTTCGGCCGGCGTCTCCGGATCGATCGGCAGGTACGCCGCGCCGGCGTCGAGAATGCCGAGCAGTACCGCGGGCAGCCGCACGTCGCGTTCGAGCAGTACGCCGACGATGTCGCCGCGCCCGATGCCGCGTTCGCGCAGCATGCCCGTCACCTGCGCCGCCTCACCGCCCAGCGTCGCGTAATCGCACTGGCTGCGGCCGCCGGTCACCGCGATCGCGTCCGGCGTGCGCGCGGCGTGTTCGCGCACCATCTGGTGAATGGTTGTCGCCGGCCAGTCGCGCACCGGGCCCGTCGTCCACGCGGCCAGTTGCTCGCGTTCGTTGTCGGACAGCAGCGGCAGGGCCGCGACGCGCTGCGCGGGGTCGTGAATCGCCGCCGCCAGCATGTTCTCGAACGTGTCGAGCATGCGCTGCGCGGTCTGCGGCGAGAAAAGATCCGCGCTGTACTCCATTTCAATGCACATGCCATCGTCATGCTCGCGGCACCAGAAGGCGATGTCCGTCTGCGCCGTGCCGCGGCGCAGGTTCATGCTTTCGAAGCGCGCGCCGCCCGCCTCCGCGCTCCCGTCGACGCCGGGGAAGAACGTGACCAGCGCCTGGAAGACCGGGCCGCGGCTCAGGTCGCGCGGCAGCTTGAGCGCGTCGACCACCTGCTCGAACGGCACGGACTGGTTCTCCAGTGCCTCCAGGCAGCGGTCGCGCACCTGGCGAAGCAGGTTCGTGAACGGTTCGCCCCGCTCGACGGCGATGCGCAAGGCGACGGGATTGATGAACAGGCCGACAACATTGTCGCCCTGCGCGTGCCGGCGGTTTGCCATCGGCGTTCCGAGCAGGACTTCGCGCTGCCCGGCCAGTCCGGTCAGCATGGCCGCGACCGCGGCGGAGATCATCATGAACCCCGACGCACCCGCTGCGCGCGCGGCGCTTTCGAGCGCCGCGAGCGTGGCGCGCGACAATTCCAGGCGCAGGCATTCGCCACGTCCGCTCGGCAGCGCGGGACGCTGGTAGTCCGCCGGCAGGTCGAGCACCGGCAGCTCGCCGGACAACTGCCGCTTCCAGTAAGCGAGCTGCCGTGCGGCGGCCGGGCTTTCCAGCCAGCAAAGTTCGTCGCGAACGATATCGACATAGCGGACGCCGAGCGCTTCCAGCCGCGGCGCGCGCGATTCGAGGCGCGCCGAGTACATTTCGACGAGCTCGCGCTTGAGTATGGCGAGCGACATGCCGTCGGCGATCATGTGATCGAACACCAGCAGCAGCACGTGCCGTTTCGATTCCAGGCGGAACAGCCGGAAGCGGTACAGCGGCTCGTGCATGACATCGAAGCTTCTTGCCGTTTCGCGCGTCAGCCGGGTGTGCAGTTCGTCGTCGTCGGCTCCGGCGAGCGATTCCGCGGCGAGCGCGAGTTCCGGCGCCGGGTGAATGCGCTGCACGGGCTTGCCTTCGTGTTCGGCGACCGTCGCGCGCAGCGCGTCGTGACGTTCGAGCAATTGCTGCAGCGAGGCCTGCAACGCGTCCACATCGAGCGGGCCGCGAATGTCGAGCGCGATGAAGAGGTTGAAGATGCCGAGCTCCGGCTGCTCGCTTTCGAGATACCACATCGACTGCTGCATGCTCGACAGCGGATGCAGCCCTTCCGGCAGTGCCGGCACGGCCGCGGCGTCCTCGGCCAGGCTCGCAAGAATGTCCTGCTTGCTCGCCCGCAGTTCTTCCTGCAGGCGCTCGTCGATAACGCCGCGCGGCCCGGACAGCAGCAGCCGGCCGTTTTCGTGGCGCAGGTCCATGCCGCGGCGGCGCAGTTCGTTGATGAGCGCGCGGGCGCGCTCCCGGCCGTTTGTTTCAGCGGACGGATTCATGTTTCCGGCGGTGCTCATAGTTCGAACAGCTCCTGCTCGTTGTCCCGCCGTTCATCCGGCGCGACGGGATGTTCAGCCAGGCACTCGGCAAGATCGCCAAGCACCGGGCGGTCGAAGATCGTGCCGATCGGCAGTTCGCAGTCGAACGCGTCGCGCAGGCGCATGACCAGCCGCGCGGCGAGCAGCGAATGGCCGCCGAGATCGAAGAAGTCGTCATCGCGCCCGATGTCGTCGACGCCGAGTATGTCCTGCCAGATCGCGGCGATGCGCCGCTCGGCCGGCGTCGCCGGCGGCACGTGCGCGCTGCGCGGCGACGCCGCCGGCGCGGGCAGCGCCTTGCGATCGACTTTCCCGCTCGCCGTCAGCGGCAGCGTATCGACCGCGACAAGATGCTGCGGCAGCATGTAGGCCGGCAGGCGGCGCGCGAGGTGCTCGCGCAGTTCGTCCGTGTCCAGGCCGGACGCCGGCACGATCCACGCGACCAGCCGCCGGTCGGCGCCGCTCTCGCTGTCGAAGTCGCGTACGGCAACGACGGCGCGCGCGACGGACGGGTGTTCGATCAATGCCGCCTCGATTTCCCCCGGCTCGATGCGATGGCCGCGCAGCTTGACCTGGAAATCCAGCCGCCCGAAATATTCCAGCCGGCCGCCGGCGCCGAAGCGCACGCGATCGCCGGTGCGGTACAGCCGCGCGTTCTCCCTTTCGCTGAAAGGATCGGCCACGAAACGCTCGCGGGTGAGTTCGGGCCGGTTGAGATAGCCCAGCGCCACGCCATCGCCCCCGATGTACAGCTCGCCGGGCACGCCCGGCGGCACCGGCGTGCCGGATGCGTCGAGCACGTGAACCTGCGTGTTCGCCATCGGCCTGCCGATCGGAACGGGATTGTCGTTCGCGCTCACCCGGTGCAGCGTGGACCACACGGTCGTTTCGGTCGGTCCGTACACGTTCCAGAGTTCGCGGCTGCGAGAAAGCAGCGCGCGCGCCAGCGGCACCGGCAACGCTTCCCCGCCGCTCAGTACGCGAACCTCGCGATCGCCGTCCCAGCCTGCGCCAAGCAGCAGTTGCCAGGTCGCCGGCGTTGCCTGCATGACGGTGGGCCTGAATCGCGCGACCCATTCGCACAATCGCGCGCCGTCGCGCGCGACATCCGCGGGCACGATCAGCGTGCGCGCGCCGCAGACCAGCGGCAGCCACAATTCGAGCACGGCGATGTCGAAGCCCAGCGTCGTCAATGCAAGAAAGCGATCGTCGTCGCCGGGCCGCAACGCGTCCTGCATGGCGCGCAGGAAATTCGTGACCGCGCGGTGCGGCACGACCACGCCTTTCGGCTTGCCGGTCGAACCGGAGGTGTAGATCACGTACGCCGGGTCGTCCGGCGCGGGGCTCGTGAAGGAAAAGTGGTTCGGCGAACGTGCCGTCGAAGTCGCGCCAGCTGGCGCCTTGGTCGCCAACGCGCTCTCCCCTTGCAACGCTGCGAAATCGACGACCCGCCCGCCGAAGGCGGTCAACGCCGCATTGGCGTCATTCATGTCCTGTCGCGAACTGCAGATCACCAGTGCGGCGCCGGCGTCCTCCAGCATCCACCGCGTGCGGTCCGCGGGCGCCGCGGCATCCAGCGGCAGGTAGGCCGCGCCCGCGTCGAGGACGCCGAGCAGTATCGCGGGAAGGCGCGCATCGCGCTCCAGCAGCACGCCGACGATGTCGCCGCGGCCGATGCCGCGCGCGCGCAATGCGTCCGCGATGCGCATGACGTCTGCGTTCAAGGTTTCGTAATCGCATTGTCCGGCGCTGTCCACGACCGCGATGGATTGCGGCGTGCGCGCGCATTGCTCACGCACGAGCGCGGCAATCGTGCTTGCCGGCCAGTCGCGTTCGGGGCCGCGGCTCCAGCGCGCGAGCTGTTCGCGTTCGGCGTCGTCGATCAGCGGCAAGCGGCTGACGGGCAGTTCCGATTCGCCCAGCCGCTCCATGAACTGCTCGAGTTCGCGCAGCCGCCGCCGGATGGCGTCCGGCGTGAACAGGCTGGCATCGTAGGTGCACTCGAGCAGAAGGCCGTTGTCGTCGTTGATCGCATTCAGAAACATCTCGAAGTTTTCGAAAGCGCGCGGCGTACCTTCGAAGCGCGCAACCAGGCCGTCGAGCGCAGGCGCATCGATGCGCCGGTCGATGTTCAGGATCACCTGCACCAATGGCACGACGGCAGGATCGCGCTTCAGGCCAAGCGCGCGCACGATGCGGCCCATGGAACATTCGCGATGTTCCCAGGCTTCCGAAAGACTGTCGCCGAACCGGTCGAGATGCGCATCGAAATCGGCATCCGCATCCAGGCGGCTGCGCACGGGCAACAGGCTGACGCAATGTCCGACCAGTCCCTGCAGGCCCTCTTCCGCCTGCCCCGCCGCAGGCACGCCGATGACAAGATCGTCCTGTGCGGCGAGACGATGGAAGTACGCGCTGACGGCGGCGCCAAGCACGGTGAAACCCGTGCAACCGCGTTTCGCGCCGCGCGCATGCAGCGCTTTCATGATCGGTGCCGGGATGCGATGACGGTGAAAGCCGGCGCGGAACGCGCGGCGGCCGGGCCGTTCGTGATCGGTGGGCAGTTGCAGGCGCGCGGGCGCGTCATGCAGGCAGCGTTTCCAGTAAGCCTCCTGCCTGCCGCGCGTCGCGGCGTCGATGGCCGCCTGCCGTTCGGCGTGATCGCGAAAGCGCGGCGCGGACGGCAGCGAATCGTTGTTGTAAAGCGCGGCAAGTTCGTCGAGCAGCACGCCGAAAGACCAGCCGTCGCAGATGGTGTGATGCGCGGTGATCAGCACGGCATGGCGCTGTTCGGCAAGACGCACGATACGGCAGCGGAACAGCGGACCGTTGACGAGGTCGAACGGCAGCTCGACTTCGAAGCGTCGCAGCACGTCGAGATTCCCGCCCGTGGCCGCAAGGTCGACAAGTTCCGTATCGAGCGGAATGTCGCGCGCGATGCACAGCATCTCGCCGTCCGGCCCGAACGAGGCGCGCAGCGATTCGTGCCGGCGCACCAGCTCGGCGAGCGCCACGGCCAGCCGCGGCACGTCCAGCTCGCCTTCCAGTTGCAGGCAGATGTTTTCGTTGTACGCGCAGGACGCTTCATCGCTCAACGAGGCGGCTGCCCAGATTTCGCGCTGGGATTCTGTCGCCGGGGCGGTGGCTTCCAGGTCCGGCGCGGCAAAGGGATCGAAATCGACAGGCGCTGATGCCGACTCCTTATATATAGGCGTTATTTCTTCCCTTGCGTTCTCACGGACAATCCCCGTCATGGCTCTCCCCTCATCGCGGTATTCATGTTTGTTCATGCCCGTAATTCGGATTTCGTTGTGCTTTCGATCTCACGGTAGCGGCCGGGGCGATCAGGATCCGGCACGAACCAGCCGGGCTGGCCGTCCGGCCGGCGCCCGAGCCGGGCGTTCGGTGCGGGCGGCGTGGCGCCGGCCACGGCTTGCGCCGCCCGCATGGGCGCGGCCGCCGGCCGTTCACTTCCGGCGTCCGCGAAAAATCCGGCGGCGCCCATTTCCTCGACCGCCTCGCGGAAAACGCGGCGCACTTCGGCGAGATCCGCATCGGTATGCGCGGTGGTCAGGAAGCATGGACGGTCTTCGCGCAGGTGGACGCCGCCCGCGCGCAGCCGGCAATGCAACAGCCCGCCATGCGGTACGCGCGCGTCGACATCGATCAGGAAGCCGGACGCGAAACGGCGGAAACGAACCGGTGCGTCCGTTTCCTCGCAGATCTTCTCCAGGTCAACGACGAGCCGTTCCGTGCGTTCGCTCAAGGTCTTCTGCAGCCCGGGCCCCGCTTCGAGCAGGTGCGCGAAAGCCGCTTCCGCCGCCGCCAGCGCCAGCGGGTGATGCAGGAACGTGCGCGCGGGAAACGGGACGCTTGCCGGCGCCGTGGAACCGTTGTTGTACTGCCAGTCGCCGCCATCGATCGCGTCCATGAAACGCGGCTCGCCCGCCAGCACGCCGAGCGGCATGCCGCAGATGCTGCCGTAAACGGCGAGATCGGCGCGCACGCCCGAGAGTCCCTGCACGCCCGCGGGATGCGCGCGGAACCCGCTGAGCGTTTCGTCGAACACCAGCGCCGCGCCGCAGCGCTTGGTCGCCGTTCGCAGCGAGCGCAGGAAGGAGGGCGAGTATTTTTCAGGCGCGCGCACCGGCGCGGGTTCGAGCAGCACCGCGGCGAACTCGCTGCCCGATTCGCGCAGGCGGCGCAGCGCGTCGTCGCTGCCGTATTCGAAACGTTCGATGGCGGAATCGGCAAGCGCGAATTCGCCGTCGCCGAAAACCGCGATCCGCTCGCGATCCGTGACCATGCGGGCCGCGCGCAACGCGGCGTGCATGGCCGCGGCGCTGGTCGCGCAGAACGCCGTGCGCGGAAAAGCCGTCAGTGCCTGCACCTGGCGCGCGACGCGGCCGGCCAGCACGGTCTGCGAACCGGTGTCGTAACCGCGCTTGAGTTGCTGTCGAATGGCGTCGGTGATGACCGGCGCCGAGTGGCCAAGCAGGTCGGAACCGAATCCGTTCACCAGGTCGATGTACGAATTGCCGTCGACATCGAGCAGGTGCGAACCGGAAGACGATTGAACGGCCAGCGGGTACGCCATTTCATTCAGCGCCGGATCCGTGCCTGCCGTATCCGGATCGGCAAGGTGGCCGCGGTGCGTACGCGCGAAAGCCCTGGAACCCGACGTGCGCCAGGCGTAGCGGCGTGCGAGATCCTTGAGGTAATTGCGCTGCGCGTCGGTCAGTTCCCGCACGGACGCGGGCTGTTTGCGCGCGGGCGCGGGCGCGACGGCCTTCGGCGCCGGCTTCGCGGGCGCCTCGCTTTCGATGAGACGCGCGACGGCGGCGATCGTGTTGTGTTCGACCAGCAGTTCGCGGAAACGCAGGTCCACGCCGAAACGTTTCTTCAAGGCCTGCCCGAACTGCGTCAGGAACAGAGAGTCCAGCCCCATCTCGGTAAAACGCGTTCCGTATTGCTCGCCGCCGACGGCGACGCCGGAAACCTCGGCAAGCAGCGCGGCGATGCGTTCGCTGACCGGCGCGTCGTCCGCCGCGTCGCTCTGCGCCGTTTCGGGCGCCGCAACCGCGGGCTTGCCGCCACTGTCCAGCCAATAGCGCGTGCGTTCGAAACGGTAGGTCGGCAAGGGCACGCGCCGGCGCTTCGCACCCGCGTGCATTGCCTGCCAGTCGAGCGGCACGCCCTGCGTCCACAACCGTCCGGCGGCGTCGAGCAAGGCGGAAAGTTCGGAGGCCCCGTCGCCATGACGTCCCAGCGAACCGGCGATTCGCACATTCGGATCTTCCGCGAACGCCTGGCTCGCGAAGGTTGCCGCGGCGATGCCCGGGCCCGCTTCAAGAAAAAGACAGGCGCCGTCATCGCCGCCCCGCGCCGTGCGAAGCGCGTCGAGGAAACGTACCGGTTCGCGCAACTGCCGCGCCCAGTACGCGGGATCGACGGCTTCCTCCGCACTCAGCCTGCGGCCGGTTACCGTGGAAACGATTTCGCGCCGCGGCGGATTCAACCGCAGGCCCTGCAGGAATTCGCGGAACGGTTCGACGGCCGGCTCCATCATGGCGGAATGAAACGCGTGCGAGGTGCGCAGCACGCGGCAGACAATTTCCTTCGCTTCAAGCCGCGCCTTGAGGCGCTGGATGGCGGCGTCGCTTCCCGATACCACGCACAGTTCGGGGCCGTTGACGCCGGCCAGTTCGACGCCGGGTTCGAGGATCTCGCGCGTCGCCGCTTCGCTCATGCGCACCGAAAGCATCTTGCCGGTGTCCTGCGCCTGCATCAGGCGGGCGCGTTCGGCGACCGCGCGCACGCCATCCTCCGGCGTGAAAACTTCCGCCAGCGCCGCGGCCACGAATTCGCCGATGCTGTGACCGACCAGGGCCGCGGGCGCGACGCCCCAGCGCATCCAGAGGCGCGCCAGCGCGTACTCGGCGACGAAAAGCGCCGGCTGCGTGTAGGCGGTTTCGTCCAGCAGTTCGCTCGCGTTGTCGATGCGGTCGAACATCACGTCCCGAAGATCGAACTCCAGCACGCCGTGCAAGGCATCCGAGCAACGGTCGATGATGTCGCGCACCAGCGGCTCGGCCTGGTAAATGCGCTCGCACATGCCGGCGTATTGCGAACCCTGGCCGGGAAACATGAACACGGTGCGCGGGACGCCGTTCGACGCCTCCCCGCGGCGCAGATGACCGCCCGACTTGCCGGCGAGCACGTCCGCCGCCGACGCATGATCTTCCGCGGCCAGCGCCAGGCGATGCGCGAACGCGCGCCTGCCCTGCTGCAGCGTGAAGGCGATGTCGGCAAGATCGACATCCTTGTGGGCGACGAGCCAGTCCGCCATGGTTTCGCGCGCGCGCTCAAGCGCCGCTTCGGTTTTCGCGGACAACACCAGCAACTGTTGCGCATGCTCGCGCGGACTGGCCGAAGGCTGAATTTGCACGGGCGCTTCTTCCAGCACGACATGCGCGTTCGTGCCGCCGAGTCCGAAGGAACTTACCGCCGCACGGCGTGGTCCGCCGCCGGACGGATTGCCGTTCCAGTCGCGGGTCTTGTCGACGACATGGAACGGGCTTTCCTCGAGTCCGAGTTCGGGATTCGCGCGCGTGTAGTGCAGCGTTGCGGGAATCTTCCGTTCCCGCAGCACCAGCGCGGCCTTGATGAGCCCGGCGATGCCGGACGCGGCGTCGAGATGGCCGATATTGCCTTTCACCGAACCGACGCCGCAGAAGCCGCGCGCATCCGTGTGACGGCGAAACGCGCGCGTCAACGCCGCGATCTCGATGGGATCGCCCAGCGAAGTGCCGGTGCCGTGCGCTTCGATATAGCCGATTTCATCCGCGCGCACGCCGGCGAGTTCCTGCGCCATCTGCACGACGTCCGCCTGGCCTTCGACGCCCGGTGCGGTGAAGCTCACCTTGTCCGCGCCGTCGTTGTTCAGCGCCGCGCCGCGAATGACCGCGTGAATCGTGTCGCCGTCGGCAAGCGCCTCGGAAAGGCGTTTCAACACGACGACGCCGCCGCCGTTGCCGAACACCGTGCCTTTGGCCTCGGCATCGAACGGACGGCAATGACCGTCCGGCGAATAGATGCTGCCTTCCTGGTAGAGATAGCCGCGTTCCTGCGGACACAGCACGGAAATTCCGCCGGCCAGCGCGATGTCGCACTGGTAGTCGAGCAGGCTGTTGAAGGCATGGCACACCGCGACCAGCGACGTGGAGCAGGCCGTCGAGATGTTGATGCACGGCCCGCGCAGGTCGAGCTTGTAGCCGACACGCGTGGCCAGGTAGTCCTTTTCGTTCGCGACCAGCGCCGGAATGTCGCCGTAGCTGGCGAGAATTTCAGGATGCTTCGCGACGTGGGCGTTGAAATACGTGTTGTAGCTCATGCCGGCGAATACGCCGGTCAGCGCCTTGTGCGTGCCGGGCGCATAGCCCGCATCCTCGAGCGCGCGCCAGCACATTTCGAGGAAGACGCGCTGTTGCGGGTCGAGCACTTCCGCCTCGCGCGGCGAAATGTCGAAGAATGCGGCGTCGAACCTGTCCGCGTCGCCGAGCACGCCGCGCGCGCGAACGTATTCCGGCTGCCCGCTCAACTCGTCCGGAACGGAAGCATCAAGCGCGGCGGCATCGAAGCGCGTGATGGTCTCGCGGGCGTCAAGCAGGTTGCGCCAGTACTCGTCGACCGTTGCGGCGCCCGGGAAGCGTCCGTCCATGCCGATGATCGCGATGCCTTCCATGCCTTCATGCGCGGTGCCGTCCTTTTCGATCGTTGTCATCTGTCGAATCCCCCTGTCTGCCATGTCGCACGGCGGCGGCGCAGCGCCGCCCGCTGTTCGGCGGCGCGGCTTGCGGTGTCGCGCAGCCGCGCCTCCCGTTCACCCGATTCCAGGTACTCCGAAAGCGCCGCGATGGTCGGGTGCTGGAAAAGCTTCACGATGGGAAACCTGCGCTTCAGGCGTTTCTGCAGGCGCGCGTGAATTTCCAGCAGCGAGACGGATTGCGCGCCGATGTCGAAGAAGTTGCGCTGCACGTCGAGATCGCGGATGCCGATGACCTCGCGGCACACCGCAGCGACCTGCTGTTGCAGATCACTGGCGGGCGCATCGGCTTCGCCTTCATCCGTCGGCACGGCGACGGCGACGCTTTCCTCGGTGTCGCCGGCGCGCCGCATCCAGCGGCCGTCGCGCGAACGAGGCCCCGTTTCGCCGGACGCGCCCGGCTTCGCGGCCGCGGAAATGTGGTTGATGATTGTCGAAAGATGCACGTCGGGCGTGCGAACCATCGTGGCGAGGATGGTTTCGAGATCGCCGGCGAGCGCGGCAACCGCGTCTGCGTCGATGGCGTTCATGTCGTAATGGAATTCGATGCGATAGCGTTTCCCGGGCGTCACCGCCACGGTCAGCGGATAGTTCGTGCGCACGCCCGCGGAAAATTCTTCCAGGCGGATGTTGCGGCCCCAGCGCCGCGTCGCATCGCCGGTGGCGTAGTTCTGGAAGACAATCAGCGTGTCGAACAGCCGCGCGCTTGCCGGCGTGCCGGACCACTCGTGAACTTCGAGCGGTGAAACGTTCTGGTAGTGATTGAGATCCGCCTGCATGCCGCGAAGGTTCGCGAGCCAGTGATCCAGCCGTTGCGTCGGGCCGACGCGCACGCGCACCGGCAGGTCGTTGACGAACGGACCGACGGTATGCGCGGGCACGGGAATGCCCGCGGTGCGGCCGGAGAACGCAACGCCCATGACAACATCGAACCGCTTCGTCAACGCGGACAACAGCAGGGCCCATGCCGCCTGGAACACGACGCTCGGCGTGAGGCGCAGGCGGCGCGCGAGCTGCGCGATGCCATGGCTTGCGCCCTCGGACAGGAAGACGTCGAGATTGCGGAGATCGCGCGGCCCCGGATTGCCGTCATCCTTGCGCCGGCTGCGCGTGATCAGCGAACGCGCATCGCGTCCCGTGCCGAGCTGTTCGCGCCAGAACCGCGCGTAGTCGGAACGGTCGCGCTCCATCCACCAGGCGATGTAGCTGCGATACGAGCCCGGCTCGGCAAGATCGGGCTTTCGCCGCTCGAGAATGGCGTCGTGCAGTTCGCCGAGTTCGCGCGCCATCACCGGCCACGACCAGCCGTCGACCAGCGCCTGGTGATGGCTCCAGACAAGAATCCAGCGATCGTTCGCGATGCGGATCAGTGTCGCGCGCGTCAGCGGCGCGACGCCGGGCTCGAAACCCTGGCGGCGGTCGGCGAGAAGAAATTCGTCGAGCCGCTGGCGTTGCGCGGTTTCATCCAGCAGGCGCCAGTCGGTTCGCTGCAGCCGGAACGGCACGCTGCGCAACACGACCTGGTGCGCTTCCGCCAGGCCTTCATCGACAAAGATGGTGCGCAAGGCATCGTGGCGCCGGAACAGTTCATGCCACGCGGCTTCGAGCGCGTCGCTGTCGATGTCGCCCTGCAGGCGGAACACCCATTGATCGAAACCCACGTCCTTGTCCGTACCGAAAAGCGCATGGTAAAGCCGCTGCAGGGGCGACAGCGGCAGGATGTCTTCCGCGTTGTCGAGCGCGACGGGAAAGTTGTCGAGCTCCTCCTGGCTCAGCCGCGCCAGCGGAAAATCCACCGGCGTGCGCGTGATGCCGTTCAGGGTCCGGCAGTGACGGATGAGTTCGCGAACGGCTTTTCCGAAGCGCGCCGCGAGCGATTCGACAACGGCGTCGGGAATGGCGGCGGGGCTGTAGCGAAATTCGAATTCCATGCGATCGTCGCGCAGCAGCGACGTGACGGTGAGTGGATGCGTCAGGCGGTTTTCGCGGCCGTGCACCGGGCCCGCATTTTCGAAAACGTGCTGGAACATGCCGTGGTCCAGCACGCGCTCGAAATGGCCGAGGCAATTGAACAGAACCGGCGCCCGCTGCAGTTCGCGCTTCCCGAAGCTCGCCGAACCCGCGGGACGCAGGTAGCGCAGCAGTCCCCAGCCGGCGCCGTTATGCGGCGCACTGCGCAGGCGGGTCTTCACGTCGCAGACAAGCCGTCCCGGGTTGCGCGTGATCGTCTGGTCGAGCGCGAGCGGATGGAGCAGCGTGAACCAGCCGATCGTGCGCGAGACATCGAGGCGGCCGAACTCGTCGTCACGGCCATGCCGCTGGAGATCCATGCGCAGCTGGCCGCATTGCGGCCATTGCTCGGCGACCGCGCGTGACAGGGCGGCGATAAGCAGTTCATGCACGTTCGTGCCGTACGCATGATGAATGTCGCCGAGCAGCGCCGAGGTTTCCGGCGCGTCGAGCGCGATCCGCTGCGTGCGTGCGTCCGCTTCCCTGCCCGGCTCGCGCGTCGCGTCCTGCAGCGGGCTGTCCTGGGCCGCCTGCATCACGCGCTGCCAGTAGGCATATTCGCCGGCAACCGATGCGCTTGCCGCCTGCCTGCGCAACTGTTCCGCCCAGCGTCCGTAGGAAAAGGTCGATGCCGGCAACGCCGGTTCCCTGCCGGCGGCCAGCGCGCGGTACGCCGCATCGAGATCCTGCAGGAGAATGCTCCAGGACGCGGCGTCGATCGCGAGCTGGTGCACGACGATCAGGAGGCGCGCGCCGTCCTCGAGGCCGCCGGTGAAATGCGCCGCGCGCACCAGCAGGCCCGACGAAATGCTGAGCGAGGCCTGGATGTCGCTGGTGATGAGCTCCGCCGCTTCACGGCGTTCGTCTTCGTCAAGGTGATCCAGCTCGATGCGCGAAAATTCCAGCGCGTCGGCCGGCTCGATCGCCTCGGCGCGCCACTGCCCGCTGTCGTCATGCACGAATCGTGCGTGCAGCACGTCGTGATGGCGGACCACTTCCAGCAGCGCGCGTTCAAGCAGGTCGACGTCCGTGTCCGGCGGCACGCGAAACATGAAGGCTTCATTCCAGTGATCGGGATTGTCGAAGGCCTGTTCGAAGAACCAGCGCTGCACAGGTGTCAGCGTCCA
>DASVCH010000011.1:0-26228 GCA_036381715.1 Gammaproteobacteria bacterium | reverse complement strand
GCGCTGTCGCGCGGTTCAACGGGCTGCCGCCCGTTGTCGAACCCGATTGTCCATTTTCGAGGGTTCGAATCCGGCCGATTCAGCACCTCTCCTTGAAATGCCGTTCCGGCGCATCAACGTCCTGGCGGAGAGAGAGGGATTCGAACCCTCGAAGAGGCTATAAACCCCTTACTCCCTTAGCAGGGGAGCGCCTTCGACCACTCGGCCATCTCTCCGGAAACTTTCCGGCCGGACTTCAAGCCCGGCCGCGAAGTCGGCAATCATACCGGCGCATCCCGCGAGGGACAAGGCTCAGCCCTGCTGATCGTCCCCGCCCGGACCGCCGTCCTGTTCCCGCTTGATGCGCTCGTAAATCTCTTCGCGATGCACCGCAACGTCCTTGGGCGCGTTCACACCCAGCCTGACCTGGTTGCCTTTCACCCCCAGCACGGTAACGGTGACGTTGTCACCGATCATTACCGTCTCTCCCACTCGCCGTGTAAGGATAAGCATGTCGTCCTCCTGTATCCCTTGACTCGATCAGCGGACCCAACCGGTCCGTTGTTATTTTCCCGGCTCTCCGCCCGGTTCTTCCTGCGCCGGCATTCCGGCCTATCCTGCCTTCACGGCCGCTGCCGGCTCGTCAAGGCGAAACTCATGATGCAGCGCGCGTGCCGCATTTTCCATCTGTATTTCGTCCACGACCACCGAAATCCGCAATTCCGACGTCGCAATCTGCCGCACCGCAACGCCCGCCCGCGACAGCGCGGCGAACATGCGCGCCGCAACGCCGGCCTGCGTTCGAACCCCGGCGCCGACGAGTCCGACTTTCGCCACGCGGCTGTCGCCTTCGACGCAAACGTCATGTCCCGAAAATTGCAGCGCGAGAATTTCCAGCGCCTGGTCGTAATCCTGCCGGCTGACGGTAAAAGCGACGTTCATCCGGCCGTCCGCCGCCATGTTCTGCACGATCATGTCGACATCGATGCGGTTATCTGCCAGCGGCGCAAGCAGCCGGGATACGGCATCGATCGCGGCAGGCACGCCGCTGATGCGGATTTCCGCTTCATCGCGGCTGCAGGCGATTCCGGCGATGCGGGCGCTTTCCACGGTTTCCAGTCTCTCGACGATCAAGGTGCCAGTCATCGTACTGGCCAAGATGCCCGTCGATGTACTGGCCGGTGTGCCGCAACCGTCGCTGAAGGTTGAAAGCACGCGAAGCGGCATATTGTACTTGTGCGCGAACTCCACGGAACGGATCTGCAGCACTTTCGACCCCTGCCCGGCCATTTCGAGCATTTCCTCGAAGGAGACCCGCTCGAGCCGCCGCGCTTCGGGCACCAGTCGCGGGTCCGCGGTGTAAACCCCGTCGACATCCGTGAAGATCCGGCATTCATCGGCCTTGAGCGCCACCGCGATCGCGACGGCCGTGGTGTCCGAGCCACCGCGGCCAAGTGTGGTGATATTGCCCTGTTCGTCCGCGCCCTGGAATCCGGCAATCACGGGAACGCGGCCGCGATCGAGCTGTTCCCGCAGCGCGGTGGCGTCGATCGCCGCAATGCGCGCTTTCGTATGGCCACCGTCAGTGCGGATGCCGGCCTGCACGCCGGTGAAGGAGCGCGCCGTGACGCCGCGCTTTTCCAGCGCCATGCACAACAGCGCAATCGTGACCTGCTCGCCGGTCGCAAGCAGCACGTCGAGTTCGCGGGGATTGGGACGGCCGTGCGTGCTGATGGCGCGTGCGAGGCCGAGCAGGCGGTCGGTTTCGCCGGCCATCGCGGACAGCACGACGACGATGTCGTCACCGCCCTCGCGCGCCTGGACAATCCTGTCCGCGACGCCTTCGATGCGGTCGATGCCACCGACGGAGGTGCCGCCGAATTTCTGCACGATGAGCGCCAACGAGTCCCCCTCTCGCCTCCGGATCAACCGGGGTGTGTCACCCCAGTTGCTCGCGAACCCAGCCTTCGACCGCCGCAAGCGCGGCGTCGAGTTTCTCGGGCTGGTTGCCGCCGGCCATTGCCATGTCCGGCCGGCCGCCACCCTTGCCGCCGACCTGCTGCGCGACAAAGTTCACCAGGTCGCCGGCTTTCAGCCGGCCGGTTTCGGCTTTCGTCACGCCCGCGGCGAGCTGGACTTTTTCATCGGTGGCGGCGGCGAGCACGACAGCCGCCTTGCCGAGCTTGTTCTTGAGCTGATCGACGGCGTCGCGCAGGGCGGCGGCATCCGCGCCATCAACGCGCGCTGCAACGACCTTCAGACCCCCGATCTCGACCGCCTGTGACGTGAGGTCGGTGCCCTGCCCGGACGCCAGCTGCTTCCTGAGCCTGTCGATTTCCTTTTCAAGCCGGCGCGAGCGCTCGGCGAGCTGTTCGACCCTGGTGTCCACGTCGTCGCGCGAGGCTTTCACGCGGCTGCCGATGCGATCGAGCGTGTTTTCGAGTCCGCGCACGTAGTCGAGCGCATTGTCGCCGGTCACTGCCTCGATACGGCGCACGCCCGAGGCAATGCCGCCTTCGGAGATCACCTTGAAAAAGCCGATGTCGCCGGTGCGTGAAACGTGCGTGCCGCCGCAAAGCTCGGTCGAAAATTCGCCGAACTTCATGACCCGCACTTCCGCGCCGTACTTCTCGCCGAACAGCGCCATCGCGCCGGCCTTGATCGCGTCGTCATACGACATGAGCTTCACGTCGGCGGGATGATTGCGGCGGATTTCCACGTTCACCAGGTCTTCGACCTCGCGGATTTCCTCGGACGTCAGCGGCGCCGTGTGCGAGAAATCGAAACGCAGCCGGTCGGGCGCCACCAGCGAGCCTTTCTGCGTGACGTGCGAACCCAGCACGTGACGAAGGGCGGCGTGCAGCAGATGCGTCGCGGAATGGTTCAGCACCGTCGGCGAACGCGATGCGATGCCGACTTCCGCGTCCATCGTGTCACCGACGTTCACCGCGCCGCCGGACAGTTTTCCGAAATGCACGTGCGCCGCACCGCGCTTCTGCGTGTCGGCGACTTCGAAACGCGCGCCGCCGCTTTCCAGCACGCCGCGATCGCCGACCTGGCCGCCGGACTCGGCGTAGAACGGCGTGCGATCCAGCACCACCGCGCCTTCATCGCCATCGGCGAGTTGCGTCACGGACTCATTGCCGCGAAACAGCGCGACAATCTTGCCGTGATCCTTCAGCGTTTCGTAGCCGGTGAACTCGGTCGTGGCATCGACCGTGATGTCCTTGCCGTAATCCACGCCGAATTTCGATGCTTCGCGGGCGCGCTGCCGCTGCTTTTCCATCTCGCGCTCGAAACCGGCCTCGTCGATGGAAAGGTTTCGCTCGCGCGCGATGTCCGCCGTCAGATCGGACGGAAAGCCGTACGTGTCGTAGAGCCTGAAAACGACGTCGCCGGGAATTTCATTGCCGGAAATTTCCCTGATCGCGGCGTCAAGAATCTTCATGCCCTGGTCGAGCGTCTTCGCGAACTGCTCCTCTTCGAGTTTCAGCGCGCGCCTGACTGCGTCCTTCTGCGTGCGAAGTTCCGGGTAGGCGTCACCCATCTCCGCATCGAGTGCATCCACGAGCTTGTGGAAAAACACGTCCTCCTGCCCGAGCTGGTAGCCATGCCGGACCGCACGGCGAATGATGCGGCGAAGCACATAGCCGCGGCCCTCGTTGGAGGGCAGCACGCCATCGACGATCAGGAAGGAACAGGCGCGGATGTGATCCGCGATCACCTTCAGCGAATTGTTGTCGCGATCCTTGCAGCCGGTGACCTTCGCCGCGGCCTTGATGAGATTCCGGAAAAGATCGATCTGGTAATTCGAATGCACGCCCTGCAGGACGGCCGCAATGCGCTCCAGCCCCATGCCGGTATCGACGCAGGGCTTCGGCAGTTCCTTCATCGTGCCATCGGCGGCACGATCGAACTGCATGAACACCAGGTTCCAGATTTCGATGTAGCGATCGCCGTCCTCGTCCGGCGAGCCCGGCGGGCCGCCGGCGACAGCCGGACCGTGATCGTAGAAGATTTCGCTGCACGGACCGCAGGGACCGGTGTCGCCCATGGCCCAGAAATTGTCGGAATCGTATTGCTTGCCACCCGGCTTGTCGCCGATGCGAACGATGCGCTCCGCCGGTACGCCGACGTCATTCGCCCAGATGTCGAACGCTTCGTCGTCGGTGTGATAGACCGTCACCCAGAGCTTTTCCGCCGGCAGTCCGTAAACATCCGTGAGCAGCTCCCAGGCGTAGCGGATCGCGTCGCGCTTGAAATAATCCCCGAACGAGAAATTGCCGAGCATCTCGAAGAAGGTGTGATGCCTCGCCGTGTAGCCAACGTTCTCGAGATCGTTGTGCTTGCCGCCGGCGCGCACGCAGCGCTGCGAAGACGCCGCGCGCGCGTAGCCGCGCTTGTCGCGGCCGAGGAACACGTCCTTGAACTGGACCATGCCGGCGTTGGTGAACAGCAGCGTGGGGTCGTTGGCGGGCACCAGCGGGCTGGACGGGACGATGGTGTGGCCCTTCGACTCGAAGAAGGACAGGAAGCGGTCGCGGATCTCGTTGGATTTCATGGGCAAGAAATTTCGACAGGATTATCAGGATTCACAGGATCAGGAAAATGGCCTTCGCGACCTCCAGGATGTCTCGAAGACCGGCGAAATCAGGCACGGAATGATCAGACA
Organism: Gammaproteobacteria bacterium; assembly: GCA_036381715.1. Taxonomy (GTDB): domain Bacteria; phylum Pseudomonadota; class Gammaproteobacteria; order Natronospirales; family JAJUFS01; genus JAJUFS01. Next base: position 21,577 of record DASVCH010000011.1, on the reverse strand, counting down.
CGCGTCTGACAGAATCAACAAAAATCCTGTTGATCCTGTAAATCCTGTCCATTGCTCTTTCTTATTCTTCGATATCGCCCTTCAGTGCCCGCTGGATTTCGCCCATCCCGAAACCCCTTCCCTGCAGGAACCTCGCCTGCCGGGCGCGTTCGGCGAACTCCACCGGGATTTCGGCGCCGAAGCGCTTGCGGCGCTGAGCGTCGGCAAGCTGCACCCAGTCCGGGTCCTGCGCCTCGATTTCCTGCTCGGCGCGGTGCAAGTCGATGCCGCGCTGGGCGAGTTCCGCGCGGATCTTCATTGGACCGTCCCCGCGTTCGATGCGCGAGCGCACGAACTGTTCGACGAAGCGTTCCTCGGAGAGCAGGTTTTCGGCCTGGAGGGCGTCGAGGGCGGTTTCGATGACGTCGTCGTCGAGCCCGCGTTGCGCGAGCTTGACGGCGAGTTCGTGAAAGGAGTGCTCGCGCCGGGCCAGCAGGCCCAGCGCGAGCCGCCGGGCGGTCTGCTCCGGCGTCTCCGGGCTTGAATCAGGCCTCTTCTTCTTCCGCAATCTCGGGGGCTTCCGGTTTCTGATTGCGGGACGGCAGCAGCGCCGCGCGGACCTTCTGCTCGATCTCCTCGGCCACGGCCGGGTTGTCGATCAGCCACTGGCGGACATTTTCCTTGCCCTGGCCGATGCGGTCGCCGTTGTAGCTGTACCAGGCGCCGGATTTCTCGACGATGTTTTCCTGCACGCCAAGCTCGATGATCTCGCCCTGGCGGGAAATCCCCTGGCCATAGAGAATCTCGAACTGCGCCTGCTTGAACGGCGGCGCGACCTTGTTCTTGACGACCTTCACGCGGGTCTCGTTGCCGAGCACCTCGTCGCCCTTCTTGATGGCGCCGGTGCGGCGGATGTCGAGACGCACGGAGCTGTAGAACTTGAGCGCGTTCCCGCCGGTGGTGGTTTCCGGGTTGCCGAACATGACGCCGATCTTCATGCGGATCTGGTTGATGAAGATCACCAGCGTGTTCGAGCGCTTGATGTTGGCGGTGAGCTTGCGGAGCGCCTGCGACATGAGCCTGGCGTGCAGGCCCATGTGCGAGTCGCCCATCTCGCCCTCGATTTCGGCCTTCGGGGTGAGCGCTGCGACGGAGTCGACCACGACGACGTCAACGGCGCCGGAACGGACCAGCATGTCGGTGATTTCCAGCGCCTGCTCGCCGGTGTCCGGCTGCGAGACCAGCAGGTCTTCCACGTTCACGTGCAGCTTTTCGGCATAGGTCGGGTCGAGCGCGTGCTCGGCGTCAACGAACGCGGCGGTACCGCCCAGCTTCTGGCACTCGGCGATGACCTGCAGGGTGAGCGTGGTCTTGCCGGAGGATTCCGGGCCGTAGATTTCGATGACGCGGCCGCGCGGCAGGCCGCCCACGCCGAGCGCGATATCCAGGCCCAGCGAGCCGGTGGAAATGGCGTCAATGTCGCGCGAGGCGCCGGCGTCGCCGAGGCGCATCACCGAGCCCTTGCCGAATTGCTTCTCGATCTGGGAGAGCGCCGATGACAGCGCTTTCTTGCGATTGTCGTCCATTCTGGTATCCGTCCGTCGTCGGGGAATGATTGCGGTACTGTATATCCAAACAGGTCCAGCGGAAAGCGGTTTCAGGGCGAAACCGGTGAAATTTTCGCCAACCGTGGCGACTCAGCTCAAGGGCCACTCGTCGAGAACGGTGTAGGTCGGGCCGTGCTCGTCGGTGCGCGAACCCACCAGCACGAACTTGTCGCTGGACCATTCCACGGGCTGGCGCAGCTCGATTTCCGGCGCATGGTGGGCGTGGCGCGCCAGGGTCACGTGCGGCTTGAACGGCCGGGTCTCCACCAGGAAGCCTTCGCTGCCCATCTCGGTGTTCAGGTTCACGACGAGCCTGAGCAGCGGATCGGGCGCCTTGCGGCAACCCAGCCAGAACACGGCGGGCTCCGCCCAGAAACCGAGCTGGTCCAGCTTGAAGCGCAACGGCTCGGTGCGCACGCGCTCGGCGGCCTTGCGCATGCGGCTCATGGCGCCGGCATCGGCGTGGCCGACGAAGCGCAGGGTCATGTGGAAATTTTCCGGCGCGATCGGCGTCCCGCCGCACTCGGCCACGGCCTTGCCTGCGAAGCGATTGATCGCTTCACGCGTGGCATCGTCGGGCCAGAGAGCGAAAAACACGCGCTGGGAAGGCTTCTTAGTCTCGGTTTCCCTGTTCTCGGAAGTCATTTTCCATCCGTCTTATAAGAGTTCTGAAAGCGTGTTCGACCGTCGCCCGGCGCACCTCGTCGCGGTCGCCGGGAAAATGCCGGCATTCCGCCGTCACCTCGCCGTTCGGCCAGGCCCAGCCGAACCATACGGTGCCGACGGGCTTTTCCCTGCTGCCGCCGTCGGGTCCCGCGATGCCCGTGACCGCGACGGTCACATCCGCGCGCGAACGCTTCAACGCGCCCGCGGCCATTTCCCGCGCGACGGCTTCGGAGACGGCGCCGTGCTTTTCCAGCGTCGCCTGCCGCACGTCGAGCATGTCCTGTTTCGCCGCGTTCGAGTACGTCACGAAACCGCGCTCGAACCAGCCGGAACACGCCGGTATGTCGGTGATGATCGCGGCGATCAGGCCGCCCGTGCAGGATTCCGCCGTGGCGATGCTGAAGCGATGCTCGCTGAGGGTTTTTCCCAGTTGCACTGCAAGATCGCGTTCGGTGGAATTCATGCGCGCCCCCGAAAAATGAGTCCGCATGGTAACGCAAAGTCATCGACTTGCGGCCAGCGGCGACGGTTCATTAGCATGTCGGCCTTTCCTGCCCGGCAAATTGAACAGAACATGGCCACCGCCGCTCTCGACGCCTTCGCCGATCACACGCCGATGATGCGCCAGTACCTCGGCGTGAAAGTCGAGCACCCGGACATCCTCGTGTTCTACCGCATGGGCGATTTCTACGAGCTCTTCTACGACGATGCGCGCAAGGCGGCGCGCCTGCTCGACATCACCCTGACGCAGCGCGGCCAGTCGGCGGGCGAACCGATCCCGATGTGCGGCGTGCCGGTGCACGCGATGGAAAACTATCTCGGCCGGCTGGTGCGGCTGGGCGAGTCCGTCGCGATCTGCGAACAGATTGGAGATCCGGCGAAGTCGAAAGGTCCGGTCGAGCGAAAAGTGGTGCGCATCGTCACGCCCGGCACCGTCTCCGACGACGCGCTGCTGGAAGAGCGCCGCGACAATCTGCTGGTTGCGTTGCACGGCGGCGGTCTCGCCGCGCTCGACATCACCAGCGGGCGGTTCGTCGTGCAGGAACTCGACGGGGCGGACGCGCTTGCCGCGGAAATCACGCGCCTTTCGCCGGCGGAAATTCTTGTCAGCGAGGATTTCGGCGCGCCGCACTGGTTGAGCGAGTCGCCGGGCTTTCGCCGCCGCCCGCCCTGGCATTTCGATGCCGCCACCGCGAAACGCCTGCTGACGGACCAGTTCGGCACCCGCGATCTCGCCGGCTTCGGCGCGGAAGACCTTCACGATGCCATTGCCGCCGCCGGCGCACTGTTTGCATACGTGCAGGACACGCAGCGCACCGCGCTGCCGCACATCCGCGGGCTGTCCGTGGAAACCCGCGATGCGACGCTCATCATGGACGCCGCGACGCGCCGCAACCTGGAACTGACCGAAGCGCTGAGTTCGAACGGCCGCAGCGAGAACACGCTGGCCGGCGTGCTCGACCGCACCGCCACCGCAATGGGTTCGAGATTGTTGCGCCGCTGGATTCATGCGCCGCTGCGTGACCGCGGAATCCTGAACGCGCGCTTCGACGCGATCAGCGACATCCTGGATCGCGGACTCGCAAGCGCCCTGCACGACGTGCTGCGCGGGATCGGCGACGTCGAACGCATGCTCGCACGCGTGGCGCTGAAATCCGCACGTCCGCGCGACCTCGCCGGGTTGCGCGACGCGCTCGGCGTGCTGCCGGCCGTGCAGGAAAACATTTCGCTGCTCGAAGCGCCGCGCCTGCGGGAACTGGCATTGCAGGTCGGCACGCGTCCGGAAACGCACGCGCTGCTCGTGAAAGCCGTGATCGAGAACCCGCCCGCCGTGCTTCGCGACGGTGGCGTGATTGCCATGGGTTACGACGCGGAACTCGACGAACTCCGCGCCTTGAGCGAGCACGCCGGCCAGTTCCTCGTCGATCTCGAAGCCCGCGAGCGCGAACGCACCGGCATCGAGAAACTGAAAGTCGCGTACAACCGCGTGCACGGCTATTACATCGAAGTCAGCCGCGCCAACGCGCACAAAGTGCCGGACGATTACGTGCGCCGCCAGACGCTGAAGAACGTCGAGCGCTACACATTGGCGGAACTGAAAAGTTTCGAGGACAAGGTCCTCACGGCACGCGACAAGGCGCTGGCGCGCGAGAAGCAGTTGTACGATGAACTGCTCGATGCGCTGATCGCGCAGCTTGCGCCACTGCAGGAAACCGCCGCCGGTATCGCGGAACTCGACGTGCTCGTGAATCTCGCCATGCGCGCCGAAGCGCTGGACTGGTCGCGCCCGCGGCTGGTCGACGAGGCGAAACTGCACATCGTCGCCGGCCGGCATCCGGTGGTCGAACAGGTCAGCCGCGAGCCTTTCGTGCCGAACGACCTCGATTTCGACGACGCGCGCCGCATGCTCATCGTCACCGGGCCGAACATGGGCGGCAAATCCACGTACATGCGCCAGACCGCGCTGATCGCGCTTCTGGCGCACATCGGTTCATACGTTCCTGCCACGGAGGCGGTCATCGGCCCGCTGGACCGCATCTTCACGCGTATCGGCGCGTCCGACGATCTTGCCGGCGGACAATCGACCTTCATGGTCGAGATGACGGAAACCGCGAACATCCTCAACAATGCGACGGAAAATTCGCTGGTGCTGATGGACGAGATCGGGCGCGGCACCTCGACCTACGACGGCCTCGCGCTTGCCTGGGCGTCCGCCGCGCACATCGCGCGCGAGCTGCACGCGTTCACGCTGTTCGCAACGCATTATTTCGAGTTGACCACGCTTCCGGAAAGCATCGACACCTGCGCGAACGTGCATCTCGACGCCACGGAGCATGGCGACGAACTCGTGTTCCTGCACGCCGTGAAAGAAGGCCCGGCGGATCGCAGCTACGGCATCCAGGTCGCGAAACTCGCCGGCGTGCCGCGCGAGGTCATCGACGACGCGCGCACGCATCTTGCGCGGCTGGAAAACGAAACGCCGAAGAAGAATCCGGCGCCAAGGGAACCGGCGCCGCAGATGGGCCTGTTCAACCCCGAACATCGCGTTGTCGGAAAGCTGCGCGAGCTCGATGTCGATGAACTCTCGCCGAAACAGGCGCTGGAGTTGCTGTACGCGCTGAAAAAGGATTTGTAGGAGGCCGCTCCCGCGGCCTCCTGGACAAAGGTCAGCGACGGCGCGTCATTTCGACAGCGGTCAGGTCGACTTGCGCGTCGCGATCCATTCGTTCACGCGGCGTTCCAGCAACTCGAGCGGCAACGCACCGCCGCCGAGTACGGTGTCGTGGAACTCGCGAATATCGAACCGCGCGCCCAGTTCGGACTCGGCCTTCGCGCGTAACTCCAGTATCTTCATCATGCCGATCTTGTAGGACGTCGCCTGCCCCGGCCACACCAGGTAACGCCGCACTTCCGAGCGAATGGCGCCTTCGGCCATGGAGGAATTCTCCATGAAATAGTCGACCGCCTGCTGTTCGGTCCACCCCTTCGCGTGCAGCCCGGTATCGACAACCAGGCGAATCGCGCGCCACATCTCCGTGGACAGGCGGCCGAAATCCGAATACGGATCCTCGTACGCCCCCATTTCCTTCGACAGCAACTCGGCGTAAAGCCCCCAGCCTTCCGCGAAAGCATTGAAAAAACTCTGCGTGCGGAATTCCGGCACGCTTTCAAGCTCCTGCGCGATCGATATCTGCATGTGATGGCCGGGCAGGCCTTCGTGATAGGCGACGACTTCGAGCTGGTGTTTCGGCATCGCATTCATGTCGGAAAGGTGCGCGTAGAAGACCCCTGGCCGCGAACCATCCGGCGATCCCGCAAAGTAATGCTGCGCAGCGCCCGGCTGCTCGCGGAAGGCTTCGACACGCTTCACCACCAGGTCAGCCTTCGGCAGGATGCCGAAGTACTCGGGCAGACGTTCCTTGATGAAGGCGAGGTAGTCGCGCGCAGCCTGCAGGTAGGCTTCCCGGCCCTCGTCCGTGTTCGGGAAGAAGAAACGCGGATCCTCGCGCAGGAACGCGAAAAACTCGCGCAGCGTACCCTTGAAACCGACCTTTTCCTTGATTTTTTCCATCTCGCCGCGGAGCCGCGCGACTTCGTCAAGCCCGTACTGGTGAATCTCCTCCGCGGTCATGTCGGTCGTGGTCGCATAGGCCAGCGTTACATCGTAGTACGCAAGACCCCGGGGGAGCGCGCCGACGCCCGCAGCTTCTTCGGCAGTGTTCGGCATGTCGGACTCGATCCAGGAAATCAGTTCCCCGTAAGCGGGCCTGAAACTTTCGAGCAGCGCCTTTCGCGTGGCGGCCCGCAACGCGCCGGCTTGCGCCTCGTCGATCTTGCCGTCCGCTTGAAGTTCGCTGATCTCGGCCTTGGCATCGGCCCAGAGCGGCGCATCGCCTTCACCTTCGAATGGTGCGCCGCTGATGAGCGCACGCGACTGGGCCAGCACGCCTTCATAGGCGAAACGCGGCGGCCGGATACCTTCGCCGGCGGCAACCTTCGCACGCTCCAGGAGTTGTCGCAGCGCTCGCGAGATACCGCCGATGCGGGCGATATATGCTTCCATGTCGGCCGGTTCTTCGACCTTGTGGAAGGTGATGAGGAACTGCGGAAGAAACGCTTGCGGCCCCAGCATCTGGGTGAACGTGTACCCGTGGCGCCGGAAGGGCAAGGCGCGCTCCGCGCGCTCGAGTTCGTAGCGCCAGATGTCATACGACATCTTCGCCTCGTCGGTCAGCAGGTTGTAGTCGAACAGCTCCTGCATCTGCGCCGTTGTACGCCGGCGCCAGGCAAGCAGCTCGTCCTCGGCAGCCTCCGAAAGGTCGTCGATCCTGTCGTAGTCGTCCTTGCGGCCGAGTACGGTCTTCTGGATCGGACTGAAATCGAGCTGCTCCTCCCAGCGAGCCGCGAACCATTCGTTGAGGCGGGCCGTCTCGGCCTTGACGGCATCGCTCGTGCGGGCCGCGGTTGTTGCCGGGGACTGCACGGACGATGCGGATCGCTCCTCGCCGGGATTCCCGCAGGCGGCGAGCAGAGCCGCCATCACAAGTACGCTGAAGAATGATTTCATGCACAGTCACCAAAAAGACAAGTTCAGGGGTTTACGATTCTTGCATTCAACAAAAGGCAAGGAAAAAGTCAAGGACGCTTGTTTAAAGGGTCCAGTAAAAGAACGGCTTTGCCCTTCCCGAAAAGGCGCTTTTATTCATTGAGGTGAGAAAACAGCGCCGGTTTTTGTTCGACCGGTACGCCGCGCTGTTTGGCATATCTCCCGTGCCTGCTGATTTTAAAGGTCATGAAGCATGGAGAAAGAACTTCGACTTGTGTCGGGTTCTGCCCGACAATCTCGCTTTCAAAAACCACATTTAACTCCAGGGCGCCCTGGCCTGTTTTATCTATGGCGGTCAAGGTTTTGTAAATGGCCCGCTTTTCGTCTGCATAGGCGTACTCTTCCGGTTCAAGCCTGTCCGGGCTGGCAGGGCCCCTCATCAGAATCGTAAGCCATGGCTCATGACAATAGGGAACGGGCAAGGGAAACGCTGATTTTTTGAAATAAACGGCAAAACCTCCGTTGCTTGAATAAACTTTTTCAAAATATTCAAAGCCTCCCATTGCGGCTTTAATATCCTCAAAGTTTCGAAAAGCGCCTTCTTCACCTTCCGGATGCGCAAGCGAAAAGTTTTCTGCCGTAAATTCGATCGGCAATTCCAGGAACAGTGGATACAACCAGGCCTGTGGGTCCTGGTAGAACTGCAGATCTTCGGCTTTCGCAGGCAGTAAACCGATAAAAACGAAACACAGGACACAGGAGTTGCGTTTTTTCATGGACGTTTTGAGGCCTTGCCAACCTCGGCTTCGCTGATCTTTCGAAGGGTAGCGAAGATTGCACGTTCGAGCGCGGGCCACAAGCCGCAGGACCACCCGCGAATCTGAGGATTTCCCTGAGAAACATCCGCAACAGCGACGGCGGCCGGACAACGTTCCGCTGTTCCGCGAGCCGGCCTCGTACATGAAGTTTCACCGGGTATCGAAACAACGCAGCGCGCTTCGCGAAGTACCGGAACATTGCGCGCGCAAATGGATGAATCGACTAGATGAAGCGTCCCCTCAGCAGAAACGCCGTCGCGGCCTTCGCCGTATCCCTGGAAAACATCAGGGTCGCATGCGTCAGCGGCAGCTCGACGCGGGCGGTCTCGTTCGCAAGCCGCGTTTCCTCGACAGCGACAGTGCCATCGTTCGGCGACGGCAACGCTCCGAAAACCTTGCCAAGGCCGACGCTGCGCGTGCCCGCGATGACACCGAGCTCGCGCTGCCCGTTCCAGCCGCCGGAATGATCTTCCAGCAGGCAGTCGGGCGCGGATTCACCCAGCAGGAAACGTCCCCAGCGCCGTTCGGCAATTCCCTTCGCGGCATTGCTGCCGCAGACCGGCGAGCCGATCAGCACCACGCGTCCCGGCGGCAGTTGGCCGCCGAAGTGCGACAGCATGTTCAGCGTCACCACGCCGCCGAGCGAGTAACCGATGAAATGCAGTTCGCGCGCCCGGAGTCCGTTTGCGAAATGAAACAGCGCCTCGGAATTGCGCGCGAGACCGCGCCTTACGGTGGGATAGATGAACTGGCGCGTTTCGAAACCGGCTTTCGAGACCTGCCTGCGAAGCCAGGCCAGTTCCAGGCCGTTCATCCAAAGGCCGTGAGCGAAGACAACGACGGGGCGTTCGGTTTCGGGGCGCGGAGACATTCGGCCGTATCAAAAAGGATCAGGGAACGAAAGGATACGCATCCCCGCGAGGCTTTTCGATCCGGTCATTCCTTTCCCGTTGCCTGCAACAGCCAGCGCTTCGACCACGCGATCCAGTCGTTGCCCGGCGCCAGGCGGATGTCCGGCGCGTAACCTTCGTCGTCGACGGATTTCTCGGGCAAGCCGCGTTTCACGTACAGGGGATAACCGAACCAGTAGCTGAAACCGCCTTCACCAAACTTGAGCATGGTGACCTGCATGTAGTCGATATTGCCGCGGGATTCGGACACGAGGATGTCGGTAGCCGTGCTGATCCGGATCTCTTCCGCGAGAAAGTAGTCCGCCAGCGGAAAATAGGTCGCGTTGCCGCCGGCATTCCCGCGTACGTCCATGATGAGTCTCCGCGCACGGGAAAACGCATCGCCGTGCTCGGCGATGATCGCGTTCCGGCGCGCGGCGTGTTGCGGCATGAACGAAAGTATCGAAAGCCAATAGACGCGTGTACGTGTACCCGTAAAAGCGCAAGGCGGGATTCCGGGCTCAACGCTTCACCGAGAGCATGCGGTCCAGCGCAAGCTTCGCGTTCGTCGCCACATCTTCCGGTACGCGAATCTCGTTCACGACCCTGCCTTCTGCCAGGTTCTCCAGCGTCCACGCCAGGTGCTGCGGATCGATGCGGAACATGGTTGAACACATGCACACCATGGGCGACATGAAATGTACGTCCACGCCCTTCGGCTTCATTTCGTTGTGCAGGCGATTGACCAGGTTGAGTTCCGTTCCGACGAGCCAGCGTGAACCCGGTTCGGCATTGCGAAGATGATTCTGGATGTATTCCGTCGAGCCGACGAAATCCGATTTCCGACAGACTTCGAAACTGCATTCCGGATGCGCGATGATCTTCGCATCCGGGTACTTTGCCTTGAACTGGTCGATGTGAGCTGGCGCGAACATCTGGTGAACGGAACAGAAGCCTTTCCACAGCAGCACTTTCGCGCGACGGATTTCCTCGACACCCAGTCCGCCCATCGGCTTGTCGAAGTCCCACACCGCCATGTCTTCAAGCGGTATGCCCATGTTGAACGCGGTGTTGCGCCCGAGATGCTGGTCGGGGAAGAACAGCACTTTCTCGCGGCGCTCGAACGCCCAGTCAAGAATTCCCGGCGCGTTGGTGGATGTGCAGACGATGCCGCCATGCCGGCCGCAGAACGCCTTCAGGTCAGCCGCAGAATTGATGTAGGTGATCGGCGTGACAACGTTATCCGCTTCGCCGTCGAGCGCTTCGTTGATTTCACGCCACGCGCGTTCGACATCGGCAAGGTTTGCCATGTCCGCCATCGAGCAGCCTGCCGCCATGTCGGGCAGGATGGTGACCTGTTCCGGCTTGGAGACGATGTCCGCCACTTCCGCCATGAAGTGCACGCCGCAGAAGACGAGGTATTCCGCGTCGACGTTCGCCGCGAGCTGGGAAAGCTTCAGCGAATCGCCCGTGAGATCGGCGAAGCGATAGACCTCTTCGCGCTGGTAGTGATGACCGAGAATCACCAGGCGGCCACCGAGCTTTTCCTTCGCGGCGAGAATGCGGGCTTCGCATTCGGCGTCCGCGAGGGCGGCGAATTCCTGGATGGCGCGCGGGGCGTTGGCACCCATTCAAGGCTCCTTGCACGTCACGTGCATGGGTCAGGCAAAGGAGACATATTTTACCGCGAGGCGCGGTTTTTCTTCAGCTTTTCAACAACCGGCGAATGGCGTCGCGGTTGGTGGAGGAACTGGCGAGCGCCACGGCATCCGGGGGAAGCAGCCAGCGGTATTCGACATGCTCGCGGGGATCGAGTTCGATGGCGGGCCGTTCGCGCAGTTGCAGCAGGTAGACGTGCTCACGATTCGTCTTCGTTCCCGGGGCGTACCTTGCCGTCCATGGCGGTATGATTTCGAATTCGTTGACGAGCCCCGTGTCTTCCAGTCCGGCGCCGGCGGCAAGGCCCGTTTCCTCATGCAGTTCACGCCGCGCCGCGGCGATCGCGCTTTCGCCCTGCTCCAGCGATCCCGTGACCGACTGCCAGTAACCCCGCGGATCGCGGCGGCGAAGCAAAAGGACTTCGTTCGCGTCCGTCGCGACGATCACCAGTACCGATTCGGGGCGCCTGAATGCCATCTTCCGTGCACTTCTTTCAAACCGTACGCCGCATGATGGCATCGAAATCGGGGCCATGAAAAAGGGATAACGGATGCGCTTTCTTCTTCTGATCGTGTTGCACGTGGCCGCGTCGGCCGGCGCTTTTGCCGCGACCGTGGAAATCGTTCCCGGCGTGGACGATACCGGGCGCGCGACGGCGCTGTGGCGGGAGATGATCCGCAAACGCCTCCCGGCGGCGGACTTTCGCGCCATCGAACACCTCGAGAAGCCGTTGACTGCCGGCGAGGCCGCCTGGGCGGCCTTGATCCATTCCCGCGCCGCGCCCTGGGAAAAGGAGGCGCCCGCACTGGCGCAGGTCTTCCGGCCGCTTGCCCCGCCCGCGGCGCGCATCGTGCTCGGCAACCGCGGCGGCGAGGACGCCTTCACGCACGATCCGCACACCATCGGTTTCGACCTCGAACGCCTGCAAGCCATTTACGGCGATGCCGCGAAACCGGAAAACACCGCGCGCATCGACCGTTTCTTCCGTCACGAATACACGCATCTCCTGCAGAAAGCCTGGCTGCAGCAGCATCCCTACGCCGCCGACACGCCACTCGATGCCGCCCTGCTCGGAACCTGGCTCGAAGGCATGGGAAACTGGTACTCGATGTCTGACGGCTGGCGCGCGACGGACGGGCGCGAGTCGGGAAAAGCGCGGGAAACACTCGCGATCCTTGTGCCACGGTTCGTTGCGCGGCTGGCTGCGCTCGCATGCGCAACCGAAAGCGACGCGAAACGGCTCATGGCGGACCACTCCATGGGGCGTTTCGATCGCAAGTGGGGCGCGCTCACCGCGGCGCTCTGGATCGAGCAGGAAGCAAGCGTGTCGGACAATGCCCTGAGGAATTTCGTGCTGGCAGGACCGGAGGGCGTCTGGGCGCTGGCGAAGCGGCACGTCGAGCCTTCGCTATCGCCCGTGCTTGAAGAAATCCGCGCCGCTGAGGTTCTTTGTCGCGGCAAGCGGAGCGATGGACAGGATTAACAGGATTTTTGTCCTGTCCATCGCTCTTGCCTATTCCGCAATCTTCGGCGGCTTGCGCACCTGGATGTGCAGTTCCTTCAGCGCCTGCGGGTTGGCTTCGCCCGGCGCGTCGGTGAGCGGGTCGTGCGCGGTCTGCGTCTTGGGGAAGGCGATGACCTCGCGGATGTTCGGCGCGTTCGCCATCAGCATGGCGAGACGGTCGAGGCCGAAGGCGAGACCGCCGTGCGGCGGCGCACCGTATTTCAGCGCATCGAGCAGGAAGCCGAATTTCTCGCGCGCTTCTTCATCGGAAATGCCCAGCAGCTCGAAGATCTTCGCCTGCATTTCCTGGCGGTGGATACGCACCGAGCCGCCGCCGATCTCGTAGCCGTTCAGCACGATGTCGTAGCCGCGCGAGACGATCTCGCCCAGGTCGCCCGCGAGTTCGTTCGGATCGTCGACCTTCGGCGCCGTGAACGGATGGTGCATGGAGAACCAGCGGTTTTCCTTGTCGTCGAACTCGAACATCGGGAAGTCGACGATCCACAGCGGCGCCCACTCGCCTTCGATCATGCCGAGATCCTGGCCAAGCTTCTGGCGCAGCGCGCCGAGCGCGTCGTTCACGATGCGAAGCTTGTCCGCGCCGAAGAAGATGAGATCGCCGTTTTCCGCCTGCGTGCGTTCGAGAATGCCCTTCACGGCCTCGTCGGACAGGAACTTCACGATCGGCGACTGCAGGCCGTCCTTGCCGGCGGCGACGTCGTTCACCTTTATATAGGCGAGACCCTTCGCGCCGTAGCGGCCGACGAATTTCGTGTAGTCGTCGATGTCCTTGCGCGTGAGTTCGCCACCTTTCGGCACGCGCAGCGCGGCAACGCGTCCGCGCGCATCCTTCGCCGGTGCCGCGAAAACCTTGAAGTCGCAGTCCGCCACAAGATCGCCCACTTCGACCAGCTCCAGCGGAATGCGCAGATCCGGCTTGTCGGAACCGAAACGCTGCATGGCCTCGTGGTACGGCATGCGCGGGAAAGGATTCGGCAGTTGGACGTCGAGCACGTCGCGGAACGCCACGCGCACGAGTTCTTCCATCAGGCCCATGATCGCGTCTTCGTCGAGGAAGGACGTTTCCACGTCAAGCTGGGTGAATTCCGGCTGGCGGTCGGCGCGCAGGTCTTCGTCGCGGAAGCAGCGCACGATCTGATAGTAACGGTCGAAGCCGGACATCATCAGCAGCTGCTTGAAGATCTGCGGCGACTGCGGCAGCGCGAAGAATTTGCCCGCGTGGGTGCGCGACGGCACGAGGTAATCGCGCGCGCCTTCCGGTGTGGCCTTGGTCAGCATCGGGGTTTCGATGTCGATGAAACCGTTTTCGTCCATGTACCTGCGGATGGACGTCGTCAGGCAGTGACGCAAACGAAGGCGCCGCTGCATTTCCGGGCGGCGCAGGTCGATGTAGCGGTATTTCAGGCGGTGTTCTTCGCTGACCTCGTCGGCCTCGTCGAGAATGAACGGCGGCGTCTCGGCGCTGTTCAGCAGTTCCATCGACTGCGCGTACACCTCGACCTGGCCGGAGGTGAGCTTCGGGTTTTCCGTGCCTTTCGGCCGGCGGCGCACCTTGCCGGTGATCTTCAGCACGTATTCCGAACGCACGCGTTCGCCGAGCTCGAACACGGCCTTCTCGTCCGGATCCATGACCACCTGCAGCAGGCCTTCGCGGTCGCGCAGATCGACGAAGATCACGCCGCCGTGATCGCGCCGCCGGTGCACCCAGCCACAAACCGTGACTTCCTGGTCGAGAAGGGATTCGTCTACCTGTCCGCAGTAGTGGGTGCGCATGTCGTGTCCTGTGGGCAAATCGCTGCGAAAACGCCGGGAAAGCTCCCGGAAAGGCGGCGAATATTAAGTATTCGCGGGCTTCGCAGCAACCGTCTGACCGGGCCGGCACGTCATCCGCCGCTCCCCGGCGAGCGGGCACTTGCTGAGCTGAATTACCCACGCCTTGCGCCTGTCGAGTACTCTTGGAGCCAGCCATGAACAATCCAAAGAACGCACCGCGATCTTCCCTGCGATTCCGCGAGTCCGGCCGCGGACCGGCCGTGCTTCTCGTGCACGGCTGGATGGTGTCGGGACGCGTCTGGGACCGGTTGCCGCCGCTGCTGGAGGACTTCCGCCTGGTCCGTCCGGACCTGCCCGGCACCGGCGCGACACCGCCCGCCGGTAGGCGTACGCTGGACGACCTCGTCGCGGATCTCGCCGTTTTTTGCGACGCGCAAAACCTGCAGGGCGCGCACCTCGTCGGGCACAGCATGGGCGGCCAGCTCGCCGCGCTGCTTGCCACGAGACTCCCAGGCCGCTTTGCCACGCTGACGCTGATGAACCCGGTTCCGGTGCAGGGACTGGATTTCCCCGCCGAGCTGCAGCCGCTGTTTCGCGGTTGCGGCGGCGACCGCGACGGCATCGAGCGCATCGTCGACATGTCCTGTCTCAGCCTCGATGCGGCCGGCCGCGGCCTGTTGATCGAAGACGCCCTGAACACGGCGCCCGATGCGATCAGCACCGCTTTTGACGCCTTTCGCCTGGGCGATGCAAACGCGTCGCTTGAACGCGTGACGCTTCCGGCAACGGTGATCGCCACGGACGATCCCTTCCTGCCTCCGGCGTTCCTGCAAGCGGCGGTCGTCGACCGCCTGCCGCATGCCCGGCTGATCCATCTGCGGGGTCCGGGACACTATCCGCAGTTCGAAGCGCCCGGGGAAACGGCCGCACTGCTACGGGAAATTTTCGCGTGAATCCGCCGCAGAAAATCGAGACCGGGACAGACCCGGAAAACAGCCGCGTGGTTGCCGTTCGCGCGCTGCAGGCCCTGCGCGCCGATTCGCTGCCCGTTGCCGCCGC
This sequence comes from Gammaproteobacteria bacterium, assembly GCA_036381715.1. Classification (GTDB taxonomy): domain Bacteria; phylum Pseudomonadota; class Gammaproteobacteria; order Natronospirales; family JAJUFS01; genus JAJUFS01. The sequence continues at coordinate 6,554 of DASVCH010000011.1, read as the reverse complement.
CGAAATCCTGCAGATCGCCTGCCGCGGCCTGCCTGCGTTGCGCGCCGCGTTCTGGCGCCTGGAAAACGGCGATGGCCTGCGGCTGTTCTGCCAGGCCGATCGAAAGGGCGTCATCCAGACGCGCGCCGCCAGGCGCTTGCCGGTGAATACCGCGCTCGCGGAAACGCTCGACAGCGACGCCGTGCGCTGTTATTCGAAAAACGCCGTGGCCGAAACGCTGGCGCCCGCGCCGCAAACCCGGAGCGTGCTGGCGCTGCCGGTGCGGCTGTTCGACGCGCCGCTGGGCTTGCTTTGCGTCGAATTGCTCGAGTCCCGCGAACACCTCGAAACCGACGACGAAACCTTCCTGCAACTGGTCGCCTCGAAGGTCGAGAATGCCTGGCTGGCAGATACCTCCGGCCGCAGCCGCAACGGTGAAACGGGACATTACGCCTTGCGGCAATCGCATCTCGCGCTGAGCGACGACAGCCTGCGCGACCTGTTCTACCTCGCGCCGACCGCCATGCTCCTGACCGACCTGGACGAAGCGCGTCCACTCGCCGCCAACCAGCACGCGCTGGACCTGTTCCGCATCTCGAACGAACGGACGGACAGCGTCATGGCCGCGGAATTCTGGGAAGACGCGGCGGACCGGGAGCGCTTCGTGAAACAGGCGGCAGCCGCGGGACACGTCCGCGAATACCGTGCAAGGCTGCGCAAGGCCGACGGCAAGGTCTTCTGGGGCCTGGTGTCGGCGACGCTGATCGATCACCACGGCCGCCGCGCGCTGATGAGCAGTATTGCCGACGTGTCCGACACGGTCGCCGCCGAGGAAGTGCTGAACCGAACGCAGAAGACGCTGATGACGCTGCTGGAAGCGGCGCCCTTCCCCCTGATCGTGACGCGCCTGGACAACGGCATGATCCGCTACTGCAACCAGAAAGCCGCCGACATGTTCGAAACGCCGCTCGGCGGGCTGCTCGGGCATGCCGCGCCGGAGTTCTACGTCAATCCCGCCGACCGGACCTCGTTCGTGGAAAAACTGCGCAGCGTCGGCAAGGTCGAAGGCTTCATCGCGCAGCTCAAGACGCCGAGCGGCGAGCCTTTCTGGGCCATGCTCAGCGCGAAGACGCTGGAGCTGAACGGCGAACCGGTGTTCCTGGTCGCGTTCGCGGACGTGACCCGGCAGAAGCACAAGGAAGAGGAACTGGAAAATCTCGCGTTCAAGGACGGCCTCACGAACGCCTACAACCGCCGCTATTTCGTGGAGGCCGCGCGGATCGAACTCGGGCGCGCCGAGCGCAACCGGCAACCGCCCGCCGTCGCGCTGATCGACCTCGACCATTTCAAGCAGGTCAACGACAACTTCGGCCATGAAGTCGGCGACAACGTGCTGCAAAAATTCGTCGCGCTCGTGCGCGGCATGCTGCGCAAGACGGACATCCTTGCGCGCTACGGCGGCGAGGAATTCGTCGTGCTGTTCCCGGAAACCGATCTCGAAACGGCGTGCGATATCGCCGATCGCATCCGCGCGACCGTCGGCGAACATCGCTTCCCGACCGGAACCACCGCAAGCACCATCACTTTCAGCGCGGGCGTCGCCGTGGCGGAACCGGGCGAGGAATGTTCGGCACTCGTCGCGCGCGCCGACGAGCTGCTGTATGACGCCAAGCGTGCGGGACGCAACCGCATTGAATGGAAGCGTCAGAGAGGCGCGGGAGGAACCTGATTTCCTAGGCCGCCCTGGCAAACTCCAGCGCGCGGTCGCCGTTGATTTCAAGACGGATGGTGTCGCCCGGACCGAACTCGCCCTTGAGGATTTTCTGCGCCAGCGGGTTCTCCACCTGCTGCTGGATGGCGCGCTTCAACGGACGCGCGCCATACACCGCATCGAACCCGGCTTCGCCAAGCCGGTCCAGGGCTTCCGGTGAAATCTCCAGTTTCATGTCGCGTTCGGCAAGGCGCCGGCGCAGGTAATCGACCTGGATGTCGGTGATGGCGCGAATCTGTTCGCGGCCGAGCGGATGGAACACGACGGTTTCATCGACGCGGTTGATGAACTCGGGCCGGAAATGCTGGCCGACGATCTCCATGACGGCGTCTTTCATCTTCGCGTAGTTTTCCTCGCCGGACAGCTCCTGGATCACCTGCGAGCCCAGGTTCGAGGTCATCACGATCACCGTGTTGCGAAAATCCACCGTGCGTCCCTGCCCGTCGGTAAGGCGGCCATCGTCCAGCACCTGCAGCAGCACGTTGAACACGTCCGGGTGCGCCTTCTCGACCTCGTCCATCAGGATCACGGAATACGGCTTGCGGCGCACGGCCTCGGTGAGATAACCGCCTTCCTCGTAGCCGACATAGCCCGGCGGCGCGCCGATCAGGCGCGCGACGGAATGCTTCTCCATGAACTCGGACATGTCGATGCGCACCATCGCATCCTGCGTGTCGAACAGGAACGCAGCAAGCGCCTTCGTCAACTCCGTCTTGCCGACGCCGGTCGGACCGAGAAACAGGAACGAACCCGACGGACGGTTCGGATCGGAAAGCCCGGCGCGCGAGCGGCGGATCGCGTTCGCCACCGCCGTGACCGCCTCATCCTGGCCGACCACTCTTTTCCGGAGTTCGTCTTCCATGCGCAGCAGTTTTTCCTTCTCGCCTTCGAGCATCTTCGACACGGGAATGCCCGTCCAGCGTGCGACGACTTCGGCGATCTCCTCGTCGGTGACGCGGTTTCTGACGAGTTTCGTTTCCGCCTGCTCGGCCTGCGACGCGGACTCGAGCTGGCGCTCCAGCTCCGGCAGGCGGCCGTACTGGATTTCGGACATGCGGCCGAGATCGCCGGCACGCCGTGCGGTCTCGAGTTCGGCGCGCGCGCGCTCGATTTCTTCCTTGACGTGCGCCGTGCCCTGCAGGCTCGCCTTCTCGGATTTCCAGATTTCCTCGAGATCCGAGTATTCGCGTTCGAGCTTTTCGATTTCCGATTCAAGATCCGCAAGCCGCCGCTTCGAGGCTTCGTCCTTTTCCTTCTTCAGCGCTTCGCGCTCGATCTTCAACTGGATCAGGCGGCGGTCGAGACGATCCATTGCTTCCGGCTTCGAATCGATTTCCATGCGAATGCGCGACGCCGCTTCATCGACGAGGTCGATCGCCTTGTCCGGCAACTGCCGATCGGTGATGTAGCGGTGCGAAAGCGTGGCGGCGGCGACGATCGCGGGGTCGGTGATCTCGACGCCGTGATGCACCTCGTAGCGCTCCTTCAGGCCGCGCAGAATCGCGATGGTGTTCTCCACGCTCGGCTCATCCACCAGCACTTTCTGGAAACGGCGTTCGAGCGCGGCGTCCTTCTCGATGTGCTGGCGGTATTCGTCCAGGGTTGTCGCGCCGACGCAATGCAGTTCGCCGCGCGCGAGCGCGGGTTTCAGCATGTTGCCGGCGTCCATCGCGCCTTCGGCCTTGCCCGCGCCGACCACGGTGTGAATTTCGTCGATGAAAAGGATGACGCGGCCTTCCTGCTTCGCGAGATCGTTCAGCACGGCCTTCAGGCGCTCCTCGAACTCGCCGCGGAATTTCGCGCCGGCGATCAGCGCGCCCATGTCGAGCGAAAGAATGCGCTTGTCCTTCAGCCCTTCCGGCACTTCACCGTTCACGATGCGCTGTGCGAGGCCTTCCACGATCGCGGTCTTGCCGACGCCGGGCTCGCCGATCAGCACGGGGTTGTTCTTGGTGCGCCGCTGCAGCACCTGGATGGCGCGACGGATTTCCTCGTCGCGGCCGATGACCGGATCGAGCTTGTTCGCCTCCGCGCGCGCGGTGAGATCGACGGTGAATTTTTCCAGCGCCTGGCGTTGTTCCTCGGCGTTCGGATCGTTCACCTGCTCCCCGCCGCGCATTTCATCAATGGCCTTCTCGACCGCGCCCTTCACGGCGCCTGCGTCTTTCAGCGCCTTGCCGAGCACGCCCTTGTCTTCGAAGGCCGCGAGCACGAACAGCTCCGAGGAGATGTACTGGTCGTTGCGCTTCTGCGCGAGCTTGTCGGTGACGTTCAGCAGGCGGCCGAGATCGTTCGAGACATGCACCTCGCCCGGCGTGCCCTCGACCTGCGGCAAGTTGTCCAGTGCACGCTGCAGGTCCGCGCGCAACTGGTTCAGCTGCACGCCCGCGCGTGCCAGCAGCGGCCGCACGCTGCCGCCGTCCTGGTCGACCAGCGCGAGCATCAGGTGGGCGGGCTCGATGAACTGGTGATCGCGGCCGAGGGCCAGCGACTGCGCGTCGGCCAGCGCGAGCTGGAACTTCGAGGTGAGCTTGTCCATCCGCATGCCGCGTTCTCCCGAAACGCAAAATTCGATGCGAGGGAGATAGGGGCGGATATGACAGATTCAAGCGTGGCAGCGAGTCTCAGTGCAGCAGCGAATGGCTGAGCAGGATCATGCCGAGGCCGGTGGCGATCATCACGATCTGTTCCACGCCCGAGCGCGCGTCGACGCGCCGATGCAGGCCGGGAATCAGGTCCGCCACTGCCACATAGACGAAGCTGCCGGCGGCGACGGCAAGCACGTAGGGCCGCGCGCCTTCGGCGGCTTCCAGGCTGAAATACGCGACGACGCCGCCGATGACCGCGCTCAGCGACGCGGCGACGTTGTACAGCAAGGCCTTCGCGCGGCTCATGCCGGACTGGAGCAGCACCGCGACGTCCCCGACTTCCTGCGGGATTTCATGCGCGGCCACGGCCAGCGCGGTGACGATGCCGAGATGGAAGTCGGTGAGGAAAGCAGCCGCGATCAGCACGCCGTCGATGAGGTTGTGCAGGCCATCGCCGATCAGCACCAGCACGCCGGCGGCGCGTTCCGGCCGGCTGTGATCGTGATCCGGCGTGTGCGCCTCGCAGTCATGCACGTGGCAATGCCGCCAGATGACGAGTTTCTCCAGCAGGAAGAACAGCAGGATGCCGATGACGAACGTCAGGCCGATCTCGTGCAGGCTCTCCATGCCGGCGGCTTCGATGGCGTGCGGCAGGAGCGCAAGGAACGCCGCGCCCAGCAGCGCGCCGACGGCAAAGCTGATGAGGTACGGCAGCAGCCTTCGATGCCAGTGGTCGGACAGCAGCAGCAGGACGGACGCCGCAAGTACGCCGAGTACGCCGCCGAGCGCGGTGAAAAGAATGATGGCGAGCAGCAGGGACATGCGAACCTCGTGGGCGTGAAGCGCGCTATTCTGCCACAGCTTCCAGCCAGACGAGTCCCGCCATGCGGCCGGTCATGCCGTCGCGGCGAAACGAATAGAACCGTTCATCGTTCACGGTGCAGAAGCCCCCGCCGGATATTTCCCGCACGCCGAGTTCAAGCAACTGGATGCGCGCGATCGCGTAGATGTCGCAAAGCCAGCGCTCCTCGCGGCCGCGGCGAAACGCCGCTTCGGTTTCCGGCCAGCGATCCGTGAACGCCTCGCGCACTTCCGTTCCCACCTCGAAGGCATCGGGACCGATGGCAGGCCCAAGCCAAGCCAGCAGTTCGCCGGGCTCGACGCCCAGCGCCTCGACGGTGGTTTCGAGAACGCCGCTCGCCAGCCCCCGCCAGCCGCCGTGCGCTGCCGCCACGCGCGTGCCCGCCCGGTCGCAGAAAAGCACCGGCAGGCAATCCGCGACCATCGCCACGCACGCAACGCCGGGCCGGTCCGTCCAGCTCGCGTCGGCGGCCGGCGGCTCGGTCACCTCGTCGGCACGCACGACGACATTGCCGTGAATCTGGTGCAGCCAGGCCGGCTCGCGCGTCAGGCCCAGCCGTCCGCGCAACAGCCGGCGATTGGCGGCCACGGCGTCCGGCCTGTCTTCGGTCAGGTTGCCGAGGTTCAGGCTCGCGAACGGCCCCTCGCTGACGCCGCCCGCGCGCGTGGTCGCCGCCGCGCGCACGTTCGATGGCGCGGACCAGCCGGGCAGGATCAGCTGCAGATCACGCATCGGCGTTTTCCGCGGCATCGCGTTCAAGCGCCGCGAGCAGCGCCTGCATGTCCGCGGGCAGAGGCGCTTCAAAGCTCAGCGCGCGTTCGTCGAGAGGATGCGCGAAGGAAAGCCGCCGTGCGTGCAAGGCCTGGCGGCGAAAGGCCTGCAGGGTTTCGACGAGTGCCGGCGAGGGCTGTTTCGGCAAGGCAAGCCTGCGGCCGTAAACGGGATCGCCGACGATGGCGTGTCGCACGTGCGCGAGGTGCACGCGAATCTGGTGGGTGCGGCCGGTCTCAAGCGTGACGGCGACGTGCGTGTGCGCGCGGAAACGGCGGATCACGCGGTAATGCGTCACCGCTTCGCGCCCGCCGCGCTCGCGCACGGCCATGCGCTTGCGGTCGACCGGATGGCGCCCGATGGGCGCGTCAATGGTGCCGCCGGCCGTCATGACGCCGCCGCTGACGGCTTCGTATTCGCGCTTGACGGTGCGGTTCGCGAGAGCCGCGACCAGCGCGGTGTGCGCAGGCAGGGTTTTCGCGATCACCAGGAGGCCGGACGTCTCCTTGTCCAGGCGATGCACGATGCCGGCGCGCGGAACGTTCACCAGCGCCGGCGCGTGATGCAGCAGCGCGTTCTGCAA
>DASVCH010000010.1:0-7360 GCA_036381715.1 Gammaproteobacteria bacterium | reverse complement strand
AGAGCGCGGCACTCATAATGCTGAGGTCGGTGGTTCAAGTCCACCCGTAGCCACCAAAATCTTTTAGTATTTCAGTGGCTTAAGCCGGTCGCATTCGACCTCAGCATTATTCGTTCTGCTCCTCGGCCACGTAGGCCGGGTCGGTGGTTCAAGTCCACCCGTAGCCACCAAAATCTTTTAGTATTTCAGTGGCTTAAGCCGGTCGCATTCGACCTCAGCATTATTCGTTCTGCTCCTCGGCCACGTAGGCCGGGTCGGTGTCGCTACGCGACGAATCGATGGCGCTTCTCGGCCGTGCAGGCCGGGTTCAAGTCCACCCGTAGCCATAATTCAACGGCTTGCGACGCCATCTTCTTCCGGATCGGCTCCCCCTGTTCATTCTGGCATTTCGTCGCGCTGCGCCTTGTCCTGCTCTCGATACTGTATGAATATACAGTTTCCTCGAATGTCGCTTTCCGGAGCACACGGTCGGCATGACTCGTGACGCAAATCCCATGAATCTGGACCAGTTGCCGGGCGTCTGGCGCGGCCGGGCTGCGCGGGCGCCTGGCGGCGAAACGGTTCCCACGGGGTTTGCCGCGCTGGACGCGGCGCTGCCGGGCGGCGGCTGGCCGCTCGGTTGTGTCGTGGAAATCCTGGCCCGGCAAACCGGGGCGGGCGAGCTGGCGGTGCTGCTGCCGGCGCTGGCACGGTTGAGCCAGGAAGGCCGCGCGGTTTCGTGGATCTCGCCGCCGCACATTCCGTACGCACCGGCGCTGGCGGCGGCCGGGCTGCGGCTTTCCCGGATGCTGCTGGTCTGCCCGCAACGCACACAGGACCGGCTCTGGTCCGCCGAGCAGGCGCTGCGTTACGGCAAGCACTCCGTCGTGCTGCTCTGGCTGGATCAATGCCATGAACGCGCGATCCGCCGCCTGCAGCTCGCCGCCGCCGACAGCGGCAGCTGGGGAATCCTGTTGCGGCCGCAGCGCCACGCGATCGCGCATTCGCCGGCCGCGTTGCGGTTGAGCGTCGACAATCGCGACGGCTTTCTCGACATCCACATACTCAAGTGCCGCGGCGGCCGGCCGGCGAAAGTGCGCGCATGAAACCCGCGCAGCAATCCCTGTTTCCTGCATTGCCGGTCAGGCAAACCGCGCTGCGGCCGCGCGTGCCGCGGCCCGTCCGGCTGCCGCGATTCGAACCGCTATGGCTCGCGGTGCACCTGCCCGCGCTCGCGCTGGAAACGCTGACGCGCGGACAGGAAATCGCTTCGCCCTGCGCGGTCATCGATGCCGCGCACGTCGCGCGCATCCACGCCGTGAATGCGCGCGCCGAAGCGGCCGGCGTCCTGCCGGGCATGACGCTCGCGGCGGCCTGGTCACGATTCCCGGCGCTCGACGTGTACGAACGCGACGCCGAACGCGAGCAACGGACGTTGCGGCGTCTCGCGGCCTGGGCGGGACGCTTCACGCCGACGGTCTGCATCGAGGAACAGGCATTGCTGCTGGAAGTGCGCGGTTCCTTGTCCTTGTTCCAGGGCGCCGCGGCGTTGCGCGACGCGGTGCAGGCGGGCATTCACCGGCTCGGCTTCGATGCGCGCATCGCGCTTGCGCCGACGCCGCGCGCCGCTTCATGGCTGGCGAATGCGGGGCGCGATGTTCATGTCGATCGCATCGAAGCCCTGCCCGGCGTGCTGGGCGAACTGCCGCTTTCCATGACCGGTTTCGACGCGGAGCTTCTCGATAAATTTCATGGCATCGGCGCGCGCCGCTTGCGCGATCTCATGCGCTTGCCGCGCGACGGTTTCGCGCGCCGCTACGGTTTCAAGGTGTTGCGCGAGCTGGACCAGGCATTGGGCCGCGCGCCGGACGTGCGCCGGCCGCTGCCGCCGCCGAAGACGTTTTTTTCACGCATCGACCTGCTGTACGAAATCAGCGACACCGATCGTTTGCGGCAGCCGATGCAACAGCTGTTGCGCGAGCTGGATGATTACCTGCGCGCCACGCAGCAGGGCGTGAGCCGGTTGCATTGGCGTTTCCTGCATCGTGACGGCAGTCATACCGAAATGCTGTCGGGTTTCGCGCAAGCCACGCGCGATGCCGCGCGCATCCGCGATCTCGTGGAGCAGAAACTGGAAACGCTGGCGCTGCCTGCGCCCGCGCTCGAGGTTCACTTGCAGGCAAGGGATCCCGTGCCGCTCGCCGGGCGCGATCGTACGCTGTTTGTCGAGCAGCGCGTCGAGGACGATGACTGGCTGCAACTCGTGGAGCGCCTGCGCGCACGCCTGGGCGCCGAAGCGGTGACCGGCATCGATGCGCATGCGGATCACCGGCCCGAGCGGGCATGGAAATTCACAACACCCGGATTCGCGCAAGCAAAAACCGTCACCGGACATCGGCCGCACTGGCTGCTTGCGAAGCCGCAGCCGTTGAAGACGCGCGGACTGGAAATGCTGCAAGGGCCCGAGCGCATCGAAACCGGCTGGTGGGACGGCGGCGACGTCAAGCGCGATTACCACGTTGCCCGTGACGCACAGGGACGCCGCCTGTGGGTTTTCCGCGACGTGAACACCGGCCGCTGGTGGCTGCACGGCATCTTCGGGTGATCGTCATGAATCCGGAATACGCCGAACTCCATTGCATTTCCAACTTCACCTTCCTGCGCGGCGCCTCGCATCCGGACGAACTGGTCGCACGCGCGAAGGCGCTGGGTTATCGCGCCATCGCCATTACCGATGAATGTTCCGTCGCCGGCGCCGTGCGGGCGTGGGAGGCGGCGCGCGAACATGCGATGCACCTGGTTGTCGGTGCGGAGTTTCGTCTCGACGACGGTCCGAAACTGATCGCGCTCGCGCGCGACCGTGAAGGCTACAACAGCCTGTGCCGCGTCATCACGCGCGGCCGCCGCGCTGCTGCGAAAGGCGAATATCATCTTGCGCGCGCGGATTTCGCGGACGGCCTGCCGGGCTGCTGGGTGCTGTGGGCACCGGACGAAATCATCGGCATGGAAACCGCGCACTGGGTGCGCGGCACGTTCGGCGAACGCGCGCGCATCGCCGCGGAGTGGCTGAACGAAGGCGACCGTCACGCCCGGTTCGCGCAACTGCAGGCCGTTGCGCGGGCAGTGAACCTGGAAATCGTCGCCGCCGGCGATGTGCACATGCATGTCCGCGGCCGCCGCGCCCTGCAGGACACGGTGACCGCGATCCGCCTGCGCACGCCGGTTTCGCTCGCGGGCCACGCGCTGTACCGGAACGGCGAGCGGCATTTGCGAACACGCGATTGTCTTGCCGGAATCTATCCCGCGAAATGGCTGGCGGAATCCGTCGCGCTCGCCGAAGCGTGCCGCTTCCGGCTTGACGAGCTGCGTTACGAGTACCCGGAAGAACTTGTGCCGGAAGGCGAGACGCCGGCGAGTCACCTTCGCAAGCTTGTCCTCGAAGGCATTGCACGGCGCTGGCCGCAGGGCGTGAAACCGGATGTCATGCAGCAGATCGAGCGCGAGCTTTCGCTGATCGAAAAGCTGCGCTATGAGCCCTTCTTTCTTACCGTGCACGACATCATCCGCTTCGCGCGCGCGCGTGGCATTCTCTGCCAGGGGCGCGGCTCGGCGGCGAACTCCGCGGTGTGTTTCTGTCTCGGGATCACGGAAGTCGATCCGGCCCGCCAGGCGATGGTATTCGAGCGCTTCATTTCCGCGGAACGCAACGAGCCGCCGGACATCGACGTGGATTTCGAGCACGAACGGCGCGAGGAAGTCATTCAGTACATTTACGAAAATTACGGCCGCGAGCGCGCCGCGCTTGCGGCCACCGTCATCAGCTACCGGCCGCGCAGCGCGGTTCGCGATGTCGGCAAGGCGCTGGGGCTTGGCATGGCGCAGATCGAGAATCTCGCGAAAGCCATGCAGTGGTGGGACGGCAAGGCGGTGAACGAGGAACGCATTCGCGAAGCCGGTTTCGATCCGGAAAGCCCCGTGATCCGCAAGCTGCGCGTGCTGGTGAATGCGCTCATCGGCTTTCCGCGGCATCTGTCGCAGCACGTTGGCGGTTTCGTGATCGCGCGAAATTCGCTCGATGAACTCGTGCCGGTCGAGAACGCCGCCATGCCGGAGCGCACCGTCATTCAATGGGACAAGGACGACCTGGAATCGCTCGGCCTGTTGAAGGTGGATGTACTCGGCCTCGGCATGCTTACCGCCATCCGTCGCGCGCTCAACCTGGTCAACGATTTTCGCGGCACAAAATGGACCATGGCGACATTGCCGCCGGAAGACGAGCAGGTCTATGAAATGACCCAGCGCGCCGACACCATGGGCGTGTTCCAGATCGAATCGCGCGCACAGATGGCGATGCTGCCGAGGTTCAAGCCGAAAACCTTCTACGATCTCGTGATCGAAGTCGCGATCGTGCGGCCCGGCCCGATCCAGGGCGACATGGTGCATCCGTATCTTCGCAGGCGTTGCGGCGAGGAAGCCGTGACCTATCCGAACGATGCCATCCGCGGCGTGCTGGAACGGACGCTGGGCGTGCCGATCTTCCAGGAGCAGGCGATGAAGATCGCCGAGGTCGCCGCGGGCTTCACGCCCGGCGAGGCCGACCAGTTGCGCCGCGCGATGGCGGCGTGGCGAAGGCGCGGCGGCATCGAGCCGTTCGAGGAGAAACTGATCAATGGCATGCTCGAGCGCGGTTACGACGAAGACTTTGCGCGGCAGATCTACCGGCAGTTGCAGGGGTTCGGCGAATACGGTTTCCCGGAAAGCCATGCCGCGTCGTTCGCGCTGCTGGTTTACGTCTCCGCCTGGCTGAAGCGGCACGAACCGGCGGCCTTCTGCGCGGCATTGCTGAATTCGCAGCCGATGGGTTTTTACGCGCCGGCGCAACTGGTGCAGGACGCGCGCCGGCATGGCGTCGAAGTTCTTCCCGTGGACGTGCAGGCAAGCGAATGGGAATGCGCCCTGGAACGCGGCGCGCGCGGAGACGCGCTGCTGCGGCTGGGATTCTGCATGGTGAAGGGATTCAACGCGGAGGCGGCGGAACGCATGCGGCAGGCGCGGTTGCAGAAAGACTTCATCGATGTCGCGGATCTCGCCCGCCGCGCGCAACTCGAACAACGCGAGCTGGATGCGCTGGCCGCGGCCGGCGCGCTGCACGCGCTGGCGGGACACCGGCATCGTGCGCGCTGGCAGGTGGCGGGCATCGAGACGGCGACGCCATTGTTCGAGCAGCCGCATTTCAGCGAAGGCGTGCCCATGCTGCGCAAGCCTGCGGAAGGCGAGGACATCGTCAGCGATTACGCGCGGCTGGGGCTGACGCTTGGCCGGCACCCGCTGGAATTGCTGCGCGAACGGCTCGGCCGCTTGCGCTTTCACACCGCGGCCGGACTGTGGCAGGCGGAAGACGGCGTCCGGATTCGCGTCGCGGGCCTTGTCATCAATCGCCAGCGCCCGGGCACGGCAAAGGGCGTGATGTTCATGACGCTGGAAGACGAAACCGGGCAGACGAACGTGATCCTGTGGCGCAAGGTCGCGGAGCGCCAGCGCAAGGTCATGCTCAATGCGCGCCTGCTCGGCGTGTCCGGCATCCTGCAGCGGCATGGCGGCGTGCTGCATCTCGTCGCCGAACGGCTGGAAGACCATTCCGCGCTGCTCGGCGGACTCGTGACGCGTTCGCGGGATTTCCATTAGTGCTATAAAGCGAAGAGGCATTGACGATGGGATGCCGGGAGCCTGTGGCAATGAAGATGATTCCTGTTTCTTCTTCCGCCATCGCGGCGATCGGCTACGATCCCGGTACGATGCGGATGAAGATTCGTTTCGTTCATGGCGAGACGTATGATTTCTGCCGCGTGCCGGCGGCGATTTTCAGGGGGCTGTTGAACGCGCCCTCGAAAGGACATTATTACAACGACCACATTCGCGATCGCTATCCTTGTCATTGACGATTGCATGAGTGGAAGAATGAACAAGCGGAGGAATGGATGAAGAAACTCCTGTTCATTGCGCTGCTGGCGGCCGGCGCCTGGCAGTTGCACGGCACCTGGTCCGCCGCGGACGGCGCATTCGACGCGAACGGCAACCCCCTGGTTCGTGTCTTTGTCGGTCCCGGCTGCAACAAGCCCTGCGAGGACCTCAAGCGCACGATCCGTCGCCGCGGCATTCCCTTCGATGTCGTCGACGTCTCTTCGCCCGAAGGCCGGTCCCATGGCGTGGATACGTATCCGCTCACCGTGGCCGGCGATCGCCGCGTGGCCGGCAGTTCAACGATGGAGGTCGTGGGCCTGCTGGCGGAAGTCTACGGCGAAGAGGTACTTACTGCTGCCGAGAGGCGTGCCATGCGCGGCCACTTCGATGCCGCCGGCAATCCGCGCGTCGTGCTTTACGGCACGGCGTGGTGCGGCTTCTGCAAGCGGCAGCGCGCGCTTTTCAGGGACGAAGGCATCGCGTTCGTGGACATCGACGTCGAGGCGTCGCCGCAGGGCAAGGCGGCCTATGACGCGTTGCGCGGGTTCGGCTACCCGCTCGTGTACGTCGGCTATCGCCGTTTCCAGGGTTACCGGGAACGCGACCTGCTCGCCGCGATCGACGAACTGGTTCCGTGACCGGCTTCAGCTCGGGGAGAATCTCATGAACGATGGAATCTGGTCGGCGCTTTCGGTCCTGCTCGGCGCCATTGTCGGCGGCGGAATGACCTACCTGCTGAACCGGCAGCAGCTGGCGCATCAGATCGAAGTACTTCGGGAGCAGAACAAGACCGAATACATGGCCGAGGAAACGGCGCGGCATTTCCTGAGCCATGAGGGCTATACGGACAGGTCGTTCGAGACCCTGCAGAAGCACCTGGGCGGCTTCGAACCCGAGGAGTTGCGGAAAATCCTGGTCAGGGCAGGCGCCATTCGCGTGTACCGCGACGACGGTTCGGAATGGTGGCGGCTGCTGTCCCGCATGGACGAGTACATCGAGAAGAAAATCGCGAGCCGCGGTTGAGCGCTTCAGGCCGGGCCGCCAATTCTATTGATCGCTCTTTTTCTTCGGCCGTTTCGTCGCGTCCAGCGCGTTGTCGATATCGAGCTTGGCGAGTTTCGATGTCGGGGTGCGGCCCAGCTCGGCATTGATCCACTGCGCGGTTTCCAGGAGCTTGCGAAGATCGATGCCGGTGTCGATGTCCATGCCGTGCAGCATGTAGACGACATCTTCCGTCGCGACATTGCCCGCAGCGCCATCGGCATAAGGGCAGCCGCCAAGACCGGAAACCGAGGAATCCACCGTCGCGATGCCCATGTCGATGCAGGCGAGGATGTTTGCCAGCGCCTGGTTGCGCGTGTCGTGGAAGTGAATTGCAAGACGTTCCATCGGCACCCGGCGCGCGCAGGCATACACCATC
>DASVCH010000009.1:0-16821 GCA_036381715.1 Gammaproteobacteria bacterium | reverse complement strand
TTTCAGAATCGCGCCCAGAAGGCCGCTCCTGCGACATCCCTTCACTCGAAAAACGTTCGAAACGCATCGTCGGCCGATCCACCGCACGCGACACGGAACCGCATCACGCTCGTAGGAGGCTGCTCCGCGACCGATGTTTCAGAATCGCGCCCGGGAGGGCGCTCCTACGATATCCCGTCACTCGAAAAACGTTCGAAACGCATCGTCGGCCGATCCCTCGCACGCGACACGGAACCCCATCACGCTCGTAGGAGGCTGCTCCGCGGCCGATGATTCGGGATCGCGCCCCGGAGGGCGCTCCTGCGACATCCCGTCACCCGGAAAACGTTCGAAACGCATCGGCCCTGTAGGACGCTGCTCGCGGCCGATCCTCACGCGCTCCTACAACACCTCACCTCCCTCCAGCCACACCGCGTCCCACAACGGATACATTCCGATCTCCGTGACGATTCCGGCGCGTAACGGATTCGCCACGACATAACGCGCAATCGATCGCAGGTCCTCTTGCGCGCGCAACGCATGATCGTGAAACCCCTGCTGCCATACCTGCCCCCTCTCGCCGAGCGTGCGATTGATTTCATGCGCCGTCCACGTCTTGAAGCGATTCATGACCTCGGAAAGCGTGCGGCGCTCGCCCAGTTCGAACAGCCAGTGCAGATGATCCGGCATGACGACGAAGCACAGCGAGGACACGTCGCCCGCCGCGTGAGCATGATGCATGGCCTTCACGACAAGGCGACCAAGGTAGAGATCGTCAAAATAACGAAGGCGGCGGGCGGTTGCCGTGGTGACGAGATACGTCCTGCCCGCCTCCGAGTGGCGTCCCTTGCGCAGATGATTTCCGTGGGGTTTTCGCATGCATCACCTCCTTGTGATGCTTCAAGCGTATCGCGCCCGGGGGGGCGCTCCTACGACATCCCGTCACCGGAAAAACTTTCGAAATGCATCAGGGGCGATGCATCGCACGCGACACGGAACCGGCATCACGCTCGTAGGAGGCTGCTCCGCGGCCGATGTTTCAAAATCGCGCCCGGGAGGACGCTCCTACGACATCCCGTCGCCTGAAAAATTTTCGAAACGTATCGGCCCTGTAGGAGGCCGTTCCCGCGGCCGATCACCTGTACGCTCTCACGGAATAAATATCAGGCCCGCCCTGAGCCAATGCCCCACCTGCCTGCGCGATAGTTTCTGACCCTCGTTGCGAGGGAACGGATATCCAAGGAGGGTCGCATGAAAAAGCCATCAATCCGCATCGACGCGTTCGCCGTACTGGCAATCCTGCTGTCCACATCCACCACTTTCGCGGAAGACCCGTACAGCGGGCGTCCAGGCGCGCCGGACCTGCATTTCGGGGAATGGGGGTTGAGTGTTGCGACACTGCCCGGCGACCAGCATGACATGTCGTTTGAGTTCGGCATCGACTCGCAAGGCCGCATTGTCGTTGCCGGGGCACTCTGCGACGTTCCGGATACCACGGGCTGTCCACCGGTCCTGATGCGCTTCGATGAAAACGGCCATCGCGATCTTTCCGGCGCGTGGGGTGAGCACGGCATCATCCCGCTCACGAACAACGAGATGTACGACGCGTTCATGGCGCTCACACCCACCGCTGACGATGGCTGGTGGGCGGTGTGGCAGGCTACGACCGGGGCCACGCGTCACCTTTTGCGTCTAACTGCCAATGGCGAATTCGTACCGGGCTTCGCACCCGGCGAACAAGCGATCGAACTTGCACACGACGACTACCATCAAGTGCTGTTGCATCACATCGACGATGGCGCGGACGGACAGCTCCTCGTGTTGTCGACACCGTCGGTTGCCTCAAATGAAACCGCCGAGCTCACCGTGACGCGCCGGTCCGGAACGACGGGTGAGCGTGATCCCGGCTATGGCGATGATGGCAGTCTCGTCATTCCTCTCGGCCTGTCGCCTTATGTGCACGGAAGTCATCTGCTTCCCAACGGCCGGTTGCTGTTGCTTGCTTCCACTGGCAACGATGCCAGGCTGATGGCTGTCGAGCAGAACGGTCAGGGTCTTGCCGAGGATTTCGGCAACGACGGCGCGGTGGACCTGGGCGAACTTCTGCTGCCGCTCCTGGCGCAGCAGGGAATCGAGAACGTGGCGCTATCGCCCATTGGCATGGGCCTTGCGCTTGACGGTGTCACCCTCGTCGGCACCTACCTGTTCGGCGAAACGATAGAGGAAGACCGTGTGCTGGTTGCCGCCTTCGATGTGAACGGTGAACTTGCGAGTACCTACGGCGGTGGCGATGGGTTTGTAGTTCACCGGGTTGGCGACACCGTCCTTTCATACGCGTTTGCAGTGAATCCCGCTGACGGCAGCGCTGTGATGGATGCGTGGGACCTGAACTTCTACAACGACATGATCTATTTCACGCCGGAAGGCGAGCTGGATGAACGCTACGGTGACGGCAGCGGCGTGGTGCGCGGCCTTCAACTCCCGGGGGAAATTCCACGCTTGACCTGGGCGCTGCGCTACGACCGGCGCGGTGGCGTGATTGCCGTGGACATAGACCCGTTGCCCGCGAACGTCGTCGGCCTCAACGGATTCGGCGTGAACCGTTATCTCGCGCCCGGTGAATCGCGCATCTACGATGCCGAACCGGATTCCATCAGCGATTTCACGTGGCCTTCCGCTCCACCGGACGAAGTGCTGGAGCTGGGACTTTTCGATTTCGGACCACGTGATGTCGCTATCGAGGTATTCGTCGACAATGGGATGCTCGCGCCGCCAGGCAGGACGTTCTACTTGGAGAGACCGGAAGTCGTTGTTCCCGCCGGAATGATTGTCGCGCTTTACCACGAAACCGCAGCGGAACCGGGCGTTCGAACGGAAACCACGGTAACCGCCGGTGAGATGGAATTCGTTATTGCCAGTCATACTGGCTTCGATCCCATCCCCGATCCCTTGAGTTTCCTGCCGCTCGAAGACGCGCCGGCTGGCGAGTTCGTATTCTCAAATGCGGCCGTCGTTTCAGGAATCGACACCGCCGTCGGGTTTTCCGTGGAGAACGGCTGCTGGTTCCTGTTCGACGATTTCGACGAACTGCCGGATGACATCAACGAATGGCAGAACGTTCTCGTGCAGGAAAACTGCAGCACCGCACCTGGAACCGTGGAAGACGGTCAGATTCTGTTCCTCGGTCACGTCAGCGCGATCACTCCCGAAACCACGCGGGTGACGACGCTGCACTACGGCGGCTCGACGACGCACTTCGTCAGTACGACGGCAAAACCGCCTGATGATCCGACCGATGATCCGACCGATGATCCGACCGATGATCCGACCGATGACCCGACCGATGACCCGAACGATGACCCGAACGATGACCCGAACGACGATCCATCCGACGATCCGGGCGACGATCCGAGCGATGATCCGAGCGGCAATGACCCGGGCGACAACACACCAACCGATCCGGACACGGATAGCGGCGGCGGCCCGCTCGGTCCGATTTTCGTCCCTGCCCTGCTCGCGCTTGCGGTTGTGAAACGACACGGCAAACGGCGGCTGCGATAATCTGCGCCTGCCCACTTGAAAGCCCGCCATCCGGCGGGTTTTCTTTTCCCCTGTCATCCTCGCCGATCAGGCAGCCGCGTTTGACACCTCCCCGAACCGGGGCGAACATCTTCCGCCTCTGAACCGCCAATCCCGCGGAGGCCCCATGAAATTCCTGCGTTCCACGTTCCTGTTCGCCTGCATTGCCGTGCTTGCCGCGTGCGCAAGCCAGGGCATGAAATCCGCCGGCAATGGCGAAAACGAACAACTCCACGCGCTGTTCGACGACTACTGGGAAACGTACCTGAGCGAGTTCCCGACCACGGCGTCGTACATCGGCGACCAGCGCTTCAACGACCGCTGGAGCGATGTGAGCCTGGCGGCCTTCGAGCGCCGCAACGCGCTGTACCGCGGCTACCTCGAGCGGCTGGAGGCAATCGATCCGGCGGGTCTTTCGGAGCTGGACCGGACGAACTACGCGTTGTTCAAGCGCGCGCTGGAAGACAGCCTCGCGGATTACGCCAGCGGGAATTACCTCTTCCCCATCATGCAAACCTCCGGCATGCAACTCGCCTACGACACCGCGAGCCTGGTGAGCTTCGAGAACGAACAGGACTACCGCAACTGGATTCTCCGCCTTGAGCGCTACGGCGAATACGTGGACCAGAACATCGTGCTTTTGCAGAAGGGCATCGAGAGAGGCTTCACGCAGCCGGCGGTGATCACGAAACTGCTGATCGAGCAGATCGAGGCGCAGCGCGTCGATGATCCTGCGAAAAGCGACTATTACGCGCCCTTCGAGCACATGCCGGACACCATTCCCGCCGCGACACAGAAGGAGCTTCGCGCGGCCGGGCTCGCGGCCATTCGCGACGTCGTGCTGCCCGCCTACGCGCGCTTCGACGATTTCATGACGAACAAGTACCTGCCGGCGGCCCGCCCCGCCGTCGGCGCCTGGTCGATGCCCGGTGGCCGCGAGTATTACGCGAAGCGCGTGAAGCACTACACGACGACCGATCTCACGCCCGAGGAAATTCACCAGATCGGCCTGGACGAGGTGGCGCGCATCCGCGCGGAGATGGAGAAGATCATCGACGAGGTCGGCTTCGAGGGCGATTTCCAGGCGTTCCTGGAACACCTGCGCACCGACCCGAAGTTCTATTACGAGGATCCGCAGGAACTGCTCGAGGCCTACCGCAACACGGCCAAGCGCATCGATCCCGAGCTGGTGAAGCTCTTCCATGTCATTCCGCGCACCCCCTACGGCGTCATGCCGATCCCGGCGCCGATCGCGCCCTACACCTACACGGCGTATTACAGCGGCCCCGCCGCCGACGGCACGCGCGCGGGCTACTACTACGTCAATCTCTACCGTCCCGAGGTGCGGCCGAAATACGAGATCGAGGCGCTGACCATGCACGAGTCGGTGCCCGGCCATCACCTGCAGATTGCGCGCGCGATGGAGCTGGGCAAGCTGCCGGACTTCCGCCGCTACGGGGAGTCGTACACGGCCTTCGTGGAGGGCTGGGCGCTGTACGCGGAATCGCTGGGCGAGATGATCGGCCTCTACCAGGACCCGTACTCGAAGTTCGGCCAGCTCACCTATGAAATGTGGCGCGCCGTGCGCCTCGTGGTGGACACGGGCATGCATTACAAGGGCTGGACGCGCGAGCAGGCGGTCGAGTTCTTCATGGCGAACGCCGCCAAGACGGAAAAGGACATCAACAACGAGATCGACCGCTACATCTCCTGGCCGGGCCAGGCGCTGGCGTACAAGATCGGCGAGTTGAAGATCAAGGAGCTGAGGGCGCGCGCCGAGGCGGCGCTGGGCGAGGATTTCGACCTCAAGGCCTTCCACGACGAGGTGCTGGGCGCCGGCGCCCTGCCGCTGGACGTGCTGGAGGCGCGCATCGACGCCTGGATCGCGGAGCAGGACGCGACGTAGATCCGGACGCGCAGGGCGGGCTTTGCCCGCCTCCCGTCAGGAATGGCGGGCGGAGCCGGCTCTACGCGACATTTTGCGATTTTTACAGGAATTAGCATAATTTGACCGATATTTCGGCGAAGTTAATGCAACCGGCGCCCCAACGCCGGGTTTTCGCCCTCTACAGGCGGAATCATCCGAACTGGTACAATATGCGCCCCCTCGGAGGTGAGATTTCATGGGCAAGGGCACGAAATACGTCGCGAAGACGCCGGACGCCAACGGCTACATTCATTACACGGACGACGAGCACGCGGTCTGGAACGAGCTGATCACGCGCCAGATGCCGGTCGTCGAGAAATACGCCTGCGACGAGTACCTGGTCGCCCTGGAGCGCATGAACTTCCCCACGAACCGGATTCCCCAGTGCACGGAGGTTTCCGCCGTGCTGAAGGAAGCCACCGGCTGGGAAGTCGCGCCGGTGCCGGCCCTGATCCCTTTCGGCGAGTTCTTTTCCCTGCTTGCGAACAAGCGTTTCCCCGCCGCGTCGTTCATCCGCTCGCGCGAGGAAATGGATTACCTGCAGGAACCCGACATTTTTCACGAAATTTTCGGACATACGCCGCTTCTTACGGACCAGCGCTTTGCCGATTTCACGCACGCGTATGGACTTGCGGGCCTCAAGGCGAGCAAGGAAGACCGCGTGATGCTCGCGCGGCTTTACTGGTTCACGGTCGAGTTCGGCCTGATGAAGACCGCGAAGGGCCTGAAGACGTACGGCGCCGGCATTGTCTCCTCGATGGGCGAGACGCCGTATTCCATCGACAGCGACGTCCCCGAGCGCCGGCCGTTCGATCCGGTCACCGCGCTCAGGACGCCGTATCGCATCGATATCTACCAGACGGTGTATTACGTCATCGAAAGCCTCGACGACCTGTTCGACGTCTCGAACATGGACCTCATCGGGCTGATCAACGAGGCGCGTGCCAGGGGCATGCTGGAACCGACCTTCCCGCCGGCGGACGAAAACACCCCGAAGTGGGCCTGACCGAAAACAAGAACGGAGAATCCCAATGACCGAACTCGTCGACAAGCACTGCGAACCCTGCGAGGGCGGCATCAGCCCGCTGACCCGCGAAGAGGCGGAGCGCTACCTGAAGAAGATCGCGCCGGACTGGACGCTGACGGACGACGCGAAGGAACTTCACCGCGAGTTCAAGTTCAAGGGCTTCCAGAAAACCATCGGCTTCGTGAACGCGATCGCGTGGATGGCGAACCAGGAAGGCCACCATCCGGACATGGAAGTGGGCTGGGGCCGCGTGCTGATGAAATGGTCGACGCACGCCATCGGCGGGCTGTCGGAGAACGACTTCATCTGCGCCGCCAAGACCGACCGGATTCACGCCGGGAAATAAGGCAGTCGAAAGTCGAAGGTCCAAAGTCGAAAGTGGAAAAGCCGTGCTTCGCACGGCTTTTTTTCGACCTTCGACCTTCGACCTTCGACCTTCGATCTCCGGCTCTCCCCGATCAACTCCGCGCGCTTCCATCACTACGATTGGCGACCCGCCCATCGAGCAAGGAGTGCGCATGCAGACTTCACATTCACTGCCACCGGATTTCGAACCCTGGAAGGCCCTCGCCGCGCTGAAAGGCATCGCCATGGCCATCGAGTGGTTCGTGACGGAAGGGCCCGGCGCGGAACAACCGATGCCGCGCGACGCCGAGATCGCGCTGCACGGCCTCGTACACGCAAGCCGGCTGTTCGCCAACCAGGTTCACGCCTATCTCGAGTTCGCGCATGACGCCGGCGTCGAGTTTCCAGCCGTACGCGCCGCGGACGACGATGAAATCGGTGAAATGCCGGCGTCCTATCGCATGAACTGACGGTCCGGCGGCGAAAAAAAACGGAGCCTTCCGGCTCCGTTTTTTTTTGCCGCCAGGCCGTTCAGCGCGCCAGTCGCGGCAGGTCGCTGCGGATTCCCATCGCCTGGCGCATCACGGCCTGCTTCACGGGGCCTGCGCGATTGAAGACGCGGAAGCCGAAATTGCGCAACCCGGACAGCAGCGAATTGTCGTTGTCGAACAGGCGGTGGAAGCCCTCCATCGCCCACTCCGTCGCGAGATTGTCGCCGCGCCGCCAGCGTTCGTAGCGGCGAAGGATTCGCGGCTGGCCGTAGTCGCGGTCTTCGTCACGCGCGTCGACGAGCGTTTCGACCAGCGCGGCGGCGTCGAGGAAACCGAGGTTCGCGCCCTGTCCCGCCAGCGGGTGCACGACGTGCGCGGCGTCGCCGATCAGCACCGCGCGCGGCGCGACGTAGGTGTCGGCATGCTGGCGGCGCAAGGGAAACGCGCCGCGCCTGCCGCATTCGGTGATCCTGCCGAGCACCCCTTCGCTCGCGACCGTCAATGCCGCGCAGAACTCGCTGTCGGTGAGCGCCATGAGGCGCGCCGCCTCGGCATCGTTCGCGGACCAGACGATGGAGATGGCGCCATCGGACAAGGGCAGGAACGCCAGCGGCCCGGTCGCGAGGAAACGCTGCCGCGCGGTCTCGCCGTGGGGCCGCTCCGTGCGAATGACGCAGACAATGCCCTGCTGGCCATAATTCGCGGCAGTGACGTGAATGCCGAACTGTTCGCGCAGGGGCGAGGCCGCGCCGTCCGCCGCCACCAGCAGCCTGGCGCGCAGGCGGCGGTCGTCGGAAAGCAGCACGTCGGCGCCGGTGGCATGCGGGGTCATGGCGGTCACGGTCGCGGGCGAAAAGATGTCGGCGTCCTCTTCCGTACCGAGGCGCTGCCACAGGGCGGATTGAATGAGACGATTCTCGACGATGTGCCCGAGACAGGGCTCGCCCAGGTCCGCGGCATCGAAATGCACATGGCCGCCGCCGCTTGCATCCCACACGTGCATTTCACGGTACGGACTCACGCGCACCGCCGCGATGGCATCCCACACGCCGAGATTGCGTAAAAGCCGCTCAGAGGCGCGTGAGAGCGCCGAGACGCGCAATTCCATTGGTGCGTCTTTTTCCAGCGGATGCGGCACGTGACGATCCACCAGCGCGACACGGAAACGCTTGCGCGCGAGCGCCAGCGCACAGGCGGCGCCGATCATGCCGCCGCCGGCGACAACGACATCGAAACTGTTCGCGGATTCGTTCGGTTTCATGGCGGCAACCCCCTTGCGAGTCGCGGCAGCTTGCCGGCGCGCCCCATGGCGTGCCGTGAAAATTCCCGGCGCAGCGCCGGAAACAGGTCCATGCCCAGCAGACCGAGGCCGCGCGCGTGCGCCGCGAGACCGAAGGGAATGCCGAACAGGCGGTTCAGGAGATCGGTGAATGCAACCACCTTGCGCTGGTCGCGGCGGCGCCAGCGCGCGTATTCGTCCAGCGCACCGGCGGCGCCGGGATCCTGCGCGTGCGCGGCGATCACTTCCGCGAGCACCGCCACGTCGCGCAGGGAAAGATTGAAGCCCTGGCCCGCGATCGGGTGCAGGCTGTGCGCGGCGTTGCCGAGAATCACCGTGCGTTCCGCGACCTGGCGTTCGGCGGTGACCAGCGCGAGCGGGTACATGCCGCGCGAACCGGCGCGCTGGAGCGCGCCAAGCCGCATGCCGAAACGTTTCTGCACGCGTGCGAGAAATGCCGCGTCATCAAGCGCCATCACGTCTTCGGCCATGTCGTCACGTTCCACCAGCACCAGCGCCATGCGTCTTGCACCCAGCGGCAGCAGCGCCATGGGCCCTTCCGGGGTGAAGCGCTCGAAGGCGACATTGCCGTGGTCCCGTTCCGTTTCCAGGTTGCAGACGATGGCGGACTGGCCGTAATTCCAGCTGCGCGCGCCGATGCCCGCCATTTCGCGCAGCGGCGAACGCGCGCCGTCGGCGACCACCAGCAGTCTTGCGGTGATCTGGTGCTGTTCTGCATCGCTTTCAAGCGTCGCGGTGATGCACGCCTCGCCGGGAGCGATCGCGGTGACTTTCGCGGGCGACAGGAACTGGACATTCCCCGCGTCCTGCATGGCGTCGACGAGCGCGTGGCCGAGCACGCGGTTGGGCACGACATAACCCAATGCCGGCAGGTCTTCCTCCGCCGCGTGCAAGCGCGTGACGCCAAGGCGGCGCTGCTGCGAGACGTGCACGTGTTCGATCGGATGCGCCTCGCTCGCGAGCGCGGGCCACACGTCCAGCGCCTCGAGAATCCGGCGGCTGGTGAATGCCAGCGCCGTCGAGCGGTCGTCGAAGCTGGGTTGTGCGGGCGCGCGCGGCGGCACGGCTTCGACGACGGTGACACGCAGCCCGGTCGAACGCAGCGCGACGGCGAGCGCCGCGCCGACCATGCCGCCGCCCGCAACGAGAATGTCGGTTTCGGTCTGCATGTTCAGCCCGCCATCAGCGCTTCGATGCCGGCGGCTTCCTTCGCCAGTCCGTCGCTCAGCACGTCGGGCGAACCTTTCGTCACGAGCACGTCGTCTTCGATGCGAATGCCGGTATCCCACCATTTTTTCGCGACGCCCTTCATGCCCGCGGGAATGTAGATGCCAGGCTCGACCGTCATCACCATGCCCGGTTCGAGCTCGCGCCATTTCTCGCCGACCTTGTAGTCGCCGACGTCATGCACGTCGAGACCAAGCCAGTGGCCGGTGCGGTGCATGTAGAACGGCCGGTAGGCGCCGTCCCTGACGAGTTGCGGGACGCGCCCCTCGAGAATGCCGAGCTTCACCAGGCCCTGCGTGATGACCTTCACGGCCGCCTCGTGCGTTTCGTTCCAGTGCGCGCCGGGACGCGCCCTGTCGATGGCGGCGTACTGCGCCTCGAGCACGATGTCGTACAGCGCGCGCTGCGCGGGCGAGAACTTCCCGTTCACGGGATAGGTGCGCGTCACGTCGGAGGCGTAATTCTCGAACTCGCAGCCGGCGTCCACCAGCAGCAGCTCGCCGTCGTTGAGCACGCGGTTGTTTTCGACGTAATGCAGGATGCAGCCGTTCGCGCCGCCGCCGACGATGCTGGGATACGCGGGCGCGCCGCCATGGCGGCGGAACTCGTGCAGCAGCTCCGCCTCGATCTCCCATTCCATCATGCCGGGTTTCACGGCGCGCATGCCGCGCGCGTGCGCGGCCACGGAGATCTCCGCGGCGCGGCGCATGGACTTCAGTTCCGCGGGCGATTTGTACAGCCTGAGATCGTGCAGGAAGGGATCGAGCGAAACGAACTCGTGCGGCGTGCGCGCTTCGGATTTCAGCTGCTCGCGCAGACGCGTCACCCAGCCGATCACGCGCCGGTCGAAATCCGGGTGCGCGCCCATCGTGTAATGCACGCGCTCGCGGTTTTCCATCAGGCCGGGAAGAATCTCGTCGATGTCCTCGATCGGGAAGGCGTCGTCCGCGCCATACGTTTCCACGGCGCCTTCCTGGCCCGCGCGGCGCCCGTGCCAGGTTTCCTTTTCCGGATCGCGCTCGCGCGAGAACAGGACGTACTCGGCGGTGTCGCGTCCGGGCACGAGCACGGCGACGGCCTCGGGCTCGGGAAAGCCGGTGAGATACCAGAAATCGGAATCCTGGCGGAACGGATAATGGGTGTCGCGGTTGCGGATCTTTTCCGGCGCGGAGGCGATGATCGCGATGCCGTCCTCGCCCATCATGCGCATCAGTTGCCGGCGGCGGCGCGCGAACTCCTTCATCGCACGCCCTCAGTGCACGCCCGGCGGCGCCCGGAATTGCGTGGCGCGCGCCGGGTTGAGTTCATCGTGCACGAGCTGCGTGCCGACGCGCAGGTATTCGGACAATTCCATGTACGCCTGCTCGTCCTCCTCGGGGTCGTCGCTCAGGGCCAGGTTGCCGCGGCCGATGTCGGCGAAATCGCGCAGCACCTCGGCGACATCCGGCGGCAATTTCTCGAAGCTCTCGATCTCCGCGAGTCCGAGGCCGTACATGAAACCGTCGCACCATTCGCTGAGCGCCTCGACGCGATCACCGATGGCGCTGTTCGCCGCCGGCAGCAGCGGTTCGAACTCGAACCCCTGGCCTGCGAGCGCCTCGTGCGTTTCATTCCAGAGGGAATCCAGCAGGCGGCGGCATTCGGTGACCGATGCATTCGCGGGATCGGCGTCTTCGAGCGTCTGCGCGAGCCACTGCTGTTTCAGGCCCGCCTTGCCTGCGGATATCAGCGCGCACAGCGTGCCGTGGCATTCGGAGGCGTCGACGAGCACGTTCGCGCGCCGCAGCGCGTCTTCGGTCTGTTCGAAAGTGGGAAGGGTCACGAAGCGAACCTTGGAAAACTGTTGCCTGTCCCATCGTAACACCGCGCGTATTTCGGCCCCAAGCACCGAAAGCCTCCAGGCATCACTTTCATGACCCTGCCCGGGCCCCGTTGTTGCGGCGGGAAAACGGCCGATGAAAGTAGTGCCCGAAGGCTCCTAAATTGACCGTATTTCCGGGCGGCTCTATAGTTCGCCGCATGCCGAACGAACCCGCCTTCAAACAGGAACTCAAGCGCCTCGAGGAACGCCTGCAGGAGGTGCTCGACCTGTGCGGCCGCCTGCAGGAAGAGAACCATTCGCTGCGCGAAAGCCAGGAACAGCTGGTCGCCGAGAAAGCCAACCTCGTCCAGCGCAACGAACAGGTGAAAACGCGCGTCGAGCACATCATCACGCGCCTGAAATCGCTGGAGCAGAGTTCGTGAGCGCGCCCGCGTCCGTGACCGTCCGGATTCTCGACAAGGAATACCAGGTCGCCTGCCCGGAAGAAGAGCGTGCGGCGCTGCTGCAGTCCGCGGACATGCTCAACCGGCGCATGAAGGAAATCCGCGACAGCGGCAAGGTGGTGGGCCTGGACCGCATGGCGGTCATGGTTGCGCTGAACCTCGCCAACGAACTCCTGCAGCTGCGCGAGGCGTTCGACGAAATCGACAGCGAAGTCGGCACGCGCGCGCGCGAAATGCGCAGCCGCATGGACGCCGTGCTTGGCGCGGTGCGGCAGTTCGAATTCTAGAATTGTTTCCACGAATGAGCGGTTCCCCGCCTTTCAAACGCCCCCGAACGAAGTGATATCATGTGCACGTCCGGTCGATTCATGACCGACCCTGTCAGTGACATCTCCTGCGGTGTTCGAAACGGGCTGGGGTACCCTTAGAGCCTAATTTAAACCCCTGGAACTCTTCGCCGGGGTGACGGTGCGCAAGTCCACCTTCGAGTGGAAAGCCTGAAGCATCACGGTGAGTTCCACCTGAACCACAGGTTCTAGGGCGATAGTCCGTTACGGCACAGGCGGGAGATGTCCCTTTCATGAGCGCAGACGACAAAGAGCGCAGGGAAATCCGTCGTCTCATGCGCGCACGCAGGCAGGATCTCGGACCCGCCGAAATGCGGGCGGCGTCCGGGAGACTCCGCGACCGCCTGCTTGCCCTGCCCCGCCTTCGACACGCGCGCAACATCGCCGCGTACCTTGCCGTACAGAACGAAATGCCGCTCGATCCCGTCATCGAGACCGCGTGGTCCATGCACATTCCCGTCTACCTGCCGTGCCTGAGCGGCGACCACATGGAATTCCGGCGCTATGCGCCCGAAACGGCGCTGCGCGCGAACCGCTTCGGCATTCCGGAACCCGAAGCGGCGCCCGGCATTCGCATCAACGCGAAATTCCTGGATGTCGTGCTTGCACCGCTGACCGCCTTCGACGCCGCCGGCAACCGGCTCGGCACGGGGGGCGGCTATTACGACCGCACGTTCGCGTTTCTTCAGGAAAGAAACTACTGGAAACGTCCCACCCTGATCGGCGTGGCCTACGACTTTCAGCGCGTAGCCGCATTGCCCGCCGCGTCATGGGATGTGCCGCTGCACGCGGTGGTGACCGACGCCGCGACACACGAATTCCGCGCCTGACAAGGAGAAAACCGCATGCAACACTGGCTGATGAAGTCCGAACCCGACGTGTTCGGCATCGACGATCTCAAGGCGCGCGGCGCGAAGGGCTCGCATTGGGACGGCGTCCGTAACTACCAGGCGCGAAACTTCATGCGGGAAATGAATGTCGGCGATGAAGTCTTCTTCTACCACTCCAATTGCGACAAGCCGGGGATTGTCGGCGTCATGAAGGTCGTTCGGGAAGCGTACCCGGATCACACGGCGTTCGATCGCGAGGATCCCCACTTCGATCCGAAGAGCGATCCGGCGAAACCGCGCTGGGAGATGGTCGACGTCGCGTTCGTGCGGCGATTTCCGCGCACCATCGGACTCGCAGAAATGCGCGAAAACAAGGCGCTCGCGGACATGCTCGTGCTGCGCAAGGGCAACCGGCTGTCCATCACGCCCGTTACGAAACAGGAATGGAACGCGATCCTTCGCATGGCAGACAAGACGTAATGCAATCGGCGTGAATCGGTTCCGTTGTCATCCGATTCAAACAGCCGAAACAATTCCGGAAGCGCGATCACCGAAGCAAAAACCGTTGCAGCGAAAAATTTTGCCATTGGTGGAAATTTGACTTTTCTGATATATACTCAACTCCGAGTGATCGGTCACTTTGGGAGGATCAACAATGGCTGCAAGAAAGAAAGCCGCTGCAAAGAAGAAAACCGCCGCGAAGAAAAAGCGGGTGGTTCGCAAGAAGTCCACAGCAAAGAAAAAGACTGCCGCGAAGAAAAAGCCGGCAGTCCGCCGGAAGAAGAAAGCCGGCGCGAAGAAGAAAAAAGCCGGTGCCAAGCGCAAGAAAGCTGGCGCCAAGAAGAAAAAAGCCGGCGCCAAGCGCAAGAAAGCTGGCGCGAAGAAGAAGAAGGCCGGCGCCAAGCGCAAGAAAGCCGGTGCGAAGAAGAAGGCCGGCGCCAAGCGCAAGAAGGCTGGCGCGAAGAAGAAGACAGCTGCCAAGAAGAAGACCGCTGCGAAGCGGAAGAAGACAGCTTCCCGGCGCAAGAAGACGGCCTCCAGGTCGTAACTTCTGCCCGGATGGCATTTGGAAAGGCCCGGTATTTACCGGGCCTTTTCTTTTGCGTGCCTTCCAAGTGAGAATCACGGGACAAGAACCGCATCAGAGGAAACCGCCGCCGCCATGAATCCCGACGACAGGAAACGCGCCGCCGCCGTTGCCGCGCTCGATCATCTTGACGACGCCCGCGTCATCGGCGTCGGCACCGGCTCCACCGTCAATCATTTCATCGACGCCCTGGCCGGCATCCGCTCCCGCATCGACGGTGCCGTTTCCAGTTCCGACGCATCGACCGGGCGCCTGAAGAAGGCCGGCATCCCGGTGCTCGATCTCAACAGCACGGGCGACCTGGATGTCTATGTCGACGGCGCCGATGAAGCGACCCGGCACCTGCAACTCATCAAGGGCGGCGGCGGCGCATTGACCCGCGAGAAGATCGTGGCGGAAGCGAGCCGCCGCTTCGTCTGCATCGCGGATGACAGCAAGCTCGTGGACGTGCTCGGTGCGTTCCCGCTGCCGGTCGAAGTCATTCCCATGGCACGCAGTCTCGTCGCAAGAAAACTGGCCGCACTCGGCGGCCGGCCGGCGCTGCGCGAAGGGTTCACGACCGACAACGGCAACGTCATTCTCGACGTGCACAACCTGGAAATTCTCGAACCCGCCGCGCTTGAATCACGGATCAACGACATCCCGGGCGTCGTCACCTGCGGTATTTTCGCGCTGCGGCCCGCGGATGTGCTGCTGCTGGGCGGGGAAAACGGCGTGAAGGAGTTGAAGGCATGAATGAGCTGTTTCCCGACGCGAATCGTGCGAACGACATCAGGCGATTGAACATTCTGTGGCACAGCATGTTGCCGGGCGCGATCGTCATCGTCATTGCGGTGTTGTACGCGTTGACGCGCGGCGGCGCCTACGCGCCGCCAGCCGTCGAAGAGCCGCTCGCGGCGTACCTGCCGGTGATCTTCGCGGCGGGCCTGTTCTTCGGTATCGGGCTTGCGCTTTTCCTCAAGCCGCGCCTGCCCGGCCTGGTTGCGCGCAACGTTTCCGACCAGCCATTCCAGCGCGCCAGCGCGGCGATGTTCACGCTGGCGGGCGCCGCCGACGCGCCGGCGATCATCGGGCTCGGGATCTACATGATGATGCCGGCCGATTGGCTTGCAGCGGCGATCGCGTTCTATGCAATTGCCGCGGGAGTCCTCTTCAAACCGGATTTCGGCGCGCTGCTCGCGGTTGAAAGGCGTGAATTCGGGGCGCGCGGTTAGAGCGTATTTTTGGAAGGCGAGCGAGCGCCGCTCTACGCGACGATTGCGGAAAAAATGAAAAGGCCCCGGTTCCTGCAGAACCGGGGCCTTTTCATTTCTGGCTGGGGGACCAGGATTGTCGCCGCCCTCCGGGACGGCGATCCCTCGCTACCCTCGGGACCGCTCGCTGCGCTCGCGTCCCGCCGCGAGAAAACCTTTTGCACTTCCAAACAGGATTGGCGCGGCGGTCGAACCGAGAACCGAAGCCTGGAACCCCCGGCCAAACAAAAACCCCTCGCGCGATGCGCGAGGGGTTTTTGTTTGGCTGGGGGACTAGGATTCGAACCTAGATTGACGGAGTCAGAGTCCGTAGTCCTACCATTAGACGATCCCCCAAGTAACTCGCCGGGAGTCGTCGCGGATCAGCGCTTGCTGAACTGCGGACGACGGCGCGCCTTGTGCAGGCCGACCTTCTTGCGCTCGACCTCGCGCGCGTCGCGCGTGACGTAGCCGGCCTTGCGCAGCGGCGAACGCAGGGTCTCGTCGTATTCCATCAGCGCGCGGGTCAGGCCGTGGCGGATCGCGCCGGCCTGGCCGGTGTTGCCGCCGCCGTCAACGGTCACGACGACGTCGAGCTTGTCGGCGAGGTCGGCCAGCTCCAGCGGCTGACGAACGATCATGCGCGAGGTTTCGCGGCCGAAGAATTCATCCAGCGGACGGCCGTTGACGACGATGTTGCCCGAGCCCGAGCGCACGAAGACGCGCGCGGTGGAGGACTTGCGGCGGCCGGTTCCGTAATTCTGCGTGGTTGCCATTCTGTCTTGCTTCCTGTTCAACCCTTGCGGGCCGTGGTTCAGATTTCCAGCGCCTGCGGCTGCTGTGCGGTGTGCTTGTGCTCCGGACCGGCGAAAACCTTGAGCTTGCGGAACATGGCGCGGCCCAGCGGGTTCTTCGGCAGCATGCCCTTCACGGCCAGCTCGATCACCTGTTCCGGGCGCTTTTCGATCATCTCGCGCAGCGACGCGGACTTCAGGTTGCCGACATAGCCGGTGTGCCAGTGATAGGTCTTGTCTTCCATCTTCCTGCCGGTGACGTGGATCTTCTCCGCGTTCACGACAACGATGTAGTCACCCGTATCGACATGCGGGGTGTATTCCGGCTTGTGCTTGCCGCGCAGGCGCTTGGCGATTTCGGAAGCCAGGCGGCCCAGGGTCTTGCCGTCGG
>DASVCH010000008.1:0-5677 GCA_036381715.1 Gammaproteobacteria bacterium | reverse complement strand
CGACGCCGGCTGGGACACCGCGAACTCCTTCGGCATCTATCCCATCAAGGGCAGCCCCATCGAAATCGGCCTGGCGTATGTCTCCGGCGGCGGGCTGAGCGAGGGAGAACGGCATCTGGTGGTGAAGGTGACGGGGACGTTTTGAGAAGAAGTGGCGAGTAACGAGTAACGAGTGACGAGACACACCGCCGGCTACGCCGGCTTGCTTTTACTTGTCACTTGTCACTTGTCACTTGTCACTTGTCACTGGAAACTGACAACTCGTTACTCGTCACTACCCGCAGCGCGTAGCGCGAAGAGACAACCATGTCCATCCGCAACCTCGATGCCCTCTTCCGTCCCCGAACGATTGCGGTCGTCGGCGGTTCCTCGAAGGAGGGCACGGTCGGCGGCGTGCTCGCGCGCAATCTGATCAAGGGCGAGTTCGAGGCCGTGCATGGCGGCAGCCTCTGGATCGTCAACAAGTCGCACCGGCGCGTGCTCGGCAGGAAAAGCTACCGGCATCTCGACGACCTGCCCGCAGCACCGGACCTTGTGATCATCGCAACGCCCGCAAGCACTGTGCCGCAACTGGTCGAGGAAGCCGGGCGCTGCGGCGCGCGCGCGGCGGTCGTCATCAGCGCGGGTTTCGGCGAAATCGGCGAGGCGGGCAGGGCGCTGCAGGCGCAGGTGCTTGAAGCGGCAAGACGGTGGAAGCTTCGCGTTGTCGGCCCGAACTGCCTCGGCCTGCTCGTGCCCGGGCTTGGCATCAACGGCAGCTTCGCGCACATCGGCGCACGCAAGGGCGGACTTGCGTTTCTTTCGCAGAGCGGCGCGATCCTCACCTCCATGCTCGACTGGGCGAACACGCGCGGTGTCGGCTTTTCTTCCATGCTCTCGCTCGGCAACATGATCGATGTCGACGGCGGCGACCTGCTCGACTACTACGCGATCGACCCGAACACGCGCGCCGTGCTGATCTACGCCGAAGGCATCCGCGATGCGCGCAAGTTCATGTCTGCCGCACGCGGTTGCGCGCGTGCCAAGCCCGTGATCGTGGTGAAATCCGGCCGGCATCCCGCCGGCGCGCAGGCAGCGTCCTCGCACACGGCCGCGCTCGCGGGATCGGACGATGTCTATGCCGCGGCGTTTCGTCGCGCCGGCATGCTGCGCGTGAAGAAACTCGAAGAACTGTTCGACGCGGCCGAAGTGCTCGCAAGCTTCCGGCCGCCCGCGGGGCGGCGCGTTGCCATTCTCAGCAACGGCGGCGGGCTCGGCGTGATGGCGGCGGACGCCCTGCTCGACGAGGGCGCGAAGCTCGCCGAGCTTTCGGATGAAACCGTCGATGCCTTGAACGAGGTCCTGCCGGCCGCGTGGTCGAAAGCGAACCCCATCGACATCATTGGCGACGCGCCGCCGGAACGTTACGCGGTGGCGCTCGACGTGATCGGCAAGGACCGGGGCGTCGATGTCATCCTGGTGATGCACTGTCCGACGGCGATCACGTCCAGCGAAGCGGCGGCGGATGCGGTCATCGAAAAGGCGCGCTCGGCGGGCAAGCCCATCATCGCCGCGTGGCTCGGCGGGCGCGACGCGGCGAGCGCGCGCAATCGCTTCACCGAGGTCGGCATTCCCGCCTACGCCACGCCCGAGCAGGCGATCCGCGCGTTCATGTACCTGTTCCGCTACCGGCGCAACCAGGAACTGTTGATGGAAACGCCGCCGTCGCTCCCAGAAGCCGGCGAGCGCGACCTGCCGCGCGCAAGAAAAATCATTGATGACGCGCTCGCGCGCGGCCAGGAATGGCTGGATGAAGTCGACGCCAAGGCCGTGCTCGCGGCCTACCGTGTTCCCGTGGTTGCCTCCGAGCGCGCGAAGACACCGCGCGAAGCCGCCGAACAGGCGATGAAGTTCAACCGGCCCGTCGCGCTGAAGCTGCTCTCGCCCGACATCCTGCACAAGTCGGAAGCGGGTGCGGTGCTGCTCAATGTCGATCCGGCGAATGCCGAACACGCGGCCGAGCGCATGATCGAGCGCGTCCGCCGGAAGTTTCCCGGCGCGCGCATCGAGGCGATCAGCGTGCAGGAGATGGCGGATCGAGAGGATGCGTGGGAAGTGTTCGCGGGCATGACGGTGGATGCGATCTTCGGGCCGGTGATGATGTTCGGCGAGGGCGGTGAGGTGATCGAGGTTGTCGCGGATCGCGCCATGGAACTGCCGCCGCTGAATGCGCACCTTGCCATGCAGCTCATCAAGCGCACGCGCATCAATCGCCGCCTGCGCGGTTTCCGCAGCCGGCCCGCGGTCGATCGCGAAGCGCTTGCCCAGGTGCTGACGCACATCGGCCAGCTTGTCACGGACATCCCCGAAATCCAGGAACTGGACGCGAACCCCATCCTTGTCAGCCCGCGCGGCGTGATGGCGCTGGATGCGCGCATCCGGATTGCGCCAACCGACCTTCCGGGCAGCGAGCGATTGTGCATCCGGCCGTATCCAAAGGAACTGGAGACGGTTTTCGAACTGCACGACGGACGCAAGCTGCTGCTGCGCCCGATTCGTCCCGAGGACGAGCCGGCGCTGCAGCGCATGTTCGATCGCATGACCCCGGAAGAAAAGCGCAACCGCTTCCTCGGCCCGGTGAAGGTGCTTTCCCACGCGCAAGCCGCACGCTACTCGCAGCTCGATTACGATCGCGACATGGCGTTCGCGCTGGTCGATCCCGCCGAAGGCGAACGCGAGATCCACGCCATCGTCCGGCTCAGCGCCGATGCGGACAACGCCAGCGGCGAGTACGCGATTCTCGTGCTGCGCCACCTCGCCGGTCATGGCGTCGGCACGCGCCTGATGCAGCACCTCATCGATTACGCGAAGCGTCGCGGCATCGACACCCTCTACGGCGAAGTGCTCGCGGAAAACCGGTCCATGCTCGCCATCTGCCGGAAGCTCGGCTTTCGCGTGAAACGAGAGCCGGAGGATCCGGCGGTGGTGCATGTGGCGCTGTCGCTGGACGACAGCGAGTGATCAGTGTTCAGTATTCGGTGTTCACTCCGCGCGAAGCGCGGCTCTTACTGAACACTGAACACTGTTCACTGATTACTGATTACTGATTACTGCTCATTCCTGATGCTCCCCATCCTCTCCTCCCTCCCCACCCTCCGCGACGCACTCGCCGCGCACACCGCCGTGGTGCTCGAGGCGCCGCCCGGTGCAGGCAAGACAACAGTCGTGCCGCCGGCATTGCTGGATTGCGAATGGCTGGCGGGGCGAAAGATCGTGATGCTGGAGCCGCGGCGGCTGGCGGCGAAGAGCGCGGCGCGTTTCATGGCGAACGCCTTGAACGAGAAACCCGGCGACACCGTCGGCTACCGCGTGCGGCTGGAGACGCGCGTGGGTCCGCGCACGCGCATCGAGGTGGTCACCGAAGGCGTGCTGACGCGCATGCTGCAGGATGACCCCGCGCTGGAAAATGTTGGCCTGGTGATCTTCGATGAATTCCACGAGCGCAGCCTGCAGGCGGATCTCGGGCTTGCGTTGACGCTCGATGTGCGCGAGAACCTGCGCGACGACCTGCGCGTGCTGGTCATGTCCGCAACGCTCGACGGCGCGCGCATTGGTGCGTTTCTTGACAACGCACCGGTCGTTCATACCGAAGGCCGCCAGTTCCCGGTCGCGACCGAATACCTGCCCATGCAAACCGATGAAGACGTTGCCGCGCGTGTTGCGCTGGCGGCGCGCGAGCTGATGGCGCGCGAGCCGGGCAGCCTGCTGGCGTTCCTGCCCGGCGCGGGCGAGATCCGCCGCGCAGCGGGCAAACTGCAGGACGCACTGCCGCCGGATGTCGAACTCGCGCCGCTGTTCGGCGATCTTTCCCCCGCCGAGCAGGATCGCGCCATCCGTCCCGCGCCCGCGGGCCGCCGCAAGCTCGTGCTCGCCACGAACATCGCCGAATCCAGCCTCACCATCGAAGGCGTTCGCCTGGTGATCGACAGCGGGCTGGAACGCGCGCCGCAGTTCGATCCGCCGTCCGGCATGACGCGCCTTGTGACGCGGCGCATTTCGCAGGCATCCGCGGACCAGCGGCGCGGCCGTGCCGGGCGCATGGAACCCGGCCTTTGTGTGCGGCTCTGGCGCGAAGCCGAAACCGCGAGGCTCGCGCCGCACGCCGCGCCGGAAATGCTGGACGCGGATCTCGCGCCTTTGGTGCTCGAACTCGCCGGCTGGGGCATCGCCGATCCCGAACGCCTGCGCTGGCTCGATGCGCCGCCGCCGGCCGCGTTTCGCCAGGCGCGCGAACTGCTCGGGGAACTTGGCGCGCTGGATGATGACGGCCGCATTTCCGCGGCTGGCCGCGCAATGCTGCGCCTGCCGGTGCATCCGCGGCTCGGTCACATGCTGCTGGCCGCACGCGAACGAAAGATCGTGCCGCTGGCCGCGGCCATCGCGGCCATCCTGGAAGCGCGCGATCCCCTGGCAAGCCTGCGTGAAGCGGACATCGAACTGCGGTTGCGCGCGTTGGCGAGCGGCGAGGGCATTGCGCGCGGGCAGCAGCAGGCGTTGCGTGCATCGGCACGACAGATCGCAGCCCAGCTCGACGAGCAGGATGCCTTCGAGCGCGCCTGCGGCGCGGGCTTCGATGCGGCACCCGCCGGCTGGTTGATTGCGCAGGCCTACCCGGACCGGATCGCGCAGCGGCGTCCCGGCAACGAGGCGCGTTATCGCATGGCGGGCGGCCACGGTGCGGTGCTGGACGCGGGCGACCGGCTGGTGAACGCACCGTGGCTCGCGGTTGCGAACGTGTCCGGCGCGGGGCGCGACAGCCGCATATTCCTGGCCGCGGAACTTCGGGCTGAAGACGTCGCCGCGCTGGAAGCCGAAGCGGGCGAAAGCGTGCAACTCGCATTCGATGCCGAATCGCGCGCGGTGATTGCGCGTCGCGTGCGCCGCGTTGGCGCGCTCGAACTCGAATCGCAGCCGGTTCCCGTGCCGCGCGAGTGCGCGCCGGGCATCCTGCTCGCCGGCCTTCGTCAACATGGTCTCGGCCTGCTGCCATGGGACCGGGAAACCCGCGGGCTGTGCCAGCGCGTCGAAACCTTGCGGCGGCTCGAGCCGGCGGCGTGGGCCGCCTGCGATGAAACATCGCTTGTCGATGCGCTGGAAACCTGGCTTTTGCCGTTCCTCGATGGCAAGACGCGTCTTGCCGAGCTGTCGTCACGGGAACTGCGCGATGCACTCGGGTTTCGCATCGGCCACGGGAAACTGCGCGAACTCGATGCGCTCGCGCCGGGCGCGCGTGCGCATCGACTACAGCGGCGAGGTTCCCGTGCTTGCCGCGCGCATCCAGCAATTCTTCGGCCTCGATGACACGCCGGCGATCGCGAACGGCCGCCTGCCGCTCATGCTGCACCTGCTTTCGCCTGCGAACCGCCCCATGCAGGTGACGCGGGATCTCGCGAGTTTCTGGAAGAACACCTACCCCGAGGTGCGGAAGGATTTGCGGGGGAGGTACCCGAAGCACAAGTGGCCGGAGGAGCCGGGCGGGGAGCGCAAACCAGCGAGTGACTAGTTGTGACCTCTCGATAGGTTGTTCACACGGGGCTTACCCGGAAAACTGGAGGTGCGAACCAAACCAACCCTCCAGGAGCCCCGAGTGAACAACCATAAAAATGCCCGATTAACGGTCCACGGTCGAGAGTTGCTG
>DASVCH010000007.1:0-23183 GCA_036381715.1 Gammaproteobacteria bacterium | reverse complement strand
ATGGGCCTGCTGCTCTGGGCGGGTTTCACTGCCGCGCCCTCGCTGTCCGAGGCCGTGTTCTCGCGCCGTTCGCTCGGTGCATGGCTGGTCGACAGCGGGCACCGGCTGGCCGTCACGCTGGTGATGGCGACGGTGTTGTCGCTCCTCGGTTAGTCGAAAGTCGAAAGTCGAAAGTCGAAAGTCGAAAGTCGAAAGTCGAAAGTCGAAGGTCGAAGGTCGAAGGTCGAAGGTCGAAGGTCGAAAGGCGAAAGGCGAAAGGCGAAAGGCGAAAGGCGAAAACGGGACCGGCGAAGCCGGCTTCCCACTTTCGACTTTAGACCTTCGACTTTCGACCCGTCATTCAGGAGGTCGCTCCCGCGGCCGATTTGTGGGGTCTGGAATGATGTCCGTTTCACCCGAAAAAAAGGCGGTTGTCCTCGTTTCCGGCGGACTCGATTCCGCCACCGTGCTTGCGATGGCGAAAGCGGACGGGCGGGAATGCCATGCGCTGAGCTTCGACTACGGCCAGCGGCACCGTGCAGAGCTCCTCGCCGCGGAACGCGTCGCCGCGAAACTCGGCGCAGTGGAACATCGGACCGTTGGACTCGATCTTCGCGCCATCGGAGGTTCCGCGCTCACTGATGATCGCATCGCCGTCCCGGAGCAGGCGTCCGACGGAATTCCCGTCACGTATGTCCCGGCGCGCAACACCGTATTTCTTTCCGTCGCGCTCGGCTGGGCCGAGGTGCTGGACGCCGATGAAATCCACATCGGCGTGAACGCCGTGGACTTCTCCGGCTATCCCGACTGCCGCCCGGCATTCATCGACGCTTTCCAGGCGCTCGCGGATACCGCAACAAGGCGCGCCGTCGAGGGCCGTCCGATCCGCATTCATGCGCCGTTGCTGCACCTGACCAAGGCGGAAATCGTCCGCCGGGGCACAGCCCTCGGCGTGGATTACGCCGCCACCGTTTCCTGCTACACGGCGGACGATGCGGGGTTCGCCTGCGGGACGTGCGATTCCTGCCGCTTGCGCCGGGCCGGTTTCGAAGCGGCGGGGGTGCCGGATCCGACGCGCTATCGACGGGCCGGGTGAGGTTTCCTCGTCGCAGGGCTTCGGGTATCATGCGCGCCTTCAAATTTTCCCGCCTGGGGGCCGTTAGCTCAGTCGGTAGAGCAGTTGGCTTTTAACCAATTGGTCGTAGGTTCGAATCCTACACGGCCCACCATTCCTGCCGCTTTCCATAATCTTCCTGCCGCCGCCGGTTTTTGCCGTGGCCGCCGGGGAAAACCCTCTGGTAAAATGCACGCTTCGCCGTTCCGCGGCATCGTTTTTTCGAACACCTGCACAGGGGATCCGCTCGCATGAATCTTGAGGCTTTGAACGACGTCGCGCTCGCCATGGTTGCGCCCGGCAAGGGCATTCTCGCCGCCGACGAGAGCACCGGCACGATCAAGAAACGCTTTGACACCATCGGCACGGAATCGACGGAAGAAAACCGCCGCGCCTACCGCGACCTGATGTTCACCGCCGCGGGCATGGAGAAGTACATCAGCGGCGTCATCATGTACGACGAAACCCTGCGGCAGAAATCGGCGGACGGTACGCCGTTTCCGCAGCTGCTGGAAAAGCTCGGCGTGGTTCCCGGCATCAAGGTGGACAAGGGCGCGAAGGATCTCGCGCTGTGCCCGGGCGAGAAGATCACCGAAGGCCTCGACGGCCTGCGCGAGCGCCTGAAGGAATACTACGATCTCGGCGCGCGCTTCGCGAAGTGGCGCGCCGTCATCACCATCGGCGAGGACATCCCGAGCAACACCTGCATCGAGACGAACGCGCACGCGCTCGCGCGCTACGCCGCGCTCTGCCAGGAGCAGAACATCGTGCCGATCGTCGAGCCGGAAGTGCTGATGGATGCGGACAACAGCATCGAGGAATGCTACGAGGTCACCGCGCACACGCTGAAGACGGTGTTCGATGAGCTGTACAAGCAGAACGTTGCGCTTGAGGGCATGATCCTGAAGCCGAACATGGTGATTTCCGGCAAGCAGTGCGCATCCCAGGCGAGCCCCGAGCAGGTCGCCGAGATGACGCTGAACTGCCTGCTGAACTACGTACCGGCCGCGGTGCCCGGCATCGCGTTCCTGTCGGGCGGCCAGAGCGACGAACTGGCCACGCAGCACCTGAACCTGATGAACCAGGCGGGACCGCATCCCTGGGAGCTGACGTTCTCCTACGGGCGCGCGCTGCAGGCGCCGGCGCTGAAGGCCTGGGGCGGCAAGGCGGAAAACGTGGCTGCCGCGCAGAAGGCGTTCCTGCACCGCGCGAAGTGCAACGGCGCGGCGCATGATGGCGAATACTCCGCCGACATGGAAAAAGCGGCATGATCGGTTGATATTCGGGGCGCCCCATGATCGAGTGGTCATGGGGCGTCTCCTTGCCTGCAGGACGAGTCGCGCATTCACAACAACAACCAGGGAAGCGCATGCCGGATTCAGAGGTTCTGATCGAAATTCGCGGGCTCAAGTACCGCCGCGGCGACAAGGTCATTTTTGACGGCGTGGACATCGACATCCCGCGCGGCAAGGTCACCGCCTTCATGGGGCCGAGCGGCACCGGCAAGACCACGCTGCTGCGGCTGGTGACAGGCCAGCTGCGTCCCGACGCCGGCACCATCCGTGTTGCCGGGGAGGATGTCACGGCGCTCGATCGCGACGCGCTGTATGCGCTTCGCCGCCACATGGGGTTCCTGTTTCAGAACGGCGCGCTGCTCACCGACCTTTCCGTGTTCGAAAACGTCGCCTTCCCGCTGCGTGAACACACCAATCTTCCCGACAGCCTGATCCGTGACCTGGTGCTGATGAAACTGCAGGCCGTCGGCCTGCGCGGCGCGGCGGAGATGATGCCCTCGGAACTGTCCGGCGGCATGGCGCGGCGCGTGGCGCTGGCGCGCGCCATCGTGATGGATCCGGAAATGATCTTCTACGACGAGCCGTTCGTCGGACTCGATCCGATCTCCATGGGCCAGATCGTGCGCCTGATCAAGCGGCTCAACGAGGCGCTCGGCCTGACCAGCATCGTCGTCTCACATGACGTGCCCGAAATCGCGTCGGTTGCCGATCGCGTGTACCTGATCGCCGACGGCAAGGTTGTCGGCAGCGGCTCGCCGGATGAACTGCGCGCCAGCGATTCGCCATGGGTGCGCCAGTTCGTGCAGGGCCTGGCGGACGGACCTGTGCCGTTCCACTATCCGGCCCGCGACATTCGCGACGACCTGCTCGGCGGGGAGAAATCACGATGAGCCTTGTCCGGCAGTTCCGCGACGGCGCGGCGGAATTTTTTGTAGCGTTCGGCGCGGCATTCCTGTTCCTGCTGCGCCTGCTGGCGGACACGCCGCGCGCGCTCGCAAGGCCGGGGCTGATTTTCCGGCAGGTGCACGTGGTCGGCGCGAATTCGCTGGTGCTGATCATGATGGCCGGCCTGTTCGTCGGCATGGTGCTCGGCCTGCAGTTCTACAACACCATGGCGAAGTTCGGTGCGGAGCAGTCGCTCGGTCCGGTCGTGGTGCTGGCGCTGGTGCGTGAACTCGGGCCGGTGGTAACGGCGCTGCTGTTCGCGGGCCGCGCGGGCACCGCGCTCGCGTCGGAAATCGGCCTGATGAAGGCGACCGAGCAACTGGCTGGCATGGAAATGATGGCGGTCGATCCGATCCGCTACGTCGTCGTGCCGCGCTTTCTCGGCGCGTTCATCGCCATGCCGCTGTTGACCGCGATCTTCAATGCCATCGCCATCCTCGGCGCGTGGTTTGTCGCCGTGCAGATGATGGGCCTGGACGGCGGGCAGTTCTGGGCGCCGATGCCGGACAACGTCGATGTGTACGACGACGTCCTGGGCGGCGTGTTGAAGAGCGTGTTCTTCGGCGCGGCGGCAGGCCTGCTTGCAGTATTCGAAGGTTATCGCGCGCATCCGACCGCCGAAGGCGTCAGCCGTGCGACCACGCGCACCGTCGTCATCACGGCGATGACCGTGCTGGTGCTGGACTACATGCTGACCGCCATGCTGATTTAATTGAGGAAAGACGATGAACAGAAGTGTTGAATTCGCAACCGGGTTATTCATATTCCTCGGCCTGCTGGCGCTGTTCTTCCTGATCACGCAGACGACGAACATCCAGGCCTACGGCGGCGACGGCTACACGGTGACCGCGCGGTTTACCAACGTCGGCAGCCTCAAGGCGCGCGCGCCGGTCGCGCTGGCCGGCGTGACCATCGGACGGGTTGAAAACATCACTGTCGATCCCCAGCGTCTTGACGCCGTGGTCACCATGACCATCGACTCGCGCTACGACCAGTTGCCGCTGGATTCCAGCGCGGCGATCCTCACGTCCGGCCTGCTCGGCGAAAAGTACGTCGGCATCCAGCCCGGCGCGGACACCGAAAGCCTGGCGCAGGGCGACGAAATTCTTTTCACGCAGTCCGCCGTCGTGCTCGAAAACCTGATCAGCAAATACCTGTTTGACTCCGCCTCGGGAGGTGAAGAATGAAACGGTTCCGGAATCTGATGACCGCAGTCCTCGCAATCGGAATGACCGTGGTCGCAACGCAGGCTGCGGCAGCCGACGTGAGCGATCCCGTTGCGTTCGTGGAAGACCGGGCGACAGCGGTGCTCTCCAAGCTCGACGGCAAGCGCGAACAGGTGCGCCAGGATCCGGAAGTCGCGCAGCGGATCGTGCGCGAGGAACTGCTGCCGCACATCGACGTCGACTACATTTCACGACTGGTGCTGGGTCCGCACTGGCGCAGCGCGAGCGAGGAACAGCGCACGCGTTTCCAGGAAGCGTTCCAGTCGTTTCTGCTGAGCAGCTACGCTCAGGGCCTGGCGGATTTCACCGAAGACCGGCTGCAGGTGATGCCGCTGCGCGGCGAGCCGAACCCGCGCCGGACCATCGTGCAGACCGAAGTCACGCGCGAGAACGGCCAGGCCGTTCCCGTGGCGTTCACGCTCCACTGGACGGACGGTGGCTGGCAGCTCTTCGATGTCATCATCGAAGGCATTTCCTACGTGCGCAATTACCGCACGGATTTCAATTCCGAGATCGAACAGAAGGGCCTGGATTCGCTGATCGCGCGCCTCGAGAGTAACGGCGCGGCGAAACCCGGTCATTCCGGGGACGGGCCGGATACGAAGGATGCCGGTCAGTGAAGATGTCCGCGGATGAACCTGTCAGTGTCGAGCGCCGTGACGGCGCCGTTCACCTGAACGGGGCATTGACGCTGGGAAACGCCACCGCCGCGCTGGAGGCGGTGGCACCCGTGTTCGCCGACGGCGACCAGCGGCTGGTGTTCGATCTTTCCGGCCTGTGGCAGTCGGATAGCGCGGCGCTCGCCGTCTTGCTGGAGTGGCGGCGCGAAGCGTTGCGAAGCGGCCGCGAGCTCGAATACCGCGGCGCTCCGGAGCGCCTGCGCCAGCTTGCGCGGATTTCGGACCTGGAAGGCGTGCTGGGAATGGACCGGGAAGCCGGCGCTCAGGACTGATCGACGCCGCCAGCCGCAGGATCCGGTTCACCTGTTGCATCCCTTTCCGCCGGCGCGTCCGGCACCGGTGCCGTCCCGTCCTCGCCGGATTTCTCTTCCGAAACCGGCGCTTCTTCCGCGTCGTCGAACTCGTAAAGGTCGTCGTACAGATCGTCGTAAAAGTCGGTGTTCTGTTGCAGGCTGCCGTCATTCACGAGGTATGCGCGACGTTGCAGGTAGGCGTCGCGAAGGAATGCATACGGATCGAAGGTGTTGTTCAGTTGCGAATCGACGTCGAGCAGCTGCGCGCGCAGGTTGATGATCCGCAGCCCCAGCAGGTAGTACTTCTCCGGCGACTCGACGTAAAAGAGCATCGGATCGATCTCGCTGTCGGCATAGGTGCCGATGCTGTCACGAACCGTTGACGGTCCCAGGAACGGCAGTACGAAATACGGGCCCGCCGGCACGCCCCACACGCCCAACGTCTGGCCGAAATCCTCGTTGTGTTCTTCGAGGCCGACGCCGGTGGCGGGATCGAAGATGCCGCCGATGCCGAAAACCGTATTGAAAAGGAAACGTCCCGTGTCCCGCGCGCCGTCGCCGAAATCGCCCTGCAGGAACTGGTTCACGATGACGACGGGATAGGTGATGTTGTCGAAGAAATTGCTGACGCCCGTCTCGACAGGATCCGGCGTTATGGTGCGATAGCCCTGCGCGACCGGACGCAGCACGGCTCGGTCAACGGTGTCGTTGAAAGCATGTACCGCGCGGTTGTATGACTCCCACGGATCCTTCTCGGAACGTTCGGTGCCTTCAGGAAGGCTGGCGCAGCCGGACAGCAGGATTGCGGACAGCAGCAGGCGTGGCATGAACTTCGTCATTCAACGGTTTCCCTGTCGTGCGAACGAGTCTGGAGGCGCGCCGCGACGGACGCGGCGGCATTGTATCAGGTCGCCGGGAACGCGCCCTGCGAACCGGAACGCGGTTCCGCCGGTCCGCCGCGGTCGTTCAGGCGTTGTTCCAGGAGCACGTCGCGAACTTCCTCCAGGCGCGCCTTGTACTGCAGGTAGTCGTTGGAGGCGGGATCCGCGTTTTCCGTCGCGAGCTGCAACTGAATGCGGCCGGAGTCGAGATCGCCCAGGCGCAGGTAATACTCGCCCATGTAGTAATGCGATTCCGCGATCGCGCCGGCATCGGCGGCGGTTTGCGCCATGATGCGGATGTACTCGGGTTCGGGCGGGCGGCGGTTGAACAGGTCGCGCAGCAGGTGGAGCGCGTCCCCGGCCCGGCCTGCGCGCCGCAAGGCTTCGGCATGCACAAGGCCGACCGGCACGTTGACGGGAAACAGGTCGGTTGCGTGTTCCATCACGGTTACCGCGTCCTCCACGCGGCCCGCGGCCAGCAGCGCGCGGCCGAGTCCGATGTGATAGTGCATCACGCTGTCGTCCTCGTCGCGCAGCTCGCGCAGGATGGCGGCAGCCGTTTCGCTTTCGCCGTCT
Organism: Gammaproteobacteria bacterium; assembly: GCA_036381715.1. Classification (GTDB taxonomy): domain Bacteria; phylum Pseudomonadota; class Gammaproteobacteria; order Natronospirales; family JAJUFS01; genus JAJUFS01. The sequence goes on along the minus strand of DASVCH010000007.1, from coordinate 16,194 downwards.
TCCAGGAGGGCGAGGGCGCGTGCGTACCGTGCCGGCGCGGTTTCGGCGCTGTCCCCGCCGCTGCGGGACAACAGCGGCGCGTCGCCCGCGAGCACGGCAAGGCGGGCCTTCATCAGCGGGTAGGCGCGCGATTCCCTCACCGCGCCCATGTCGTCCATGGCTCGAACCCGTTGCGCGGCGTCGGTGACGCGCGACACCGACAGGGGGTGGGTGGAAAGGAATTCGGGCATGCGGCTGTTGCGGATACGCTGCATGCGCTGCATGGTTTCAAAAAAACTCACCATGCCTTCCGGATCGAACCCGCTGCGCGCGAGAATGCCCATGCCGACGTGGTCCGCTTCGTATTCCTGCGAACGGGTGAAATTGATCTGTTCCTGGATGGCGAGACCCTGGCCGAGCATGAGCGCGCCGGAAACGTCATCTCCGTCGGCGCCGGACGCGGCGAGCGCGATGGCGCCGAGCAGGACCGCAAGCGATTTGAGCCCCATGCTGCCGCCGGCCTCAAAGCGGCGCGCGATATGACGCTGCGTGACATGTGCGACCTCGTGCGCGAGCACGCTGGCGAGTTCGGACTCCGTCTGCGTGCGGAGGATCAGGCCGCTGTGAACGCCGATGTAGCCGCCGGGCAGTGCGAAGGCGTTCACGCTGTCGTCCTTCACCACGAAGAACTTAAAGTCCGTCTGGCCGTTGTCCGCGCCGGCAACCAGGCGCGCGCCGACGTTCTGGATGTATTCCGTCAGCTCGGGGTCCTCGAGAATGAGATCCGCGCGGCGCAGCTCGTTCACGATGGAGCGGCCGATGGCCTCCTCGCGGGTGCCGGCAACGATGCTGATGCCGCCGCTGCCCAGGTCAGGCAGCGCGAAGCGCCCGCCGCCCTGCGCGAATACCGGCGGGATAACGAGCAGGGGCAGGAGACTGAAAATTGCAAGACGGCGCCACATGCGCCGACGATAGCATGCCGCGACGGCAGCAGCAGCGGGGCAATCTGACAGAATTCGGGAAGAAAGCGGCGCGCGCGAGTGCAAAAAAAAGCCCCGGCGAAAGGCCGGGGCTTTTGCGCTGCGGTAACCGGATCAGAAGCGCCAGCGCAATTCCAGGCCGGCAATGTCCGCGGAGGCGTCGTAGCTGCCCTGCAGATTGTTCAGGCTGACGTCGAGGGCGCCCGTTTCCGGGTTGCGCACCAGCTGATCCGAGTTGATGGGAATGCTGCCATCCAGGAACAGGTGGGCGTATGCCGCGTCCATCTCGAGGTTTTCGCCGAGATGCCAGGTTGCGCCGAAGGCCAGCCAGGTACGGTCGGAGTCGGGCAGGCGCGGCGTGCGCCACTCGTCCACCACCGGTGTTTCATCCATGGCAACGCCGGCACGGAAGGTCCACTCGGGGCTGTACGTCCAGTCCAGGCCGACGGAGTAGCGCATCACGTTTTCCCAGTTCTCGGGAACTTCGGTCGGCGGCTGGCCGGCGCCTGTTGCCGTATCGAAGTTGTCGTAGTTCACGACCAGCTCCTGGAAGCTGTCCCAACCGGTGTAGTTGATGCTGCCGGAGAGCAGGAAGCTGTCGTTGATCCTGTGCGTGATCGCGAGTTCGATCGATTCCGGCGCCTTGAACTCGGCGCTGATGCCCGTATCGACGAAAGTTCCCTGCGCGGTGAAGAGCGCCGGCGCATTGACAAAGGTGGCGTCACCTTCCAGGTCCTCGTCGATACCGCTGCGGTAATGCAGGCCGACGCTGGTCACGTCGTTCGACCAGCGCGCGCCGATGTTGAAACCGTAGCCCCAGCCGTCGCCTTCCACGACCGCAAGGCCGTCGTTCTGTTGGGGTGCGAAGCCGACGGCGTTGCAGGTGACCGGGTTGACCTGCGCGTAACAGATGGTGCCGTAGTCCACGGCGCTGGTCAGTTTCACGCGCATGTGCATGAAATCGAGGCCGAAACCCAGCGACCAGTTGTCGTTGACCTGCCAGGCCAGCGAAGGGTTGAGGTTGACGGTGGAGACGTTCGAGTAGATGCCCTGGTAGCGGCCGACCCAGTCCGGATCGTAGTCGGTGGACAGGCCGAACGGCGCGTTCACGCCCATGCCGAAAACCCAGTCCTCGTTGATGCGCTTGACGTAGTAAAGGATCGGCACGCCGCCGAGCTTGCCGACGTCGCCGCCTTCACCGCCCGTCAGCGGGTCGCCGAACATCGTGGTGGCGCTGGTCTTGTCGTAGTCGGCACCCAGCGAGATCAGGCTCGCGCCCAGCAGCAGCTCGCCGTCGAGTTCGGTCAGGCCGGCGGGGTTGTAGAAGATCGTCGACGCGTCGTCGGCGATCGCCGCGCCGCCCGCGAAAGCGCGTCCCAGGCCGCTGACGCTCTGTTCCGTGATCTGGAAGCCCGCGGCCATCGTGGTGGCCGGAAGCCCCGTGGCCGCCGCCAGCAGCAGTGCGCGCGGCAGGACCCCGGAGAGCTTCTGGAATTTCTTCTGCATCATGTTGTTATCCCCTCGACGGCAGGTAAGTAAGGGTAAGCCGCCGCCAATTGAATCATACGTCTGTCCAAATTGTAAGCATTTGCCCCTGCCTGGCAGCGGTGGGCCTACAGCAGTTCCGCCGCGTAATCCGCGAGCCGCGAGCGCTCGCCCCGCAGCAGCGTGATGTGGCCGGAATGCGCCCATTCCTTGAAGCGGTCCACCACATAGGTCAGGCCCGACGTGGTTTCCGTGAGATACGGCGTGTCGATCTGCGCGACGTTGCCGAGGCAGACGATCTTGGTGCCCGGGCCGGCACGGGTCACCAGCGCGCGCATCTGCTTCGGCGTCAGGTTCTGCGCCTCGTCGAGGATGATGTAGCGGTGCAGGAAGGTGCGGCCGCGCATGAAGTTGAGCGAGCGGATCTTGATCCGGCTGCGCAGAAGATCGTTCGTCGCCGCGCGCCCCCATTCGCCGCCTTCCTCGGTCTGTGTCAGCACTTCGAGGTTGTCCATCAGCGCGCCCATCCACGGCGTCATCTTTTCCTCTTCCGTGCCCGGCAGGAAACCGATGTCCTCGCCGAGCGGCACGGTGACGCGGGTCATGATGATTTCCTTGTAGATGTTGGCCTCCAGCGTCTGTGCGAGTCCGGCGGCGAGCGTGAGCAATGTCTTGCCGGTCCCGGCTGCGCCGAGCAGCGAGACGAAATCGACGTCCGGGTCCATCAGCAGGTTGAGCGCGAAATTCTGCTCGCGGTTGCGCGCGTTGATGCCCCAGATGGTGTTGCGCGGTCCGCGGTAGTCGCGCAGCACGGCGATTACCGCTTCGTCTTCCTTGCCTTCGTCCTTGCGGATGACGCGCGCTTCGAACGGGTTCTCGCCGTCGGTGAAGATGCACTGGTTGGCGTACCAGTTTTCGACCAGCGGGCCCTTGACGCGATAGAACGTGCGGCCGTGCTCCTGCCAGGATTCCATGTCCTTGCTGTGCGACTCCCAGAAGTCGGCAGGCAGTTCCTCGATGCCCGTGAACAGGAGATCGACGTCGTCGATGGTCTTGTCGTTGTAGTAATCCTCCGCGTTGATGCCGAGCACCGCGGCCTTGATGCGCAGGTTGATGTCCTTGGTGACCAGCGTGACGCGGCGGTCGGGATTTTCCTTCTGCAGGGCGAGGGTGGTGCCGAGGATGGTGTTGTCGGGCTTGTTGCCCGGCAGGGTGTCGGGCAGCAGCGAGGGCAGGGGACGGGTCTGGAAGAAGATCCGCCCGGCGATGGCGGCGTCCGCGCCCAGCGGCTTGTGCAGGCCTGGGATGCGCAGGCCGGCGTCGATTTCCTCCTTGCTGACGCCGTGCATGAGCTCGTCGAGAAAGCGGCTGATCTGGCGCACGTTGCGCGCCACCTCGGACATGCCTTTCTTGCCGGCGTCGAGTTCCTCCAGCACCACCATGGGCAGGAAGATGTCGTGTTCCTGGAAACGGAATATCGCGCTGGGATCGTGCATCAGCACGTTGGTGTCGAGTACGAACAGGCAGGGTTGCTCATGGTCTCGCTTGGTCTTCGTCACCCGGAACCTCCTCGCGTCAGCCGCGAATCAAGTTGTCGTATTCAAATCTCCTTGACGGCTTCAAGCACCTCGTCGACGTGACCCTTCACCTTCACGCCGCGCCACTCCTTCCGCAGCACGCCGTTTCCGTCGATCAGGAACGTGCTGCGCTCGACGCCCATCACCTTCCGGCCGTACATGTTCTTTTCCCTGATGACGTCGAACAGCCGGCAGGCCTTTTCGTCCGCGTCGGAAAGCAGCGCGAACGGAAACTCCTGTTTCGCCTTGAAGTTCTCGTGCGATTTCAGGCTGTCGCGGGAAATGCCGAAGACGCGCGTCTTGCGCGCACGGAACTTGCGGTGGTTGTCGCGGAAGTCCTGGCCTTCGGTGGTGCAGCCGGGCGTGCTGTCCTTGGGGTAGAAATAAAGCACGACGTTCTCGCCCTTGAAGTCGCTCAGCCGGAATGTCTGATCGCCTGTCGCCGGCAGCTCGAAGTCCGGCACCTTCTTTCCGACAGCGATTTTCGCCATTGAATGCTCCTCGTTCAGGACTTGATCGGTTCGAGCACCGCGTCGAGATTGAAGCGGTCGCAGAATTCGGTGAAATGTTCGCGCAGCGTGCCGATGTGCGTCTCGGCGGGGATGTTCACCGCCATCTGCACGGACAGCATCGGCGCGCCGGTATGCAGCGCGGGGTACGTGCGCGTCGTCAGTTCGGCGACGTGGATGTCGCCGGCAACAAAAAAATCCACCAGGTGATGCACGACGCCGGGCTGGTCGAGGCAGACGGCATCGACCGCGTAGGGAACGCGATCGAGCATCGGCGGGCGCGACTCCGCGCGGTCCGTGACCATGCGCACGCCGAGATCGCGCTCGAGACGCGGCACGCTCTGTTCGAAGCGCGCCACCGCGTCCCAGGAGCCGTCAATGAGCAGCAGCATGGCGAACTCCGCGCCGAGAAACGTCATGCGGCTTTCGAGAACATTGCAACCGGCGTCGGAAATGCTGCGAGTGAGTCGGAGGACCGTCTCGGGCCGTTCGGGCCCCAGGGCGGTGATGGCGAGCGATTGTCGGGCCTTGCCTTGCAGGATCGTCCTCCGGACCAAGCGCGGGTTTGCCGCCAGTGTATCGGCTCGGGAAGGTTTGGCAAGTGCAGCAGAAAGGCAGCCTCCGATCCATTATTCCGTGACCGCGCCGGCGACGAGCGCGGTGTAGCGCCGCTCCTGAGCGAGGAGCAACAAGGCTCCGGGCCAAAGCGGCTTGTGCCCGCAATGGACACCGCCTTAACATCCCGCTTCTTGATCAAGGAGGCAGGCATGTTCAAAGGCAGCATGGTCGCGCTGGTCACGCCGATGCACGAGGACGGGAGCATTGATCGCGACAGCCTTGCGGACCTGATCGACTGGCATGTCGAGGCCGGCACCAGCGCGCTGATCGCCGCGGGCACCACGGGCGAAGCGCCGACGCTGGAGACGCGCGAGCACGTCGAGTTCCTGTCCATGTTCGTCGACATGGCGGCGGGACGCATTCCCGTCATCGCCGGCACCGGCTCGAACTCGACCGCGCAGACGCTGTCGCTCACCTCCAAGGCGGCCGACCTTGGCGTCGATGCCTGCCTGGTGGTGGTGCCGTACTACAACAAGCCGGGCCAGGAGGGCCTGTACCGGCATTACCGGCAGCTTGCCGAGGCGGTGAAGCTGCCGATCCTGCTGTACAACGTACCCGGCCGCACCGTCGCGGACCTGCTGCCGGAAACGGTCGAACGGCTTGCGAAGTTGAGCAACATCATCGGCATCAAGGAGGCGACCGGCGACCTGGAACGCCTGCACGACATTCGCCGCCGTTGCGGCGAGGATTTTGCGGTACTGAGCGGCGACGATGCGACCAGTCGCGAGTTCATGCTTGCGGGCGGCGACGGCGTGATCTCGGTTACCGCGAATGTCGTACCGGAAGCGATGGCGAAAATGTGCGCCGCCGCCATGGCGGGTGACCGTGCGGCGGCCGAAGCCGCGGATGCGCCACTGGCCGGGCTGCACAAGGCGCTGTTTGTCGAAGCCAATCCCATTCCCGTGAAATGGGCGCTGCACGCGATGGGACGCATGCCGCCGGGCATCCGGCTGCCGCTGACCCCGCTCGCGGAAAACAACCACGCTGCCCTGCGCGCCGCCCTGGCAGCCGCGGGCATTCGAATCTGAAGATATCGGGAGACAGAAAGACATGAAGGAATTTCCGCGCCGCGGCGTGTTCGTGGCAGCCCTGCTGCTGCCACTGCTCGGCGGCTGTGCCGGCGACATCTGCAACCAGCTCGCGTTCGAGGAAACCCCCCGGTTGTCGGAGCCCCTGGTCATCCCCGAGGGCGTGCCCGCCATTGCCGAAGGCGGACAGTTCCGCGTGCCCGATGCCGCCGCCGCCGCACCCGTGGAAGGCTGCCAGGCGCGTCCGCCGATGACGCTGCCGCCGGAAGTGCTGGAAGCGCCGGAGGAGGAATTGGAAGAGGACGACGAGGCAGGCGCGGAAGAGGCGTAAAACTGCCGATTTCATTGCGCGGGTTTCCGGCATCGGGTAACCTTGCCGCCCTTCGCCCGCCCCGGTTTGACCGGAAACGCTGCGGGAGAAGGATTTCCGTGGAGAGGTGCCGGAGTGGTCGAACGGGCTCGCCTGGAAAGTGAGTGTACGGTTTACCCCGTACCGAGGGTTCGAATCCCTCCCTCTCCGCCAGAATGATCAGTCGAAATGGGAGCCTTGATGGCTCCTTTTTCGTTTCCGAAGGTGTGCGAGAGAGAGGTTCGAATCCTCGGTAACTCCGGAAGCGGGTTTGTCGAACTGGCCAAGCACAGCGCGGCCCATCCCGACCGGCAATTTGGCTACCCAGCCCGCCGGAGCAATTCCAAAACTGAATCCGGTATAATGCAGCCACTCGCCCGGCACTCCGGGCGTTTTCTTTGCAGTCGCGTCAATGGTGGTCCGCATCGGCTTCTCCGCGACGGCCAGCCGTGAACTCCGCCAGGCCCGGAAGGGAGCAACGGTAGCGGTGACGCCGGGCGCCGGAAGACAGCTGGTGCGGGCCGCCTCCATCCGCAGATCGCCGAGAAGCTACTCCCGGAGTACCGGGACTTCGTGCGCTCGGCAATCCTGCGTTGAAAACCGGCTCGGAATCCTCATGTATTGGCATATACATTCCGGTTCCTCGCCGATTTTCGCCTTGTCTTGCCTTCGCTCGTAACGCTTCTCGACGATCTGCCACAGCACGGGCATGTGATAAAGTGCAATCCTCCACTTGTTTCTGATTCTTCATCCATGACTTATCAGGCTCTCGCGAGAAAATACCGGCCGCGCCACTTCGGTGAAATGGTCGGCCAGGAGCATGTGCTGCGCGCGCTGGTGAACGCGCTGGACAACGACCGCCTGCATCACGCCTTCCTGTTCACGGGCACGCGCGGCGTCGGCAAGACGACGATCGCCCGCATTCTCGCCAAGTCGCTGAACTGCGAAAAAGGCGTAAGTTCGAAGCCCTGCGGGGAATGCGCAGCCTGCCGCGAGATCGACGAGGGGCGCTTCGTGGATCTCATCGAGGTCGATGCCGCCTCGCGCACCAAGGTCGACGACACCCGCGAGCTGCTCGACAACGTGCAGTACGCGCCGACGCGCGGCCGCTACAAGGTCTATCTCGTCGACGAAGTGCACATGCTCTCCAACCATTCCTTCAATGCACTGTTGAAGACGCTGGAAGAGCCGCCGCCGCACGTGAAATTCCTGTTCGCGACCACCGACCCGCAGCGCCTGCCGGTCACCATCCTGTCGCGCTGCCTGCAGTTCAGCCTCAAGCGGATGCCGGCGAGCCTTATCGAAGGGCATCTGAAACACGTCATCGAAACCGAGAAGGTTGCCGTCGAAGGCGGCGCGCTGCCGCTGCTCGCGCGCGCGGCCGACGGCAGCATGCGCGACGGCCTCAGCCTGCTCGACCAGGCGATCGCGTTCGGCGGCGGCGAACTGCGCGAGGCGGACGTTCGCGCCATGCTCGGCACCATCGAGCGGCATCACGTCGCGGAACTGCTGCAGGGCGTTGCCGCGGGCGATGGTGCGGCGCTGCTCGGGACCCTGGATGCGCTCGACGCGCAAGCGCCGGATTACCGCATGGTCAACGAGGAACTCGCCGCCATGCTGCAGCGGATCGCGCGCTTTCAGCTCGTTCCCGAAGGCACGGACGAGTGGGAGGATCGCGATGTCATTGCCGCGCTCGCCGGCGCTCTCGCGCCGGAAGACGTGCAGTTGCATTACCAGGTGTCGCAGCTGGGCCAGCGAGAACTAGCCGTTGCCGCGGACGCACGCAACGCGTTCGAAATGCTGTTGCTCCGAATGCTGGCGTTTCGTCCCGCCGATACGGCGACGAGCGCCGGCGGCGGATCGCCGGCGACGCCGCGCGCCACGAAAACCGTGAAGGCGCCCGCTACGGAAGCGGCGCCGGCAAGGGCGCAATCGAAAACGGCGCAACCGGAAACAGCAGCTCCCGGTCCCTGGCGCGATCCCGACTGGCACGGGCTTGTCGACGCGCTGGGACTGAAGGGCGTCACGCAGCAGCTTGCCTTGAACTGCGCGTACGAAAAGCGCGAGGGCGACACCTTGCACGTGACGCTGGCGCCGCAGCACGCGCAGATGCTGAGCGACAAGCTCGTCGAGCGCATCGAGACCGCGCTCGAGCGGTTCTACCGCGAGAAACTGAAACTGAAAGTGCACGTCGGCGAGCTCGCGGCGGAAACGCCCGCGCAGCGCGAATCGCGCCGCCAGTCCGCGAGACAGCAGGCGGCGGCGGATTCCATCGAACGCGATCCCAACGTGAAGGCCATGCAGGAAATGTTCGGCGCATCGCTCGATCCCGAGAGCGTGCGCCCGCTGGAACGCAAGTAAGGAGCGAACATGAAAGGCGGTTTTGGCAACATGATGAAACAGGCGCAGAAGCTGCAGGAAGGCATGCAGCGCGCGCAGGAGGAAATCGCGCAGCTTGAAGTCGAAGGCAGCGCCGGCGGCGGGATGGTGAAGGTCACCATGACGGGCCGCCACGAAGTGAAGCGGGTGCGCATCGATCCTTCCGTGCTCGATGACGCCGAAATGCTCGAGGACCTTGTCGCGGCCGCGATCAACGACGCCGTTCACCGCGTCGAGGAAACCACGAAGGAAAAATTCGCGGGGCTGACCGGCGGCATGGGGCTGCCGCCCGGCATGAAGCTGCCGTTCTGAACCTGAAGAATTCCCGATGAACTATTCACGTCGCGTCGAGCGCCTGATCCAGGCATTGCGCTGCATGCCGGGCGTCGGCCCGAAGTCCGCGCAGCGCATCGCGTTTCACCTGCTGGAGCGCGATCGCGAGGGTGCGCGCGAACTTGCCGAAGCGTTGAACGACGCCAGCGACAAGGTGCGTCATTGCGAACGCTGCCGCATGTTGAGCGACGACGCGCTGTGCGGCATCTGCGCGTCGAGGAATCGCGACGCCGGCGTCGTCTGCGTGGTCGAAAGTCCGGCCGACGTCATGGCGATCGAGCAGTACACCGGTTACCGCGGCTACTATTTCGTGCTGATGGGACGCCTGTCGCCGCTGGACGGCATCGGTCCCGAAGAGCTTGGCCTGGACCTGCTGGAGCAGCGTCTCGGCGAAGGCGAGGCGAAGGAAGTCATTCTCGCGACCAATCCCACCGTGGAAGGCGAGGCGACCGCGCATTACATCGGCGAGCTCGCCCGCGACCGCGGCCTGCGCGTCACGCGCATTGCGCACGGCGTGCCGCTGGGCGGCGAGCTCGAATACGTCGATGGCGGCACGTTGTCGCACGCGTTCAGCGGCCGCCTCGATTTCCGCTAGAGATTTCCATGAGTATTCCGGGAGGTGCGGCATGAACGACTGCCTGTTCTGCAAGATGATCCGGGGCGAGATCAAGCCCGACACCGTGCTGGAAACCGACGCGGTGCTGGCCTTTCGCGACATCAACCCGCAGGCGCCGACGCACGTGCTGGTCGTGCCGAAGGAACACATCAGCACCATCAACGATCTCGACGAGAAGCATGACGCGCTGGTCGGAAAGCTCTATCTCGCCGCGAAGGAAATCGCCGCAAAGGAAGGCATCGCGGAATCGGGTTACCGCACGGTGATGAACTGCCAGGAAGGCGCGGGGCAGTCGGTGTTTCACATCCACTTGCACGTGCTTGGCGGGCGGAGAATGGAGTGGCCGCCGGGGTAGGAAGGTGAGAAGCAGGAAGTGAGAGGTAAGAGGACATTTTCGACGCGTTCAGTCCTCTCACCTCTCACTTCTTACCTCTCACCATTAATAACTTCGATACTGATCTTCCATGATACCCACGAGCGCAAGATAGCTCGCGTAACGCCGCTCGTTGATCTTCCCTTCTTCAACCGCCGCTTTCACGGCGCATCCCGGCTCCTTGCGATGCAGGCAATCCATGAACCGGCATTGTCCCTGCAACTCGCGAATCTCCCTGAACAGCGGCGCGACGTCGCGCGCCGGCATCGGCCACAGGCGGTATTCGCGAACGCCGGGGGAGTCGATGAGATCGCCGCCTGCCGGCAGGTGATAAAGCATCGTCGCGGTGGTCGTGTGGCGGCCTTCGCCGCTCGCGGATGAGATGTCGCCGACGCGAATGTCCTCGCCGGGAAGCATGAGACGGGTGATGGCGGATTTGCCGACGCCGGAGGCGCCGACGAGAATGCTGGTCCGGCCGGCAAGGCTTTCGAGGAAGGCCTCCATGCCCGCACGCGTTTCCGTGCTCAGGAACTGCACGCGGTAACCGAGCTGCCGGTAAACGTCGAGACGCCCGTCAATCGCCGCGAGCTGTTCCTTGCCGGCAAGATCGATCTTGTTCAGCACGATCAAGGGTTCGACGCCGTTGGCTTCGGCCGCGGCCAGGTACTTGTCCAGCGTGAAGGCGTCCATCGCCGGTTCGATCGCGTTGACGACGATTGCCTGGTCGACGTTCGCCGCGAGCACCTGCCGTTCGCGCACCGTGTCGTAACGCTCGATCACGCCGTGGCGCGGCAGGATTTCGACAATGACGCCGCGCGCATTGCCGTCGCCTGTCGGTTCCCAGCGCACCCGGTCGCCGGCGACCGGCTTGAGCTTCCGGCCCTTGACGATGCAGTCGATGCGTTCGCCGTTGCCGCGCTCGACCACGGAGTGGCGGCGGAAGTTGACGATGACGCGGCCGGACTCCGGTTCGCTCAAGCGCCGAACTCCCGCAGGCGGCCGATGCGCACGGGTGCCGGCGGATGCGAATCGTAGAACGCGGAATGCAGCGGGTCCGGCGTCAGCGTACTCGCGTTTTCGCGATACAGGCACACCAGCGCGCTTTCAAGTGCGCTCGCCTTCGCATGCTCGACGGCAAACGCGTCGGCTTCGAACTCATGCTTCCGGGAGAACCGCGAGCCGATCGGCGTGAACGGATAAGTGAACACCGGCAGCACCAGCAGGAAGATGAGCAAGGCCGCGTGATCCGACGGCGTGGAAATGCCGAGCGCGGTGTAGAACCAGGTCCTGTCGATCAGCCAGCCGAGCAGCGCGAGCGCGGCGAGCGAGGTGGCCGCGCTCACGGCGAGGCGCTTCACGACGTGGCGACGCTTGAAATGTCCGAGCTCGTGCGCGAGCACCGCTTCGATTTCTTCCGGCTGCAGGTCTTCCATCAGCGTGTCGAAGAACACGATGCGTTTCGACTGCCCCATGCCGGTGAAATAGGCGTTGCCGTGCGCGGACCGTTTCGAGCCGTCCATCACGAAGATGCCGGAGCTGCGGAAGCCGCAGCGATCCAGCAGGTTCTCGATGCGTTCGCGCAGCGCCGCGTCGTTCAGCGGCGAAAACCTGTTGAACAGCGGTGCGATGAATGTCGGGTATGCCCAGACCATCAGGAGACTGAAGCTTATCCACAGCGCCCAGACCCACAGCCACCACAGCGTGCCGGCCGCGTCCATGAACCACAGCGTGAGCAGAAGCAGCGGCGTGCCGATCAGGAATGCGAGCAGGAGTCCCTTGACGAGATCGGCCGCGAACAGGCCGGGCGTGCTGCGGTTGAAACCGAAGCGTTCTTCCAGCACGAACGTCGAGTAGATCGACAGCGGCAGGTCGATCACCCCGTTGATGAGCATCACGCTGATGATCACGGCGGCGCCGAGAAGATACGGATGCAGGCCGATCTCGCGCCACAGCGTATCGAGCGCGTCGATGCCGCCGCCCAGCGTGAACGCGAGCAGCACCAGCGCGCCCAGGACCATGTCCCAGCGCCCGAGCCGCGCCTTGGCGATCGTGTAGTCCGCGGCCTTCTGGTGTTCTTCCAGGGATACGGCGTTCGCAAAGGCATCCGGCACGGCATTGCGGTGTTCCCGGACATGGTGCGCCTGGCGGACGTTGAGCCAGCCGCGAAGCGCGAGGCCCAGCACGAGAAATGCGAGAAAGACATAGGTGAATGCGTGCATGGAGGCTCCGGAAATTTCAGACGGGGGCAGCGAGACGCTAGCCTAGCCTTTGCTAGAATGCCCGACAAGCTGAACGGAGCCGAAGGAATATCGATGAGCCAGAGCGCCGAGAACCTGATCTGGATCGACCTGGAGATGACCGGCCTGGATCCGCAGAACGACCGCATCATCGAAATCGCCACGATCGTGACGGACAAGCACCTCAACCTGCTCGCCGAAGGTCCGGTGATCGCGATCCACCAGTCCGATGAAATCCTCGCCGGCATGGACGAATGGAACACGCGGCAGCACGGCGGCTCCGGCCTGACCGAACGCGTCCGGCTCAGCCGCATCGACGAGGCCGGCGCCGAAAAACAGACCATCGAATTCCTGCAGCGCTGGGTGCCCGCGAACATGTCGCCGATGTGCGGCAACAGCATCTGCCAGGACCGCCGCTTTCTCGCGCGCTGCATGCCGTCGCTGGAAAAATACTTTCATTACCGGAATCTCGACGTCAGCACGCTGAAGGAACTCGCCAAGCGCTGGGCGCCGGACATCGCGAAGGGATTCACCAAGGAGTCGACGCATCTTGCGCTCGACGACATTCGCGATTCCATCGAAGAGCTCGGCTACTACCGCGAGCACCTGTTCCGTTCCGACGTGCTGCCGACGGCATGAGCAGGGGCGCATTGACGCTCGACGACGTACGCGAAGCGGCGGCACGCATCGCGCCGCACATCTGCCGTACGCCATTGATGACTTCCGGCAGCCTCGACGCGCTCGCCGGCGGCAAGCTCCATTTCAAGTGCGAGAATTTCCAGCACGCGGGCGCGTTCAAGGCGCGCGGCGCCGCGAACGCGGTGTTCGCGCTCGACGGGGAATCGGCGGCGCGAGGCGTGGCGACCCATTCCTCCGGCAATCATGGCGCGGCGCTCGCGCGCGCCGCCGCGCTGCGCGGCATTCCCTGCGAAGTCGTCGTTCCCGAAGGCGCGAACCCGGTCAAGCGCGCGGCGATCGCGCGCTACGGCGCGAAGATCGTCGATTGTCCTCCGACCATGCAGGGGCGGGAGAACGCCCTCGCCAACGCGGTTGCGAAAAGCGGCGCGCGCGTCGTGCATCCGTACGCGGATTTCGCCGTCATGGCAGGGCAGGGAACCGTCGCGCTGGAAGTGTTCGAAGCGATTGCGCCGGACGTACTGATCGTTCCGCTTGGCGGCGGCGGCCTGTTGAGCGGTTGCGCGACGGTCGCAAGGGCGCTCTCGCCGAAAACGAAAGTGATCGGCGTGGAACCCGCCGGCGCCGCGGATGCTCAGGCGTCGTTCCGTTCAGGCGAAGTGCGCCCCGTCAGCGAACCGCGAACGATCGCCGACGGACTGCGCGCAACGATCGGCCGGCCGAATCTCGACATCATTCGCGAACGGGTCGATGACATCGTCACCGTGACGGACGACGAAACCGTCGCCGCCATGCGGCTTGCGTTCGAGCGGCTGAAAATCGTGATCGAGCCATCCGCCGCCGTCGGGCTTGCCGCCGTGATGAACGACGCCATCGTCCTGGACGGCCGCAGCGCCGCAATCATCCTGACCGGCGGCAACGCGGACCTCGACCGCCTGCCCTGGTCCATCAACAAGGAGGCCGTATGATGAAGCGTTTCCTTCTGCCGCTGGTTTTCGGCGTCATGCCGTCCGTGACGTTCGCCGCGACCGCGCCTGGCACGGACATCTGGCTTGTCGATCTCGCCGTTTCGGAAGACGGCATCCGGGCAGGCGATCCGCGCAATCTCACGCGGCGCACCGGTTACGACAACCAGCCGGCGTTCCTGACATCGCATTCCTTTCTTTTCACGGCGATGGACGCGAGCGGTCAGACCGACATCTGGCGCTACGATCTCGCGGGCGACAGCGTGACGCCCATGCCGCCCACGCCCGAAAGCGAGTACTCGCCATTGCCGGCGCCAGGCGGCGAGATGTCGGTCGTGCGCGTGTCATTGAAGGGCGTGCAGCAGCTGTGGACGCTCGCACCCGGCGCGGAAGCGTACGAACTGCTGTTCCCGCTGCTGGAAGGCGTCGGCTACCATGCCTGGCTCGATGACGATCGCGTGGCACTGTTCATGGTGCGCGATCCTTCGGAGCTGCACATCGCGAACCGCGAGACCGGGAAGGTCGTCGTGCTGGCGAAAAACATCGGCCGCTGCCTGCAAGTGCCGCCCGGGGCGAACGACAGCATCGCTTTCATCGAAGACGGCCAGGACGGCAAGCGCTGGATAAAACGGCTCGACCTCGCGGACAGCCGCATCACGCCATTGGCGCCCGTGCTCGAAGGCAGCGAGGATTTCGCCTTTCTCCCGGACGGCCGCCTGCTGATGGCAAGACAGCAGGCGCTGTTTGCGTGGAGCGGTGAAGCATGGCAGCAAGTTGCGCGCTTCGATGCGCTGCCCGGCGACATCACGCGGCTTGCGGTGAGTCCGGCGGCGAACCGGCTGCTGATGGTGGTTGCGGAAGGAAACTGACGCACCGGGCGCGCGTGCTAGACTCCGAGGAAATTCCTGCCGGTTCAGGCGATGACGGAACGCAACCCACCCGACAATAAACCCGAGTCCGAAGAAGAAACCCGGCTGCTGCTGCGCAACCTGCGGCCGGAGGATCATCCTGCGCTGAGCCGGCTGATGGCGCGCGCCTATTCGGGCATCGACGACAGCCGCTGGTCGAAGGACGAATTCGTCGCGCAGCTCAACCGCTTTCCCGAAGGACAGCTGTGCATCGAGGACAACGGCGAAGTCGTTGCCGCCGCGCTCACGCTGATCGTCAACTACGCGCGCTTCGGCGACCGCCACACGTACAGCCAGATCACCGGCGACGGCTATTTCACCACTCATGATCCGAACGGCGACGTGCTTTACGGCGTCGATGTCTTTGTCGATCCCGAGTACCGCGGCATGCGGCTCGGCCGGCGGCTGTACGACGCGCGCAAGGATCTCTGCCGCAACCTGAACCTGCGCGCCATCATCGCCGGCGGCCGCATTCCCGGCTATCACAAGCACGCGAAGGACATGTCGCCGGAAGAATACGTGCAGCAGGTCCGCCGGCGCGAGCTTTACGATCCCATCCTGAGCTTCCAGCTCGCGAACGATTTCCAGGCGCGCCGCGTGATCCGCGACTACCTGCCGGACGACAAGGATTCGCTCGGTTACGCCACCGTGCTCGAGTGGAGCAACATTCACTACGAGGAACGCGAAGCGCCGGTCATCGAAACGCGCAAGACGACAGTCCGCGTCGGCACCGTGCAATGGCAGATGCGCCCGATGGCTTCCGTCGAGGAACTCATGGGACAGGTGGAATTCTTCGTCGATGCGCTGGCCGGCTACAACGCCGACTTCGCGCTCTTCCCGGAATATTTCAATGCGCCGCTGATGGGCCGCTACAACGAGCTCAGCCCTGCGGAAGCGATGCGAAAGCTCGCCGATTACACAGAGGAGATCGTCGAGCAGTTCAAGGAACTGGCGGTTTCCTACAACATCAACATCGTCGCGGGCAGCATGCCGGTTTACGAGGAAACCGGCTTGTACAATGTCGCGTGGCTGTTCCGGCGGGACGGCACGTTCGAGCGGCAGTACAAGCTGCACGTCACGCCGGACGAAAAGAAATACTGGGGCACGCGCGGCGGCAACCGCCTGCGGGTGTTCGACACGGACGCCGGCACCGTCGGCATCCTGATCTGCTACGACGCCGAGTTCCCGGAACTCCCGCGGCTGCTGTCGGACCAGGGCATGC
>DASVCH010000006.1:0-12432 GCA_036381715.1 Gammaproteobacteria bacterium | reverse complement strand
ATGGGCCTGCTGCTCTGGGCGGGTTTCACTGCCGCGCCCTCGCTGTCCGAGGCCGTGTTCTCGCGCCGTTCGCTCGGTGCATGGCTGGTCGACAGCGGGCACCGGCTGGCCGTCACGCTGGTGATGGCGACGGTGTTGTCGTTCCTCGGTTAGTCGAAGGGCGAAAGTCGAAAGTCGAAAGTCGAAAGTCGAAAGTCGAAGGTCGAAGGTCGAAGGTCGAAGGTCGAAAGTCGAAAGTCGAAAGTCGAAAAAAAACCGCGGTGCGCGGTTTTTTTGTCATTTCCATCGCCGTGGATTCTGCAGCAACTCCTCCACGTCCGCTTCCGCCAGCGGCCCCGAGAAATACAGTCCCTGGCCGCCGTCGCATTTCAGCTTCCGCAGCGCGCGCAGCTGTTCCCCGTTCTCGATGCCCTCGGCGACGGTCTTCAGGCCGAGATCGCGGCACAGCTGCACGATGGTCTTCACGATGGCGAGATGCGCCGGGTTCTGCAGCATGTCGTGAACGAAGGCGCGATCGATCTTGAGCGTGTCGAGCGGATAGCGGCTGAGATGGCTGAGTGACGAATAGCCGGTGCCGAAATCGTCCATGTGCAGCCCGACGCCGAAGGCGCGCAGTTCCTCGAGACGCTGCCCGGCCGCGCCCGGGTTCTCCATGAAAACGGTTTCGGTGATTTCAAGGTGCAGGCAACTCGCGTCCAGCCCGCTGTTGCGCAGCACGCGCGCGACATGCGCCAGCAGTTCCGGGTGCGCGAACTGTCCGTCCGCGATGTTCACGCTCATGCCCAGGTGGCGCGCCAGGGGCCGGGTTTCCTGCCAGCGCGCGAGCGCAAGGCATGCCGTTTCCATCATCCACCAGCCAAGCGGAATGATGAGCCCGGTTTCCTCGGCCAGCGGCATGAACTCCGCCGGCGGCAGCAGGCCGCGAACGGGGTGCCGCCAGCGCAACAGCGCCTCGAATCCCGTCAGCGTGCCTCGGCGCAAGTCCACGAGCGGCTGGAAGTGCGCCAGGAATTCGTTGCGCTCGAGCGCCTGGCGCAGTTCGGTTTCCAGTTGCAGCCGCGCCCGCGCGATGTCGTGCATGCTGGAATCGAACACCACGTGGCCGGCCTTGCCGCGCGCCTTCGCGCGGTACATGGCCGTGTCCGCGTCGCGCAGGATTTCCTCGGTGCCGCGGTAATCGGGGCTGGCCGGCGCGATGCCGATGCTGACGTTGGAAAACACTTCGTGGTCGCCAAGCCGGATCGGCAATGACAGCTCGCGTTGAATGCGGCGCGCGACGTCCTCGGCGTCTTCGAGCCCGTTGATCTGTTCGACCAGCACGGTGAACTCGTCGCCGCCGTGCCGCGCGACGGTATCCCAGGGCCTGAGGCAGGTGCGCAGGCGCTGCGCGATCTCCATCAGCAACTGATCGCCGGCCGCGTGGCCGAGACTGTCGTTGACGATCTTGAAGCCGTCGAGATCGAGAAACAGCACGGCGTATGACGGTGTGCCGGCAGACGCGGCGTATGTCATCGCCTTTCGCAGGCGTTCGACGAACAGCGTGCGGTTCGGCATGCCGGTCAGCGGGTCGTGCGTGGCGTTGTGGCGCAGCTGGCGTTCGATGCGTTTCTGCTCGGTGATGTCGCGCACCGTTCCCATGGTGATGACCTCGCCGTCCTGTTCGACGCGGCCCGCGCTGACGGTCGCGATGACGCGCGTGCCATCCCTGTGCAGCAGCCGCGCCTCGTAGGTCTGCGGAACGTCCTCGCCGCGCTGGCGGCGTTCGAAACGCTCGTCCGCGTCGGCAAGATCCTCGGGCGCGTAAAGCTGCCGGTAGCTCGCGCCGATGAGCTCGCTTTCGTCGTAGCCCAGCATCGCGGCCATGGCGTGATTCACGTAGACATAACTGCCGCGCCGGCTCATGAACACGCCGACCTGGCTGTGCTCCACCAGCGTGCGGTAGCGCCGCTCGGTTTCCTGCTCCGCGGTGATGTTGCGCACGGTGCCGATGGTGGCCGTGCCGGCGCCGGTGTCGATCACGCCGACACGCACCGCAGCGTGAACGCGCGTGCGGCCGTCCTTGTGCAGGAGATTGATTTCGAAGTCGTGGGTGTCGCGGAAGCCGGCTTGCCTGCGGCGGCGGCGCTCTTCCTGCGCGGCGACGTCCTCGGGCGCAACGATCCGCATGTAATCCATGCCCAGCATTTCGTCGCGGCGATAGCCGAGCATGGCCGCGAATGCGTCGTTGACATACTCATAGGCGCCGCCGGACATGAGGAAGACGCCGTCCTGGATGTGCTCGACCAGCGTCCGGTAACGCGCCTCGGAAATGCGCAGGGCGTCGTCCGCGCCGGCAGGCGGGCCGGCTTGTTGCTCGTCGTTGTCGTGTTCGGGGAACGTGCGCATGCGGGCTCTGTCGTGAAGGCGTCCCTGCGCGTTTATTTGACATTATATAACAGGTCCCGGTGAGCGCTTTTCCGGCCTATTGAAGTCCGGCGCGATTCGTTACCCTGTGGCGATGCGCCAGACCCTTTTTTCCCTGTTCGCCCTTTTCCTCGCCATGCTCACGCTCATGCTGGGCAGCGGGCATCTCGGCACGGTCCTTTCATTGCGCCTGAAGGCGGCCGACACCGCCAACTGGCTCATCGGCCTGGTCATGGCGGGCTACTACATCGGCCTTGTCGCGGGTGCATGGGTGTGTCCCCGCGTCCTGCAGCGCGTCGGGCACATCCGCGCGTTCGCGGTGTTCGCCGCGGTCAACAGCGCGACAGTGCTCGTCCAGGGGATTTTCCTCAGCGCATTCGTCTGGCTGCCGCTGCGCATTCTGACCGGCCTGTCCATGATGGGCATGTTCATGGTCGTGGAAAGCTGGCTGAACGAGCGCTCGCCGCGCGAATACCGCGGCCGCGTGTTTTCCGTCTACATGGTGGTGAGCTATCTCGGCCTGGGCGGCGGCCAGTTCATGCTGAACGTTGCACCCATCGAAAGCCCGCTGCATTTCTTCGTCATCGGCGCGCTGTTCTCGCTGTGCCTGCTGCCGGTGTCGCTGACGCGCGCCATGCATCCCGCGCCGGTCGAACCCGTGCATTTCAACTGGTCGCGCCTCTACAAGACGGCGCCGTTCGGCATCGTCGGCGCGCTCGTGGCGGGCCTGATGAACGGCTCCTTCTACGCGCTCGCGCCGCTCTACGTGCGCGCCATCGGCATGGACGTTTCCGAGATCGCCATTTTCATGGCCGCGACGATCTTCGGCGGCCTTATGCTGCAATACCCGGTCGGCATGGTCTCGGACCGCGTCGACCGCCGCACCGTGCTCGCCACGCTGACCATGCTGGCGGCGGCGACGAGCATGGGACTGCTTGCCGTCGGCAGCGAATACCTGCTGCTGCTTTACGCGGTCGCCATCGTGTTCGGCGGACTGCTGTTCACCGCGTACCCGGTCGCGGTGGCGCACACGCACGATCACTTCGAGGCCAACCAGGTCGTCACGGTTTCCGCGGCGCTGATCGTGGTCTATGGCCTCGGCGCGGCGGTCGGACCGATCGTCGCCTCGGGCGTGGTCTATGCGTTCGGGCCGCGCGGACTGTTCATGTTCGTTGCCGCCGTGGGCCTGCTGTTCGGCATTGTGGCGTGGCTGAGGCGGATGGAAGAGGAAGTCGCGGTCGAGGACCAGGAGCCGTTCGTCGCGGTTCCGAGCACGGCGTCGCCGATCATCACGACGCTCGATCCGCGCGCCGACGAGGAGCAGGTCGCGGTGCTCGAAGACGAGCCGGAGGGGGAATAGGCGGAGGAAGAAGGGAGAAGAAGTCGAAGGGCGAAAGGCGAAAGGCGAAGGGCGAAGGGAGAAGGGAGAAGGGAGAAGGGAGAAGGGAGAAGGGCGAAAGGCGAAAGGCGAAAGGCGAAAGGCGAAAGGCGAAAGGCGAAAGAGCCGGCGGTGCCGGCTCTTTCGCGTTGGTCATTCGCTGATGGTGATCGTGATCTTTTTCGATACCACCATCGGCTCGAAGGGCACGTGCATATGGTCGCCGAGCACGAGTTGCAGCGTGTGTTCGCCCGGCGGCAGGTCGATGTACGCCTCCGTCTGGCCGCCGCCGAAGTGCCGGTAATTGTCGTTCGCAGGAATGGGCTTGCCGGCGGGCGGCAGCGGCGCATCGATGACCAGATGATGATGTCCCGTGTTCGCACGATTCACGCCAGCGGGCGCGACGCCCATGCCGCGCAGGCCGAACACGACATGCACGGGTCCGGTGACAGTCGCGCCGTCCGCCGGGGCGACGAAATACAGTTCCGGCCGGTCGCCGGCGAGTGCGGCGAAGGCTGCGGAGCCCGCGAGCAGCAGCAGCGAGTAGAGCGTTTTCTTCATTTTTTTCTTCCCTCAGGTTTCCAGGTAGAGCGTGTAGAGCACGGTAAGTGCCAGCGTTATGCTCAGCGCGATCGTGTACGCGAATTGCAGCAACACGTATTTCACGATCGTGAAGAAGCGGCCCTGACCATAAACGCGACGCATCGACCGGTACAAGTAATAGAGGAGATAGAGCCACAGGGCGAAGCCCAGCCAGCCCGACAGCGTTTCCAGCGCCGTCCATTTCGACTCCAGCATGCCGTACGCCATGTACAGGAGCAGCATGACGAACACCGCCGAGTGATAGTGCAGCGTGAAGATGAGATGCTCGACGTAATAGCGGCCGGTGAAGCAGTACAACAGCTTCAGCACCAGCGCCATCACCGGCAGGAAGACGAGCATCATGGTCGGCACCTGCTGCATGAAGGCCTGCACGAAGCGCCGCGGTTCGTCCATGAACGCACTGGCTGCGCGTTCCATCCTTTCTTCGAACTCCGGCGTCGCGAAGCCGCCGAAACCCAGGTTGATGTTGTTGTCCTCGTCCGCTTCATCCACGGGTTCGCGCACATCGCCGTCTTCCGGCGGCGCCGCGCCGTCAGTTGTCTCGGGCAGTTTCAGCGTGCCGGGCGGCAATCCCGCGAGCTTCTCCGCATTTTCGAGTTCGCGTTCGACTTCGGCGCGCTCTTCCGGCGACAGCTTTTCCGTACCCTGGACCGTGACGCCGCGTTCGCGCTGCGGCCCGACGTTCACCTCGTCGCCGACGCCTTGCGCCGCGAGAATGGCGGCGACAAAGAAAAAGATCAGGCTGGCGAAAATGTACATGCGCACGGGCGGCAGGTAGTGCTGCCGGTGACCGCGCAGGTATTCCGCGGTGAGAAAGCCGGGTTTCAGCAGCAGCGGGCGCATGGTGCGGAAGAAGCGCGAATCGAAGTTGAAAAGATCGCCCACCAGGTCGTACAGCAATCCGCCCAGCGACAGCATGTACGTGCGGTCTTCCTGCCCGCAGTGCGCGCAGAAGCGGCCGGCGACCGGGCGGTGGCAGTTCGCGCAGACAGGCAGGCCGCCGGAAATGTGTTCCCCGTCGTACAGGACGGCAAGATTGCCGGGAAGGACATGCTCCGCTGCGGGCAGGATGCGGCGCGATGCCTCGAACTGCTTGCCGAAGCGGTTCAGCCCCTCCTTGCGCATGCGCTTGGCGTGCGTGTGCAGGTAACTGTCCAGCTCGCGCCGGCTGCGGACCTCGTAAACCACCAGCCGCTCGACCCGGTGCGATTCGTCGAACGCCTGGCCGCGATACACCGTGGCCGTCTGGAAGCCCGGAAACGCCAGCATTTCGCGCACGTGTTCCAGCAGCCAGTCATCGAATTCGCCGGCGATGCCGGGATCGATTTCAAGACGCACCTCGTAGATCGTCGGTTTTGACGGCCGGTTGAAAATGGCCAGTGCTTTCACGCTGTTCCCCCCGAACTTCGGCGGCGTTGGCAGGCGGGCCTTATGTTAATCTCTGAAGTGTACCGCCTGCATGTCCCGCGGCCTGCGGCGGTCAACGTCAAGGGGGCGAATCATGATCGGGGTTGGGCTGTCACAGAACGCCGACACGCGCGCGGCCGTGCGCGAAGCCTTTGCGCGCGCCCGTTTCTCCGGACGGGCCTCGTGGGTGCTCGCGGTCGCGGGCCGCCGGCACGATGCCGAATCCGTGTTCGCTGTCATCAGCGACCTGCTGCCCGGCGTGCCCGTTTACGGCGGCGCCTGCGTCGGCGCGATCGGCGCGAAGCGTATCGGTTATTCCGGTTATGAAGTCGCGCTCGCCGTTTTCGACGATGCGCTGGGCCTGCCGGACGTCTTTCTGGCCGAACCGATCGCGGAGCGCGAGCACGAAGCCGGACGCGATCTCGGCGCCTGGCTCGCCACGCAGCCCGACGCGCCCGGCGCGCTCCTTTTCTACGACGTCACGCGCGAAGGCGGCGGCATCAACTTCGGCAGCCGCCTGCTCGACGGCATCTATGCCGCATTGCCTGAAGGCGGGGGACCGCCCGTGTTCGGCGCGGGACTCATCACCGACTTCCAGGTCACGGAAAGCTTCCTCTTCGACGGTACGGGCGTACGAAGGAATGCGGCGCTTGCCTTGCGGTTTCCCGACAGCCTGCAGATCAACGTGCGCATCATGCACGGCTGCACGCCCGTGAGCACGCTGCTGGAAGTGACGCGCGCGGAAGGCGCCCGCATCCACGAACTGGACGGCCGGCCGGCCGCGGACGTTCTGCGCGAGCTGGCCGGCGCGAAGGACGGCGAGGAACTCGCGCTGGCGTTCTCCGTGCTGCTTGGCCGGCGCGCCGGCGATCCCTTGTCGCCCTACGAAGAAGCCGAGTACATCAACCGCCTCATCATCGACGTGGATGCGGCCGACGGCTCGGTGAGCCTGTTCGAGGAAGACATACGCACGGGCGACAAGGTGCAGGTGATGGTGCGCAACAATTCGCTGCTGATGGACTCCGTCGAGAGCGGCGCGCGCGCGAGCGTCGACGAAACCGCGACGCACAATGCGCGCTTCGGGCTTTACATCGATTGCGCCGGCCGCGCATCCGTATTCACCGGTTCCGAAAGCGAGGAATCCGAACACCTGCTGAAACAGATCGGCAACGCATTTCCCGTGCTGGGATTCTATGTCGGCCGCGAAATCGCGCCGTTCGACGGGCGCAGCCGGCCACTCGACTGGACGGGCGTGCTGACCGTGTTTTCCGTGCGGGACGAGCAGCGCAAGTGAACGACAGCGACGACATCCGGCGCGAACGCGATTACTACCGCGCCCTGTGCAACGATCTCGGCGGGCAGCTGCTGAAGATCCGCGACGAGCACACGCGCGCCATGGCCGGCGCACGCCGCGCCCGCATGACGGCCGCGCTGATCCGGAAACTCTACCATCTCGATCACGTCAACCTGGACCTGCCGAACCTCGCGCGCGTGTTCCTTGAAACCGCGCTCAACGCGCTCACCGTCGAATGCGCCGCACTGTTCCGTCTCGACGAAAGCGGCCACGGCTTTCGCCTGCTGCACGCCATCGGCTTCACGCCGCCCTGCGAAGGCATACTTGGCGATGTCCGCGTGCCGGCGGGGTTTCATTTCCGCAGCTCGGCTGCCGGCGAGGATGAATTCTCCGCCGAACTGAAACGGCTGACGGGCGCGCCGTTTCACCTGTGGGCCTACGACGCCGGCACGGGCACCGCGCTTTATTTCGGCAACCGCGAGGAAGACCTGCAGCTGCGGCAGCGCTTCGATGCCGCGGACGCCGAAGCGATCGAAGCCGCGCTGGACGTGTTCATCAACGTCGCCGAACGCAAGCGCGTGGAACGCCAGCTCGTGCACGACGCCTTTCACGACGCGCTCACCGGCCTGCCGAATCGCGCGCTGTTCATCGAGCATCTCGACCAGGCCATGCGCCGCTCGGTGCGCGCCGACGGTTACGTCTTTTCGGTGCTGTTCCTCGACCTTGATCGCTTCAAGCTCGTCAACGACAGCCTCGGTCATGCCGCCGGCGACGAACTGCTGCGGGCGTTTGCGGAGCGGCTGGAACGTTCCACCCGGCCGGGCGACATCGTGTCACGCCTCGGCGGCGACGAATTCGCCGTGCTCGCCGACGACCTGCACGATCCCGACGACGCCGTGCTGCTCGCCGAACGCATCCACAACGCCCTGCAGGATCCCTTCGACGTCGACGGCCAGCAGATCTTCACCTCGGCGAGCATCGGCATCGCGAAAAGCGCCGAGCGCTACAAGGATGGCGACGACCTTTTGCGCGACGCCGACATCGCCATGTACAGCGCCAAGGAACTGGGCGGCGCGAGCCACCGCCTGTTCGATTCCGACATGCATGTCGTCATGGTCTCGCGCCTGCAACTCGAAACCGACTTGCGCCAGGCGCTGGAGCGCGAGGAACTGCGCGTCGCCTACCAGCCCGTCGTCGAACTGCAGAACGGCCGCTTGCGCGGCTTTGAAGCGCTGTTGCGCTGGCGCCATCCGCTCAAGGGCTCCATACGCCCGCGCGAATTCATTTCCATGGCCGAGGAAACCGGGCTCGTCGTGCCCATCGGCCGCTGGCTCCTGGATCGCGTCATCGGCGATCTCGGCGAATGGCTGCGCGACTTCCCCGCGCACGCCGGCCTGTTCGTCAGCCTCAACGTTTCCGATCGCGAATTCATCCAGCCCGAATTCGCCGAGATCATCGACGGCGCGCTCGCGCAGGCGCACGTGCCCGCCGGCGCGCTGGAACTCGAACTCACCGAGCGCATGCTCATGCATTACGCGAAACTGCGTTCCGACACGCTGCCGCGACTGCGGGAACGCGGCATCAGCATCGCCATCGACGATTTCGGCACCGGTTATTCCTCGTTGAGCCGTCTGCAGCGCCTGCCCATCGACAAGCTCAAGATCGACCAGTCGTTCATCCGCGACATGGACCGCAGCGAAGAGAATTTCGAACTCGTGCGCACCATTCTCGCCATGGGGCAGAGCCTCGGCATGAAGTGCGTGGCGGAGGGCGTCGAGCGGCGGGAACAGTACGACCAGTTGCGGGAGTTGAACTGCGATTATGCGCAGGGATTCTTCATCGCGAAGCCGTTGGCCGCGCACAGGGTGAGGACGTTGCTGGAGATCAGGGAAACGGCGTGAAGGCCGACGGACTGGACCGGCATCCGGTCGTACCGAAGGATGCCCGGCGGAACCGATTCAAGGAAAAAACCCCATGAT
The DNA here is from genome assembly GCA_036381715.1 of Gammaproteobacteria bacterium. Classification (GTDB taxonomy): domain Bacteria; phylum Pseudomonadota; class Gammaproteobacteria; order Natronospirales; family JAJUFS01; genus JAJUFS01. The sequence goes on along the minus strand of DASVCH010000006.1, from coordinate 3,368 downwards.
GAAAGCCGCAGTTCTTCTTTCACTCGCCTGGGTACCGGCAGAACCGATGCTCGACGGCGACTGTGACGAGCATGTCGAGCTCGCCGAATCAGTTTACGAAATCAATGAAAAGGTGACGCTTTACATCACCGAGCGCGAGGACCATGTCTGGTTCTGCTACACCGTGCCCGAAGGGCGGATGGGCGTGCTGGATCTCACCGTCGATTCGCCCGGCCTGGAACAGGCGCTCAATCTTCACGTTTCCGCGCAACTCGGCGAATGGCCGGCAAACGATCCCGGTGCCGCTCCAGCGGGGCCGGAAGACCCGCGCTGGTGGAATGTCGCGGGCTGGCACGCGAACACGCTGCGTTTCAGGGGCATGCGTGAAACGGAGCAGGGGCGCTATCCGGTATTTCGTTCGGCGCACGCCAGGGAGATGCAGCTGGCCATGGGCCGCTTCGGCACGGGCGTGTGGAAACTGGTGTTTGCGATCGACAGCCATTCGCGGCGGGCCATCCGATGGCCGGCGGAGGGTGTGCTGGAAATCGCGGTTGGAGACTAGCTTCCTGGCGAGCCAGGCGCCGTGGAAAGCGCGGTCCTGCCAATCCTCTCAATCCTGTCCTTCGCTCTTCGCTTGTTCCCGCACGGCCTCCGTTTCCGCCAGCGTATGCGGCAACGGCTTCGTCCCCAACTCGTCCGGCAGGAAGTCATCCACCGAAATGATCCGCAAGGTTCGCTCATGCAGCTTTCGCAGCAGCGCCGCATCATCGGCATCGATGACATCGCGCTCGAGCGCAAGCTCGATGAGGTCGACGCGCGCATCGTCCGGCAGCGTGCCTTCCTTCTGCGCGTTGCGGATACGTTTTTCCAGCGGCTCGGCCTGGATGGCGAGCCGCATGGTGGCATCCATGATGCCGACGCCTTCGTAATCCTTGCCCGCGTAAACGCCCGCCGTGAGACGGTCGCGGCTGGATGAGGGGTTGATGAGAAGCTCGGTGATGCGGTTGCCGAGACGATCGGACGGCGCGGAGTAGCGACGTCCGGTCGGGAAGACGAGCATGCGCAGCACTGCGCCGATGAAACGGTTCGGGAAGTTGCGCAGCAACGAATGCAGTTGTTCTTGTGCGCGATAGAGCATGTCGCGGCAGGCCCACTCGACCAGCGGCAGGTCGTCATCCTGCTCGCCCTGGTCGTGGAACTGCTTCAAGGTGCAGGAGGCGAGGTACATGTAGCTCAGGATGTCGCCGAGGCGCGCGGAGATCTTTTCCTTGCGTTTCAGCGCGCCGCCCATGGTCAGCATGGCGGAATCCGCGACGAGCGCGAATGCCGCCGAGTAGCGGTTGATGTGCTGGAAGTAGCGGCGCGTTTCGCCTTTCACGGGCACGCCGGTGTAGCGCGCGTGCGTCGCGGCGAGCACGAAGGCGCGCACGGCATTCGAGAACGCGAAACCGATGTGTCCCCACAGCGCCTTGTCGAATTCGCGCAGCCGTTCCTTTTCGTCGTCGAGTTGGCCGGCCTTCATTTCGGCGAGCACGTAGGGATGCGAGCGGATCGCGCCCTGGCCGAAGATGATGAGGCTGCGGGTAAGAATATTGGCGCCTTCGACGGTGATGGCGATCGGCACGGATTCGTAGCCGCGCGCCAGGTAGTTCTTCGGCCCGAGCATGATGCCTTTGCCGCCGTGGATGTCCATCGCGTCGTTGGCCACGTCGCGCGCCATTTCGGTGACGTGATGCTTGACGATCGCGGACGGCACCGCCGGCACTTCGCCCTGGTCGACGGCGCTGGCGGTGACGAGTCTCGCCGCGTTCATCGCGTACAGGCGACCGCCCATGCGCCCGATGGCTTCGCCGACGCCTTCGAAACGTCCGATGGGAACGTTGAACTGCTGGCGGATGCGCGCGTACGCGCCGGTCGTGAATACCGCGAGCTGTGCGCCGCCGGTTGTGTTCGACGGCAGGGAAATGGAGCGGCCTTCGGCAAGGCACTCGACCAGCATGCGCCAGCCGTGCCCGGCCATCGCCGCGCCGCCGATGATCGCGTCCAGCGGCACGAACACGTCGCGGCCTTCGATCGGCCCGTTCGAAAACGGAATGTTGAGCGGGAAATGCCGCCGCCCGATCTCGATGCCCGGCGTGTCGCGCGGGATGAGCGCGCAGGTGATGCCGTAATCGGTCTTGTCCGCATCCCCCATCAGTCCATCGGGATCGTAGAGCTTGAACGCAAGACCGATGACGTTCGCGATTGGCGCGAGCGTGATGTAGCGCTTGGAGAAGTCAAGGCGGATGCCGACGACTTCCCTGCCGTCGATCTCGCCCCTGCACACCACGCCGGTGTCGGGAATGGAGCCGGCATCCGATCCCGCCCACGGACTTGTCAGCGCGAAACAGGGCACATCCTCGCCGCTCGCGAGCCTCGGCAGGTAATGGTTCTTCTGTTCTTCGGTGCCGTATTTCATCAACAGCTCGCCGGGACCGAGCGAATTCGGCACGGCGACAATGGACGCGCAGGTCGCGCTTCTTGACGCGATCTTCACCAGCACTTCCGAATGCATGACGGCGGAGAATTCCTTGCCGCCGTAGGCTTTCGGAATGATCATCGCGAAGAAGCCCCTGTCTTTCAGGAATTGCCAGACTTCCGGCGGCAGGTCGCCGTACTCGTGCGTGATCTTCCATTCGTCGAGCATCGCGCAGAGTTCATTGACGTCGTTGTCCATGAACTGCCGTTCCTCGGACGTGAGTTTCGCGGCGGGGAAATCGAGCAGTTTCTTCCAGTCGGGGTCGCCGGTGAAAAGGTCGCGGTCCCACCACACCGTGCCGGCTTCGAGCGCGGCCTGCTCGGTCTCCGACATTTCCGGCATGATCTTCCGGTAACCGTTCAGCACGGGGCGCGTCAGCAGTTGCGCGCGCAGCGGCCGCACGTTCAGCAGCACGGCGATGACGCCGAAGACCGTCCACAGCGCCGTCTCCCAGGTCCGGCCGCCGTCGCCCAGCCAGGTGTACAGGACGAGCAGCGCCGCGACGAGCAGCGTCGCCGGCAGCAGGCGTGCGCGGTTGTAGAACAGCGTGACGATGACAATGAAGAAAAGCAGGAACCAGAGAAGGGCGGCCATGGTCGCTCCAGTGTCGATTCGAACGGGCGTTTGAGCTGTTGGACTATAACGTGCCGCGGATGAAGGCGAAAGGAGAAGGGCGCCGGCGAGGCTGGCACTTTCCTTTCGCCTTTCGACCTCAGACTTTCGACTCGCCTGGCAGCCAGAAAGTGACTTCGAGTCCCCCGCCGCTCCGGTTCGCGATGTTCAGGCGTCCGCCGTGCGCCTCGACGATCTCCCGGCACAGGGACAGGCCAAGGCCGGTGCCGGATTTCTTGGTGGAATAGAACGGCAACAG
>DASVCH010000005.1:0-1010 GCA_036381715.1 Gammaproteobacteria bacterium | reverse complement strand
CCTTGAAGAGGCGGATGCGGCCGGCCTGAAGAATCTTGCCGGCCATCGCGCCGTCGGCGGCATGCGCGCGTCGATCTACAACGCCATGCCCGAGGAAGGCGTGGATGCGCTGATCGGGTTCATGCGCGACTTCGAGCAGCGCCATGGCTGATCGATTCAGGATACTGACGCTCAACGACATCGCCACTGCCGGCCTTGATCGCCTGCCGCGGGAACGGTACGAGATCGCGTCCGAGCTCGGCCATCCCGACGCCGTGATCCTGCGTTCCGCGAACATGCACGGCATGGAAATTCCCTCGACGGTAAAGGCCGTCGCACGCGCCGGTGCGGGCGTGAACAACATTCCCGTTGATGCCATGACAAGACGCGGCATTCCGGTTTTCAACGCACCGGGTGCGAACGCGAATGCCGTCAAGGAGCTGGTGATCGCCGGCATGCTGCTCGCCGCGCGCAATATTCCGCGTGCCTGGCAGTACGCGCGAAGTCTTTCCGGCAGCGACGCGGAAATTCACGCCGCCGTCGAAAAAGGCAAGAAGCAGTTCACGGGGTTCGAGCTGCCTGGCAGGACGCTGGGCGTGATCGGCCTTGGCGCCATCGGCGTGCAGGTCGCGAACGCCGCGCGCGATCTCGGCATGCGCGTGATGGGCTTCGATCCGAAGCTTACGGTCGAGCGCGCCTGGCAATTGTCATCGGACGTGCAGCAGGCGCTCAGCCTGGACGAGCTGTTTTCGAAATCCGACATCGTGACTGTGCATGTGCCGCTGGTCGACGCGACACGCGGCATCGTGAATGCATCACGGCTGGCGTTGATGCCGAAGCGCGGCGTCATCCTGAATTTCGCGCGCGACGGCATTGCGGATGAAGATGCTGTGCTTGACGCCTTGCAGGCCCGGCGCCTGCATGCCTATGTGACCGATTTTCCGCGTGCGAAGTTGTTGCAGGCCGAAGGCGTCATCGCGTTGCCGCACCTCGGCGCATCGACGCTTGAAGCCGAGGAGAACTGCGCGGTC
>DASVCH010000004.1:0-4812 GCA_036381715.1 Gammaproteobacteria bacterium | reverse complement strand
GGCTTTTTCGCCCTTCGCCCTTCGCCCTTCGCCCTTCGCCCTTCGCCCTTCGCCCTTCGCCCTTCGCCCTTCGCCCTTCGCCCTTCGCCCTTCGCCCTTCGACCTTCGACCTTCGCCCTTCGCCCTTCGCCCTTCGCCCTTCGCCTTTCGACCTTCGACCTTCGCCTTTCGACCTTCGCCCTTCGCCCTTCGACCCTCCTAACCTCTTCCCGTCACAAGAAACACCTCGAGATCCCTCATCACCGCATCCAGCGTTCCCCGGTTGCGCTCGACGATCGCGCGCGCGGCCTGGCCCAGTTCATCCCGCTGGACAGGGTCTTCCAGCAGGCCGTTCCACGCGCGCGCAAGACCGGCAGCGTCACGCACCACGACGATGGCTTCGGAGTCGCGCATGTCATTGAAAATATCCGGCGCGCTGGTGTGCAGCGGGCCGGTGACGGTCGCGATGCCGAGAGCTGCCGGCTCCAGCAGGTTGTGGCCGCCGGCCGGCACGAGACTGCCGCCGACGAAACACGCGTCCGCGGAAGCGTAGAAAGCGTTCAATTCGCCGATGGTGTCGATGACATAGACATCGACATCCGGCGCGGAATCCGCCGTGCGCAGGGCAACGCGGAATCCGGCGTCACGCGCAAGACCCGCAACCGCGCCGCCGCGTTCGGGATGCCGCGGCACGATGACGAGGCGCGCGTCGCCGTGGCGCTTTCGCAGCTGCGCAAACGCATCCAGGATGATTTCGTCCTCCCCCGGGCGCGTGCTCGCCGCGAGCAGCACCGGCGACGCGCCGAACAGCAGGCCGCGCATCGCCTGTCCCTGTTCGCGCAGCTCCGCAGATTCGGGAATGTCGAACTTCAGGTTGCCGACGGTGCGAATCGCGTCGCGCCGAACGCCGAGCTCGTGAAAGCGGGCGCCGTCGGCGGCGGTCTGCGCGCCGACGTAATTCACGGTGCGCATCGCGTCGCGCACGAGATCGCCGAACTTCCGGTAATTCTTCAGCGAACGTTCCGTCATGCGCGCGGAAACCATGAGCACGGGGACGCCGCGCGCGGCCGCCTGCAGGTAAAGGTTCGGCCAGATTTCGGTTTCCATCACGATCAGCGCCCGCGGCCGGATGCGCTCGAGAAAGCGCCGGTTGAACGGCGGCAGGTCGAAAGGCAGCGCGCAGACCTGCACGCTTTCGCCGAACGCGGCGCGCGCGCGCGACATGCCGCTCGCGGTGAAGCTGCTGACGACGAGATGCGCGTCCGGGTACCCCGCGGCAAGCGCTTTCACCAGCGGCACCGCCGCCTGCATTTCGCCGACGGACGAGGCGTGCACCCACAGCACGTCGCCGGCAGGCGCGGGCGGGACGAAGCCGAGACGTTCGCGCGTGGAATCGGCGCTGCCGGTCTGGCGTTTCGCGCGCACGGCGGCGACCGCAAGAAAGACCGGCAGCAGCAGGATCAGCAGGATGAAATAAAGAAGCCGCATTGTCGCGATCAGCGGCCGCGAATCCGCTCGATGATGCCGGATGTTGAAATGCCGTCCTCGAAACGCAGCACGCGCACCTCGCCGCCGCCGGCGATCACTTCATCGTAACCGGCGATTTCTGCCGGCTTGTAATCGCCGCCCTTGACGAGAATGTCGGGCGCGACGCGCGCGATCAGTTCGCGCGGCGTATCGGTGTCGAACGGCACGACCCAGTCGACCGCGTCGAGTGCGGCAAGCACCGCCATTCGCTGCGCCAGCGGCACGATGGGGCGCGCATCGCCTTTCAGCCTGCGCACGGAATCGTCGCTGTTGACGGCGACAACAAGGCGGTCGCCCAGCGCGCGCGCGTCCTGCAGGTAGGCGACGTGTCCCGCGTGCAGTATGTCGAAGCAGCCGTTCGTCATCACCACGCGCTCGCCGTGGCCGCGCGCGAAGCGGACGGCTTCCAGCAGCTCGTCTTCTTCCAGCACGCCGGCCGCGCCACCGGTGCGATGTTTCATCGCGAGCTTGAGTTCGGCGGGCGTGACGCTGGCGGCGCCCAGTTTCGCAACCACGAGGCCGGCGGCGAAATTGCCCAGCGCGGCGGCGTCGGGCAGCGGCAGTCCCGCGGCGAGTCCCGCCGCAAGCAGGGCGATCGCGGTGTCGCCCGCACCCGTCACGTCGAAGACTTCCAGCGCCTGCGCGGGCAGGTGCAGCACGTCATCGGACGTTATCAACGTCATGCCGTGTTCGCTGCGCGTCACGAGCAGCGCATCGAGTGCGAGGTCCTCGCGCAGGCGGCGGCCCTTCTCGACCAGGGTCGCCTCGTCCGCGCAGGCGCCCGCCACCGCCTCGAACTCGCCCAGGTTCGGCGTCAGCAGGGTGGCGCCGCGGTAGCGCCGATAATCCTGGCCCTTCGGATCGACCAGCACCGGCTTGCCGGCCTTGCGCGCGGCCGCGATCAACGCCTGCGTGTCGCCAAGCGTGCCCTTGGCGTAGTCGGAGATCACCAGCACGTCGTGCGCGCCGAGCGCGTCGACGACCTTGCGGTTGAAGGCGGCCGCATCGATCACCTGGCCGTCCGGTTCGAAATCGAGCCGGATCAGTTGCTGGTGCCGGCTGATGACGCGAAGCTTGGTGATGGTTTCCATGCCGTCGACGCGAAGAAAGTCGCAGGCCACGCCGCACGCGTCCAGCGCGCGCGCCAGCCGGTCGGCGGCGTCATCGCGACCCGTCGCGCCGATCACCGTCGCCTGCGCGCCCACGCTCGCGATGTTCGCCGCGACATTGCCCGCGCCGCCCGGCCGCCCTTCCTCGCCGCCGACCCTCACCACGGGCACGGGCGCTTCCGGCGAAATGCGCGCCGTCGCGCCGTACCAGTAACGGTCGAACATGACGTCGCCGGCCACCAGCACGCGCACGTTGGAAAAGTCGGGAATCCGGATGTTCATTGACGCGACTGCCTCTCCTGCAATGCGGCGAATGTTAGCACAGCGGTTGCGCCTCCCCGGCCGCGCGCCGGTTCACGGCACACGCCCGCATCAGTAGAATGCCCGTTCCGCCCGCGCCGGAACATTCCGTGAAGCACCCCGACAGAATCCACGCACGACACATCATCAATCCGGTCCACTGGCCGGTCTGGCTGGTGGTCGGACTGATGCGCCTTGGCGTGCACCTGCCGTTTGGCGTGCAGATCGTTCTCGGCAGGATCGTGGGCCGCGCGATCTACGCGATGGCGAAGCGCCGTCGCGACATAACGCACATCAACATCGATCTCTGCTTTCCCGAACTGAACGAAAAGGAACGCCAACGCCTCGCGCACGAACATTTCGAGGCGCTGGGCATCGCGGTGTTCGAGATCGCGCTGTGCTGGTGGGGCCCGGAGAGGAAATTGCGCAAGCTCGTTCGCATCGAGGGCAGCGAGCATCTCGACGCCGCGCTCGCCGAGGGGAAAGGCGCGCTGCTGCTGTCGGCGCATTTCACCACGCTGGAAATCGGCGGACGCCTGCTTGCGCTGTTCCATCCCTTTCACCTCATGTACCGGCCGAACCGGACCGAGCTTCTGGAAATCATCATCTCGAACAGCCGGCGCAGGCATTTCGAAAAAGTCATCCCGCGCGACGACGTGCGGGCGATGATCCGCTCGCTGAAGGACAATCATCCGGTGTGGTACGCGCCCGACCAGGGCTATCGCGGCAAGCACTCCGCGATGCTGCCGTTCTTCAACGTCCCGGCGCCGACCAACACCGCGACCTCGCGCATCGCGAAATCCACGGGCGCACCGGTGCTGCCGTTCATGGTGGAACGCCTGCCGGGATCGCAGGGCTACGTTCTTCGCATCGATCCGCCGCTGGAAGATTTTCCGTCGGGCGATACCGAACAGGACGGCACGCGTGTCAACGCCATAATCGAAAAAGAAGCGCGCCGCGTGCCGGAGCAGTATCTCTGGTGTCACAATCGTTTCAAGACGGATTACCGGAGAAAGTCGAAGGTCTGAGGCCGAAAGCGAGGCTCGACTTTCGACTTTCGACTTTCGACTTTCGACTTCTCACTGGGGCACCCATGATCACCGTCACCATGCTTACCAAAAACAGCAGCCGTTTCGTCGAGAAGGCGCTGGCCGCACTCGCCGGGTTCGATGAAGTTGTGGTGCTCGACAACGGCTCCACCGACGACACCATGGAGATTGCGGCGCGTTTTCCGAACGTGAAGATCGTGCAGCACGAATTCACCGGCTTCGGGCCGCTCAAGAACCTGGCGGCAAAGGCGGCGAAGCACGACTGGATACTGAACGTCGACAGCGACGAGATCATGACGCCGGAACTCGCCGCGGAACTGCAGGACATGACGCTCGACGAGTCGCGCGTGTACACGGTCCCGATCCTGAACCACTATCGCGGCAAGCCCATTCGCGGCTGCGGCTGGGGCGGTATGCGCAAGCGCCGGCTGTACAACCGCGCGCGCACGCAGTTCCGCAACGACATGGTGCACGAGAAGCTGGAATTGCCCGCGGGCGTCGGCATTTCCGACGAGATCCGCGGCAGCCTGCATCACTACATGTACAACTCCGTGCACCAGCTGTTGCACAAGATGCAGCTGTACACGGAGCTCTTCGCGGAACAGAACGCGGGCCGAAAGAAAAGCAGTGTCCTCGGCGCAAGCCTGCACGCGCTGTGGGCGTTCATCCGCGACTACTTCATCAAACGCGGCTTCCTGGACGGCGCGGAAGGCTGGCTGATCTGCGTGACGGCGGCGAACGTCGTGTTCTACAAGCACATGAAGCTGCGCGAAGCGAACGAGAACAAGGACTGGCCGAAATGAATCAGGCGGCGACGGCGCCTTTCCGCTGCCGGAGCAATCCGAGGT
>DASVCH010000003.1:0-1070 GCA_036381715.1 Gammaproteobacteria bacterium | reverse complement strand
GGCGAGGGCACGTCGACGACGGCCTTGTCGGTTTCCACGGCAACGAGCGGGTCGTCCACTGCGACCGTATCGCCGACCGAGACTTTCCATTCGACGATTTCGGCCTCCTGCAGGCCTTCACCGAGATCGGGCAGGTTGAAGGTCTTGCCGCCGCCGGTCTTTGCGGGCGCGGCTTTCGCAGCCGGAGCAGGCTTCGATTCCTGCGGCGCGGGCTTCGCGGCTTCCGGCGCTTCCCCTTCGCCGTCGATATCGAAATCCACCAATGCCGAATGCGTCGGTACGATGTCGCCGTTCTTCCAGTGCAGTTTCGCAATGCGGCCGGCGTACGGCGAGGGCACGTCGACCACGGCCTTGTCGGTTTCGACCGCGACCAGCGGATCGTCAACGGCGACGATGTCGCCGACCGATACTTTCCATTCGACGATCTCGGCTTCCTGCAGGCCTTCGCCGAGATCGGGGAGATTGAAAGTTGTCGTCATGTTCAATCCTCCAGCGTCCGGCGGATGCCTTTCACGACGCGCGCCACGCTTGGCATGTAGTCATGCTCCAGCTTGAACAGCGGCATCGGCGTGTCGTAACCGGTGACGCGCACGATCGGCGCTTCCAGCGAGAACAGCGCCTGGTCGGCGACTTCCGCAGCGATTTCCGCACCCAGGCCCGCGGTCTTCGGCGCTTCGTGGATGATCACGAGCCGGCCGGTCTTCTCGACGGAATCGAGAATGGTTTCGTAGTCGATCGGGCTGACCGTCGCCACATCAATGACTTCGCAGGAAATGCCTTCGGCTTCCATTTCCTTCGCCGCCAGCAACGTTTCGTGGATCATCGCGCCCCAGGACACCAGCGTGACATCCGTGCCTTCCTTCAAAACGAAGCAGGTATCCAGCGGCAGCGCTTCGCCGTTGTCTTCGACTTCCTGCTTGTTCATGCGATACAGCCGGGTCGGCTCCAGGAACACGACCGGGTCCGGATCGCGGATGGCGGCGAGCAGCAGGCCGTAGGCGCGCTTCGGCGAGCTCGGCATGACGACGCGAATGCCCGGCATGTGCGCGAACATCGCCTCGTTCGATTCG
>DASVCH010000002.1:0-27891 GCA_036381715.1 Gammaproteobacteria bacterium | reverse complement strand
GGGAAACAGCGACACGGCGGGCGACACCGGCGACGGCTCGACGGGCGACGCCGGTGGCGATCCGGAGGGCGGCAACTCCGCGAACGTCGCGATGCCCCTTCAGCGCGACGATGGCGGCGGCGGATCCGCGGGCTGGATGCTTGGCATGCTGGCCCTGCTCGCCCGGAGAAGCAGGAAACAACAGGAAAGATGACGCGGTGCGCGTCCAGGTTTTCCGATCCTGCGGCGCCAAAGCGCGCATACTCCGCGTGTGACCGGCGGCATCCTGCCGCCGGCGCGCCCGGGAGCGGTTGCTGCCGGCCTTTGGCGTGCAACGCCAGGGAGCAATATTCATGGACCGGAAACCCATCAAGGTCGGGCAACTGCTCGCCATTCTCAATCAACGCCTGATGCGCCACGCCGAAACCTCGAAATGCCGCATCGTTTCCATCACCCCGCTGATGACGATCGGGCGCGAGCAGTGCAACTGGTCTTCCACAGTCAGCTGGAATGCGAACGGGCAGAATCGCGACCTTGCGATGCCGATCGTCAGGCGCCTGGTGATGAACGCGCAGAAGGAGTTCAACCTGCTGCCTTTCGGTGCGAATGCGTTTGGCTGAGGGGCGTGGCTGGCGGTGCGGCGGGATGTCCTACAGCCGGCGGTACATCACGTAAAGATCGACGTATCGGTCAACGGGATGATGGAAGGCTTCCGGCACCGTGCCGACAATTTCAAAGCCGAGCGAAGTCCAGAGATTGACGGCAGGAAGGTTGTTGCTGACGACGGCGTTGAATTGCATCGCGCGAAAGCCGTTTTCACGCGCCCAGTTCAGCGCGAACTCCCCGAGCGCGCGGCCGGTTCCGCGACGGCGGCTGGCGGGGTCGACCATGAAGCTCGCGGTTGCGACATGCGCGCCCGGCCCCATCTGGTTCGGTCCCATCCTTGCCGAACCGAGCACGTCGCCGTCGTCACTGACGGCGACAACCGTCTGTCCCGGCGGGCGCTCCAGCCACAGCTGGCGCGCCTTGTCTTCGCCGATGTCTCGCGGGTAGGTGTAGGTTTCCCCGGCGGCGGCGATTTCACGAAAGAACGGCCAGATGGATGGCCAGTCCTTTTCCTCGCACGCGCGGATGACGCAGGAATCAGTCAGCGCTTGCTCCGTCGCTCGACTGGTGCATTTCGACGTCCAGCACCGTCACGCCGCCACTTTGCGATGCGAACCAGGCGGCGAGGTCTTCGATGTCTTCTTCGGTGAGCGGCGCTGCGAGGCTGCTCATGATGGCGTTGTTGCGCTGGCCGGACTTGTACGCGCGCAGGGCGTGTTCGAGATAGTCGGCGTACTGGCTCGTGAGGATGGGGTACATCGCGTTGGGGCTGTTGCCGTCAAGGCCGTGGCAGGCCGCGCAGGTCGCCGCCTTTTCCTTGCCCGCCTCGACGTCGCCGCCGCGATCCGGTTCGGGCTGGCCGCCGGATTTGAAGGTGGCGAAGTACGCGGCGATATCCTGGATGTCCTGGTCGGAAAGCGACTCCGCCTGCGCGCTCATCGTGGGGTGCTGGCGCGCGCCGCTGCGGTAGGCCTGCAGCGCAGCAACGATGTAATCGGCATGCTGCCCGCCGAGCTTCGGTACGCTGTAGTTCGGGTACATGTTGGCGTAATTCGGGATGCCGTGGCAGCCGAGGCAGGTTTCCGCCTTGTCGCGTCCGGCTTCAGCGTCGCCCGCCGCGGATGCGGCCGGGGCGAAAAGGAGGCCCGCCAGCGCAAGACCCAGGAACAGCGCAGCATTCTTCATGTCCGTGATGTCTCCATGCATGAATTCGGGCGCGTGCGCGCCAAAGCCGCATAAAATACCAGAATTCCCGTCCCGGCGCTGCCTTGAAAGGCGTCCCGCACGCGGTGCCGCCTTTGCGCGGCAGGCCTTGGCCTTGCCCGGGCGATGCGCGAGCATGGCCCGCCGAAACCTTCGGAGGTGAGCGATGGTCAAACGCATCGAAAAGACGGACGAGGAGTGGCGGCAGCAGCTGTCCCCGGAAGCGTATGCGGTGACGCGCAAGGGCGCGACCGAGCGCGCGTTCACCGGCCGTTACCATGATTTCCACGAGGACGGCATTTACCGCTGTGTCGCCTGCGGTACACCGCTGTTCGAGTCGGATGCAAAGTTCGAGTCCGGCTCGGGCTGGCCGAGCTTCACCCGTCCCGTGGAGGCCGGGAACGTGAACACGCGCGAGGATCGCAGCCACGGCATGCGGCGCGTCGAGGTGCTGTGCGCGGCCTGCGATTCGCACCTCGGCCATGTGTTTCCCGACGGGCCGCCGGAGGCGGGCGGCCTGCGTTTCTGCGTCAACTCCGCGGCGCTGGATTTCGAGGCAAGGGACAAGGCAGGACAAACATGAAAACAGCGATCTTCCTGGCGGCGATCCTTTCGTCCGGCGCATGGTCGACGGCGCGGGCGGCCGCGTGCGAGAACGGCGAGTCGGCCGGTTTCGCGTGCAGCCATGTCGAGTTCGCCGGCCACCTGTCACCCGAGGAACTGGGCGGCGCGGGCGAAGTGCTGAACGACATCTGGGGCTGGGTGGATCCCGCATCCACATCGAACAACGAGTACGCCATCGTCGGCATGGAGGATGGCACCGCCTTCGTTCGCATTCGCGACGATGGCACGCTGGAATTCCTTGGCCGCCTGGCCGCGAGCGACGGCGATTCCAGCATCCGGAAATCCGGCGAGCCGGATCGCGCGCGCAAGCACTGCCACGACGAACTCTGCGGCGCGGAGGATTCCGCCTGGCGCGACATCAAGGTCCACGATCACTACGCCTTCATTGTCAGCGAAGCGACCGGCCACGGCGTGCAGGTGTTCGATCTCGCGGCGCTTCGCGGCGTCGATGGCGACGCGCCCGTGCAGTTCGCGGCCGTCGCGAGCGCGTATTACGCCCACTATCCCGGCGTCGGTCACGCGCACAATATTTTCATCAATGAAGCGACAGAGCGCGCTTACGTCGTCGGCCATGACAACGCCGCGCTCGGCATCGCCGGCGGCCTTCACATCCTCGATATTTCCAACCCGATGAATCCGGAGAAGATCGGCGAAGTGAACGGCGACGGCTACACGCACGACGTGCAGTGCGTGGTTTACGCCGGTCCCGATCCCGACATCGCGCCGAACCGCGAAATCTGCTTCGCGAGCAATGAAGACACGCTGACGGTGTGGGACGTGACCAGCGCGAACAGTCCCTTGCTGCTGTCGCGCACCGCGTATTCCGGCGCGGCTTACACGCACCAGGGGTGGCTTTCGGACGATCAGCGGTATTTTTTCCTGAACGACGAAGCGGACGAAAAAAAGCACGGCAACCGCACGCACCTGCGCGTCTTCGACGTGAGCGATCTCGCCGCGCCTGAGCTGGCGGCAAACTACCTTGCGCCGACGCTGGCGATCGATCACAACAACTACGTGCACGGCCGCTGGCTGCTCCAGAGCAATTACGCGGCGGGCCTGCGCATTCTCGACGTGCAGGATCCGCTGCATCCCGTCGAAGCGGCGTATTTCGATCCGCAGCCGACGGACACCGCGGGTTTCTACGGCACCTGGAGCAATTATCTTTTTCCGAGCGGGCTTGTCGCATTCAGCGACATCAACGACGGCTTTTACGTGGTCCGCCCCACGCTGTCGACGATCACGGCGCCGGATCTTTCACTCGCGCTGACATTGTCCGATGCCAGCGTGACCGGCGGCGATTCCGCCGGCGGCGAGTTCGTCGTGAGCAATGACGGTGCGGACGCCAGCGACCTGCTGATGACCCTGCACCTGCCGGCCGGTGAAACGTTCCAGGAAATCGTGTCGCCGGAGGGCTGGGCCTGCTCGGGCGCGAACGAGCGCGTGATCCAGTGCCGCAAAGGGCAACTGGCGGCCGGCAGCGACGAGGAGTTCGCGTTCCACGTCCTGACGGAGGCGGCGGGCAGCATGGACGTCATCGCGATGGTCTACGGCAACGAAGCCGACGCCTCGCCCGCGGACAACCTGGATTTCGCGACGCTGAGCGTGAAACCGCTCGAACCGCCGGCCAACGATGGCGGGGGTGGCGGCGCACTGGCCTGGCTGTTGCCGGGACTCCTGTTCGCCGCACGCCGGCGCATGAGGCCGGAATGACGAGCGCGGTGTACCAGGACGACGCCTATCGGCGCGAATGCAACGCGCGCGTCACGTCGGTGCGCGACGATGGCGTGGTGCTGGATTGCAGCGTGTTCTATCCGCTCGGCGGCGGACAGCCGGGCGACACGGGAACGCTGCGCACGCCGGACGGCCGCGAAATCCGCGTGACCGACACGCGCCGTGATCGCGACACCGGCGAGGTGTTGCACCTGTGCGATGCGGCGGCGCTGCGGGTGGGCGAGGCGCTTGTCGCCGCCATCGACTGGGAGCGGCGGCATCGTCACATGCGCGTGCACACCTGCCTGCATCTTTTGAGCGCCGTGATCGTCGCGCCCGTCACCGGCGGACAGGTGGGCGACGGTTACGGCCGGCTGGATTTCGACCTGCCGGAAACGCCGGATGCGGACGCGGTGGAACGCGAACTGAACGCGTTGATCGAACGCGACGCCGCGGTGAATTTCCGCTGGATCACGGATGACGAACTCGACGCGCGGCCCGGGCTCGTCAAGACCATGTCCGTCCAGCCGCCGCGTGGACTGGGCCGCGTGCGCCTGGTTGACGTGGAAGGCGTCGACCTGCAGCCTTGCGGCGGCACGCACGTGGCGCGGACCGCCGAGATCGGCGCGGTGCGCGTGGTGAAGATCGACAAGAAAGGCCGGCAGAACCGGCGCGTGCGCATCGAGCTCGCGCAGCCTTGAGGGCCCGCCGTAACGTCTTTTCATTCCTTTATTACAGGTTCCCATGAAACAGCTCCTGCAATATGCCTGGTTCCGTTTTTTCGCTGCCGCCGGCGTGGCGAGCGTGACGGTCGTCACCGTTGTCGGCCTCGGCATCCGCTACTTCGACAAGCCGGAAGAGGACCCGCTGCCGGCCGAGTTCGAATTCGTGGAGATCGTGAATCTCGCGGAGAATCCCGCGCTGGCCGAAGCCATTCGCAAGGAGCGCGAGAAACAGGGCGTGCAGGAGGACAAACTGCCGCCGCCGCCGGTGTTGCCCGAGCGCATGGTGAGCGGCTTCGTGCACCTGGAATACACCATCAATCCTGACGGCACGGTGAGCGACGTGCGCGTGGTTGGCGCCGCGCCTTCCGGCGTCTATGAGGAGCGCGCGATCGCCGAGGCCAGCCGCAGCATGCACGCGCCGGCCTTCAATGACGCGGGCGAAGCGGTGGCGCGGCGCGTGACGGAAATCGTCGAGTTCAGCGTGCCGGCGAGCGAACTCTCCAACTCTGGACTAAAGTCGGAGTAAGGCCTTCGCGCGGCGCGAAGGCGCCGCACGGAGGACACGCTCATGCGCTACTTCGCAGGACTCATCGGCGGCACGATCGTCGCCGTCTTTCTGTTCGCCTTTCAGCAACACCTCATCGCCGGGGAACGCGACCTGGCCCTGGTCGAAACGGTCAAGCCCACGCTGCCGACAGTGCCGGCAAGCCGCCCGCCGGAGGAAAAGCCGTACGACGACCGCGAGCTGCCGCCGAGGCCCGAGCCCGAACCGAGGCCGAACGGTCCGGCCGATCCGGGAACGGAGCGCCGGCTTCCCGTCGTCCTGGATATTCCGGTGATCGACGCCGCGCCCGATGGTCATGGCGCCGTGCCGGAAATTCATTTCGGGGGCGGGAGCATGATCGATCGCGGGCTGGCCGTGAAATATCCGGTGCAGCCGAAATACCCGCTGGCGGCCGCGCGAAACGGCATTGAAGGCGAGGTGGAACTGGAGTTCACCGTGCTGCCGGACGGCGGCGTCGCGGACGTGCGGGTGGTGCGTGCGGAGCCGCGCGGCGTTTTCGAGCAGGAAGCGATACGCGCCATCCTGCGCTGGCAGTTCATTCCGAAGCGTGAAAACGGGGAGCCGGTGGCGGTTCGTGCACGACAGGTGATCCGTTTCGACCTGCCCGAGCGCAACTGACCTGGCTGCGAATCCGGGAAACGGAGTTCCCGGATGCTGGGCAGGCCGCGCCATTTCCCGGTTATTTCAACAGGCGTGGATTCAAGGTGTAGCTTCCCGTCACTTCCGTTTCCGCCAGCACGTGCCCTTCGATCGCGCGTTCGACATCCTTGCCGCGAAACGCGCCGTCAACCGGGCAGCGATCGAGGTTGGTGGCGTACAGGCGGAAGTGATAGTGGTGCGGAATGCTGTCGTTCCACGGCGGGCAGGGGCCGTCGTAACCGAGGTATTCGCCTTCCATGTCGTCGTCGCCGTCGAACCAGTCGGTGTAGTCGTTCAGGCCCTGGCGCGCGCCGTCCGGTCCGAGCGGATCGTCCTTGCCTTGCGCGACGACGCCGTCCGAGCAGGAGCCTTCCGCGATTTCCGAAACGTGCGGCGGAATGTCGACCATCACCCAGTGGTAGAAATCGGCGCGGCGCAATTCCGCCGGCACTTCGCGATCTTCCTTGTTGACGTCGTCCGGCTGGCTCGGCGCGTCGCCGTCGACGCAGATCAGCACCAGGCTGCGCGTCCCTTCGGGGATGTCCGACCAGCGGACGCAGGGGTTGAGATTGTCGCTGAAGGTGACGTGCCGGTTCGCGTCGGGCTTTCCGAACGCAAAACGCACCGGAATTTTCTCGCCGTGGCGGATGCCGTCGATCTCAAGGCGCATGACGCTCTCCCCATGTCTTTGATGACGCCGTTTCGAGTCTAACAAAGGCGTCCACCCGCCGCTTCCGCGAGCCTCTAATCCCGGCAGGTGACCGGTTCGGAGAAGTATTCCGTCAGCACATCCTCGCCGTCGACGACGCCCGCGACGCGGGTCAGCAGGCTGCCGTCCGGCAGCAGGCGGTAGGTGATCCGGCGCGGAAAGTCATGGTCGGGGTTTTCGAAAGCGGCCTTGTCCGGTTCGAGCTGGACCAGCCGGAATCGCGGCGCATCGGGCTTGCCTTCCGGAAAAGGGTGCAGCCAGACGGCATCGCCTTCGGCGAAGATGCGCAGGAATTCGAAGAATTTCAGCCTGTCGTCGCGCACGGTTTTCACGGTGCCGAGCAGCATGCCGCCGTGCAGGCTGCCGTAGCGCTCCTCGATGTGCGCGCCGCCGGTCTCGCCGGCCCAGCAGCCTTCAAGGAAATCCAGTTCCGCCGGCAACGGCGCCTGTGCTGCTTCCGCGGCGAACATCAACACGAGCAAGGCAATGACTGGCATCATGCGGTACCGTAATGAATTCCGCGCCAGTTTATGTCATTCAGTACCGCCAATGAACGGGAGACCGCAATGACGGAAAATCACGACACGGAGCGAGCCCTCGACGCCGCCGCGAACCACGGCGAACAGCGCGTCTGGGTCATCATCACTTACGCCTTGCACCTTTTCGGCGCCGTGCTCGCCGTGCCGAGCATCATTGCGCTGGTGATGAATTACGTTCTCCGCGATTCCGCGGGACGGGAACTGGGCAGTCATCACGACTGGATGATTCGCACGTTCTGGTGGGCGCTCGCGTGGACCGTTTTCACCTGGCTGCTCTGGATTACGCTCATCGGCATCCCGGTCGCGATCATGATCGGTTTCGTCATCTGGGTATGGTGGATCTACCGGCACGTGCGCGGCCTGATCCGCCTGTCCGATCGCGAACCGATGCCGTACTGACCGCGCCCGGGAGATCGCGTTGGGTCACGCCGCCGCCTATTCCATCGCCGTCGTCATCGGTCTCGGCCTGCTCGCGCAGTGGGCCGCATGGCGCGTTCGCCTGCCGGCGATCGTGCTGCTGCTGATTTTCGGCCTCATCGCGGGGCCGGGTCTCGGACTGATCGATCCGAGCGAGGATTTCGGCGATTTCCTGCGTCCCGTCGTCAGCCTGTGCGTGGCGGTCATTCTTTTCACCGGCGGCCTGAGCCTGCAGTTCCACGAACTGCGCGAAGCGGCCAGCGGCGTTCGCCGGCTGGTGTACTTTGGCGTGCCGCTGTCGTGGGCGCTGGGTTCGCTCGCGGCGCATTTCGTCGGCGGACTTTCGTGGCCGGTCGCGCTGACCTTCGGCGCGATCATTGTCGTCACCGGACCGACGGTCATCCTGCCCATGCTGCGGCACGCGATGCTGAACCGGCGCACGGCGTCGTACCTCAAGTGGGAAGGCATCATCAACGATCCCATCGGCGCGCTGCTCGCCGTGCTGGTGTTCCAGTACTTCATCTACAGCGGCGGCGACGGCGCGCTGAACGAAACGATCGCGGGGCTGGCGCGCGCGGTCGTCGTCGGCGGACTGCTCGGCGCCGTACCCGGCTGGCTGGCGGGGCAGGCGTTCCGCCGCGGCCACGTGCCGGATTACCTGCAACCGCCGCTCGTGCTCGCGCTGGTGATCGCGGTCTACGTCGGCGCGAACGAGGCGCAGCACGAGGCCGGCCTGCTGGCGGTGACGGTGCTCGGCATCGTCATGGGCAACATGCGCCTGCCGAGCATCGGCGAAATGCGGCGCTTCAAGGAATACATCACGGTCCTGCTGGTGTCGTCGGTTTTTGTCGTGCTGACGGCGGATCTCGATCGCGCGATCATCGCGCGCATCGACTGGCATGTCGCCGCATTGATTGCCGTCGTGATGCTCGTGGTGCGGCCGCTGACGATCTGGATCGCGACCATCGGCGCGGATCTCGACTGGCGCGACCGCGCGCTGGTCGGCTGGATCGCGCCGCGCGGCATTGTCGCGGCGGCGGTCGGCGGCGTGTTTGGACCGTCGCTGTTCGGCGCGGGGTACGCGGACGCCGACCTGCTGGTGCCGTTGATCTTCACGCTGGTGTTTGCGACGGTGCTCGCGCACAGCTTCACGCTGGGGCCGCTGTCGCGCTGGCTGAATCTCGCGGCCGAGAACCGCAACCGCGTGCTGCTGGTGGGCGCGTCGCCGTGGAGCACGGAGCTTGCGCGCACGCTCAAGTCGCTGGATGTCGGCGTGCTGCTGGTGGATACCTCCTGGCACCGCCTGCGCGAAGCGCGTCTCGCCGGCATTCCGGTTTTCTACGGCGAATTGCTGTCGGAAAACGCCGAACGTTCGCTGGAGCTCTCCGACGTCGGCACCTTGCTTGCGCTCACCAGCAACGATGCGTACAACGCGCTGGTCTGCACGGGATTCGCCGGCGAGCTCGATCGCGCGCAGGTCTACCAGCTGCCGATCTACGCCGCCGACGATGACGATCCGCGCGCCTTGGCGAAGACGATGCGCGGCCAGGTGGCGTTCGACGAAAACGCGGTTTACGAGGACCTGTGGTCGCATCTCGCCGCCGGCTGGAAGTTCCACAAGTCGACCTTGAGCGAAAATTATTCCTGGGAGGACTACCGGCACGAAGTGTCGGACGACACGCTGCACATCCTGCGCGTGGACGCCGACGGCGGCGTGCACGTGCATTCGCCGCAGAAGAAATTCGAACCGAAGGCCGGCGACACGGTGGTGAGCTTCGGCCCCGAGAAGACCGCGTCCCTGAAGAAGACGCTCAGCGCAAGCGATGGAGAACCGAATGACCGCGGCGATTGAAAACGAGAAACTGTTCATTGACGGTCCGGCCGGACAACTCGAGGCGATCCTCGAATCGCCCGCGAACGTCGCGAACCCCGCCGCCGTCGCGGTGGTCTGTCATCCGCACCCGCAGCACGAAGGCACGATGCTGAACAAGGTCGCGCACACGCTGGCGCGCAGTTTCGTGCAGCTTGGCGCGCCCGCGCTGCGTTTCAATTTTCGTGGCGTCGGCAGGAGCGAAGGCGAATTCGCGAACGCCGTCGGCGAAACCGATGACGCGCTCGCCGCACTGGACTACATGCACGCGCGCTGGCCGGATGCGAAGCTCTGGCTCGGCGGATTTTCCTTCGGCGCGCAGGTGAGTCTCGCCGCCGTACGGGAACGCGACATCGAATGGCTCGTCACGGTGGCGCCGCCCGTCGAACGGATGGCGCTGGATGATTTCACCGTGCCGGATTGCCGCTGGCTGCTGATCCAGGGCGGTGCGGACGAAGTCGTCGATCCCGAAGGCGTGGCGCGCTGGGCGAAATCGCTGCAACCCGCGCCGGCATTCGAATGGCTCGACGACGTCGGGCATTATTTTCATGGCAATCTGACGCTGTTGCGCGATATCGTCATTCGCCATGCGCCGTAACGGCGTTTTGATGTTTCCATTTTCCATTGTCCAACCGGAGTGTTTTCAATGCGCAATGCCATTGCCGCTGTCGCCGCGCTGACCCTCGCGTCCGTTTTCATGCCGAACGCCGCGGCGGACGACCTCGACAATCTCGACGCGCTGTCACAGGAACAGTTTCGCCTGCTGGCGGCCGACCTTTCCGGCGTCCTGAGCTACAAGGGCCTGCAGCCCGCCGAGCCTTACGGCGTGATCGGTTTCGATTTCGGATTCGAGGCGAGCGCCGTTCGCGTGGAAAGCGAAGCGGCCTGGCGGCAGGCCGGCGTCGACGACGCTTCCTCCATTCCGCTGGTGCGTCTCGCGGTCACCAAGGGATTGCCGCTGGGTTTCGACGTCGGCGGCTTCATCGCGACGGCGCCGGGCACGGGCCTGAAGAATTTCGGCGCGCAGTTGCGCTATGCGCTCGTCGAAGGCGGTGTGGTCACGCCTGCGGTCGGCCTGCGCGCGGCCGTGACCCGGCTGGAAGGTGTCGATGAACTGGAATTCGATACGCGCAGTCTCGATATTTCCATTTCGAAAGGTTTCGGGCCCGCCACGCCTTACCTCGGCTACGGGCGCGTGTGGGCGAGCGCGACGCCGGGCATGAACACCGGCCTTGCGCCGGAAGATGTCGACGCGAACCGCGCCTTCGCCGGCGTGCGTTTCAGTTTCGTGGTGCTGCAGTTCGTGCTGGAAGCCGAGCGCGTCGGCGACGCCACGGGCTATTCCGCGAAGCTCGGTTTCGGATTCTGAAGAGGGGGAGCAGATGCTGGGGCGGCTCAAGTCGATTCTGAAGAACACGCTGGGCGACACCGTACAGGTCGAAGCCGATCTCGAACACGACGTGCGCCTGGCGTGCGCGGTGCTGCTGGTGGACGCTGCGCGCGCCGACCACGACGCGCATGACGGGGAAATGCAGGTGGTCGAGCGGCTGCTGCGCGAACGCTTCGAGCTTGCGCCGGAGGAAACCGCGGCGCTGGTAAGGCATGCCGGCGAGAAGCTGGACTACTCCGTGGCGCTGCAGGGTTTCACCCGGCAGCTGATGGACATGCTGGATGAATCCGAGCGCGGCGCGATCGTCGGCATGCTCTGGGAAGTCGTTTACGCGGACGGAAAGGTGCACGCCTGGGAGGAACACCTGGTCCGGCGGATTTCCGATCTGCTGTACGTGCCGCACAGCGAATTCATCCGGCACAAGCTGAAGGCGCAGGAAAAGATGCAGGGATGAAGCGGCGCTGCCAGGGCGGGCGCGCAAAAAAAACCGGGACGGAATCCGTCCCGGTTTTTTTTCGACAGGCTGCCGCGTTTTGCGCGGCAAGCCTCAGACCATGTCCTTCAGGCCCTTGAGCGGCAGCACCTTCACGACCTTGCGCGCCGGCTTCGCCTTGAAGACGGTTTCCTCGCCGGTGAACGGGTTGATGCCCTTGCGCGCCTTGGTGGCGGGCTTCTTGATGACCTTGACCTTCATCAGGCCGGGGACCGTGAACAGGCCGGGACCGCGGCCGCTCAGGTTCTTCTTCATGACCTTGCCGAGGGATTCGAATACGGCGTTGACTTCCTTCTTGCTCAGACCGGTGTCGTCGGCGATGAAGCCCATCACTTCCGACTTTGTCGGCGGCTTCAACGCGGCGCTCTTGCCAGCGGTCTTTTTCTTCGCGGCGGACTTTTTCTTGGCGGCCATTCAATGATCTCCTTGCGGAAAGATGATGATGTTCACGCGCGCAAAAATAGCATAAACAATTGCGGTTTTGTCCAGTAATTCATGTGTTTTCGTGATCGGGCGCGCAAGTCAGCTTGCAAAAAACTGCTGCTTGAAGTGCACGGTGTAGGTTTCCGGGTGACCATCCGGCGTGACATAGACATCGAAGATCAGCATCTCGCCGTCGGCGACATTGATTTCGGCGACGTAGTAAATGGCGGGAAATTCGCCTTCCTCGACGATCTTGCGAATCGTCACGTTCTTCACTTGCCCTGAAAGGTTCGCAGCGTGAACGTTGACCAGCGCTTCGACAGGAACGCCCGTCGTGCCGTCTTCCTTGCGGGTGACGGCGATGTTCAGCAGCGCGCGGTTCCGGCTGCGCACGACGTTGTACGCCGAGGCGACCTGCGGGGCGAGCTGGTCGGTCGAAATCGCGTTGTAATGAATAAGGTATTCGCCGACATCCTCGGTGCCGCCGGCATGCGCGGCGGTCGCGGACAGGAGCAGGAACGCCGGAACCAGGAAAGCCGAAAGCCGGAATGCGCGCATGAACTTCTCCCGTGGGACGGATCGTTACATCAACTATAGCCCGTCCGGGACCGGTTTCAGCGGGGAATTTCCGCGGGCAGGCGGCGCGGCGCGCGGATGCGAAACAGCTTGCGCCTTCCGGTGGCGCCCGCGACGAGTTCCACCGCGCCTGCGGGCACGCCGAACTCATCGGCGAGATACCGGACAAGATGAGCGTTTGCCTTGCCGTCGACGGGCGGGGCGGTAATGCGGACTTTCAGCGCATCGCCGTGCACGCCGGCGATCTCGTCACGGCTCGCACGCGGCTGCACGTGCAGCCTGAGCAGGAGATCGCCGTCTTCCCAGCGCCAGGGATCGCTCATGCCGGTTCGGATGGCGTCAGCGCAGCGGATAGGGCAGCGGCACCAGGAAGCTCAGGAACTGCAGCAGGATGATCGCGAACAGCGGCGAAAGATCGATGCCGCCCAGCGGCGGAATGATTTTCTGGAAGGGGCGCAGCAGCGGCGCGTTGAGCGTGTAAAGCGTCGCCGCGACCGGACTCCAGCCCGGGCTCACCCAGCTCAGGATCGCCTGCACGAGGATGGTGAAGAAATAAAGATGCAAAAGGAGCAGCAGGCACTTCAGCAGCGCATAGCCGAACAGCCACAGGACGGGAAGCGAGTAGCCCGCGATCGCGGCGAGCGCCGCGACGGTGATCAGCGCGACGAGATAAAAGAGGAGCAGTGCCGCAAAGTCGATGCCGAAGGCGCCGGGGATCGCGCGGCGCAGCGGGCGCAGCAACGGGTTGGTGGCCTTGACCACGAACTGCGACAGCGGGTTGTAGAAGTCCGCGCGCACCAGTTGCAGCAGGAAACGCAGCAGCACGACCATGGCGTACAGGCCAAGCAGCGTGTTGACGAGAAACAGGACGGCGGATGTCACGTTGCCGTTCATGACTTGCGTTTCGCCTGTGCGATTTCTTCGGAAAGTTCCGCCGAACGCTTGCAGGCGGCTTCGACCGCGGCAGTGAAGCTTTCCGCGAAACCGCTCTTGCCGAGATGGTTCAGCGCGGCGGCGGTGGTGCCGCCGGGCGAGGTGACGCGCTCGCGCAGCTTGCCGGGATCTTCCGCGCTTTCCAGCGCCATGCGTGCGGCGCCATAGGCCGTCTGCAGGGTCAGCAGGCGTGCCGTTTCCGGCGGCAGGCCAAGGTCGCGGCCGGCATTTTCCAGGAGCTCCATCAGCAGAAAGAAGTAGGCGGGCCCGCTGCCGGAAACCGCCGTCACCGCGTCGAGCTGCCTTTCTTCCTCGACCCAGCGGACGATGCCCACCGAGCGCAGGATGGATTCGGCTTTTTCGCGCTGCGCTTCCGTGACGGCATCGTTCGCGTACAGCGCGGTCGCGCCGCAGCGAAGCAGCGCGGGCGTGTTCGGCATGGTCCTGACGACCGCCGCGCCGTCGCCGAGTCCGTCGCGAATCAGGCTTTCGGTGATGCCCGCGGCAATCGAGATCACCAGCGGGCGGTTCCGGTTGACGGCGTCGCGGATCGATTCCAGCGCGGCCTGCATGACCTGCGGCTTGACGGCGAGCACGATGACGTCGGCGTGCGACGCCGCTTCGACGTTGTCGGCGGTGATGTGAACGCCGAACTTCTCCGCGAGATTTTCCAGCGCTTCGGGAAACGGGTCGGCGACGTGAATGCGGGCGGCTTCGCAACCGCCGCTGATGAGACCGCCGATCAGGCTGCGGGCCATGTTGCCGCCGCCGATGAAGGCGATCGTGGTGTTTTCCATGGTCATGGGCGAATCGGGTCGAATGAATGGGGCCTACAGGATAGCACTGTCAGCCGCGCGCGCCGAAGATGGCGCTGCCAACGCGCACCAGGGTGCTGCCGGCCGCGATTGCCGCACGCAGGTCGCCGCTCATGCCGATGGACAAGGTGTCGAGTTCAAGACCGTCGGCGCGCAACTGGTCATAAAGCCTGCCGACGCGCAGGAAGCCTTGCCGTTGCGTTTCGAAATCGCCGGAAGGCGCCGGTATGGCCATGAGGCCGCGCAAGCGAAGCCGCGGCATGGCGGCGACCTTGCGCGCGAGCGCGGGAACGTCATCCGGATCGGCTCCCGCCTTTTGCGCTTCGCCGTCCGCGTTCACCTGCAGGCAGACGTTCAGCGGCGGCAGCCTGCCCGGCCGCTGCGCATCCAGGCGTGCGGCGACGCGCTCGCGGTCGACCGTCTGCACCCAGTCGAAGCGCGCCGCCAGCTCGCGCGTCTTGTTCGACTGGATGCGCCCGATGAAATGCCAGCGCGCTCCGAGATCGTCGAGCGCCGCCACCTTCGGCAGCGCTTCCTGGAGGTAGTTTTCGCCGAAATCCGCGAGGCCGGCCTCGAACGCCGCCGCAATGTCCGCCGCCGGGCGCGTCTTGCTCACGGCGACGATGCCGATCGTGTCCGGGTCGCGGCCGAACTCGCGCGCGTGCATCGCGATCTCGTCGCGCACCATTGCAATCCTGCGTGCGATGTCCGTCATTCGGGGCTCATGTTGCGTCAATATCGGGTTCGCTATACTTTAGCCAAAATCCGCATCCGGCCGCACATCGACTCGCTCTCGGGCGAGAGCCGGACCATTACGACAATAATTTCCGCTTTCCAGGGTGGGTCCATGGCAGTCGATATCGCCCAGCTGCTCGCATTCGGCGTCAAGAACGGCGCATCCGATCTTCATCTCTCCGCCGGCGTTCCGCCGATGATCCGCGTCGACGGCGACATGCGAAAGATCAACATGCCGCCGCTTGAACACAACGACGTTCATGACATGGTCTACGACATCATGAGCGACAAGCAGCGCAAGGATTACGAAGAGTTTCTCGAGTGCGACTTTTCCTTCGAGATTCCCGGTCTTGCGCGCTTCCGCGTCAACGCCTTCAACCAGAATCGCGGCGCGGGTGCGGTGTTCCGCACCATTCCGTCGAAAATTCTCACCCTGGAACAGCTCGGTGCGCCGAAGATCTTCGAGGAGATCGCGGAAACGCCGCGCGGCATCGTGCTGGTCACCGGCCCGACCGGCTCGGGCAAGTCGACGACGCTGGCCGGCATGATCAACTACATCAACGAGAACGACGCGGGCCACATCCTCACCATCGAGGACCCGATCGAGTTCGTGCACGAATCCAAGAAGTGTCTCGTCAACCAGCGCGAAGTGCACCGCGACACGCTCGGATTCAGCGAAGCGCTGCGCTCCGCGTTGCGCGAAGATCCGGACTGCATCCTGGTCGGCGAAATGCGCGACCTTGAAACCATCCGGCTCGCGTTGTCCGGCGCCGAAACCGGCCACCTCGTGTTCGGCACGCTGCACACCAGTTCCGCCGCCAAGACCATCGACCGCGTCGTCGACGTGTTCCCGGCCGCCGAAAAGGACATGGTGCGCGCCATGCTGTCCGAATCGCTGCGCGCCGTGATCTCGCAGACGCTGCTGAAGAAGATCGGCGGCGGCCGCGTCGCCGCGCACGAAATCATGATCGGCACGCCCGCCATCCGCAATCTCATTCGCGAGAACAAGATCGCGCAGATGTATTCGGCGATCCAGACCGGCCAGCAGTACGGCATGCAGACTCTGGACCAGAATCTGCAGGACCTGCTGAAGAAAGGCATGATCACGAAGGACGACGCGCGTTCGAAAGCCGCGAACAAGGAAAACTTCGCCTGACCGGAACAGAAATCACTTTGACGCGGCGTGCCGGCGGCGCGTCTGACAGGGGCAATACGTGGAACGCGAACAAGCAATCAAGTTGATGCAGGATCTGCTGCGCGCGATGAAGGCGAAGAACGGTTCGGACCTCTTCATCACCGCCGGCTTTCCTCCTGCCATGAAGATCGACGGACAGATGACGCCGGTCAGCGACAGGCCGCTGTCGCCGGACCAGGCGGCGATGCTCGTGCGCGCGATCATGAACGATCGCCAGACCAAGGAATTCGACGCGACCAAGGAATGCAACTTCGCCATCAGTCCGCCGGGCATCGGCCGTTTTCGCGTCAACGCCTTCGTGCAGCAGGGGCGCGCGGGCGCCGTGCTTCGCACGATCACGACCGACATCCCGGATTTCGACAAGCTCGGCCTGCCCGAAGTGCTGCGCGAAACCGTGCTGGCCAAGCGCGGCCTCGTGATCGTCGTCGGCGGTACGGGTTCGGGCAAGTCCACGACGCTGGCGGCGATGCTCGGCGTGCGCAACAAGCAGACGCGCGGCCACATCATCACCATCGAGGATCCGGTCGAGTACGTGCATCCGCACCAGGGCTGCGTCATCACGCAGCGCGAAGTCGGCGTCGACACCGAATCCTGGGAAGCGGCGCTGAAGAACACGCTGCGCCAGGCGCCCGACGTCATTCTGATTGGCGAAATCCGCGATCGCGAAACCATGGAACACGCCGTGCAGTTCGCCGAGACCGGCCACCTGTGCCTTTCCACGCTGCACGCGAACAGCGCCAACCAGGCGCTGGACCGCATCATCAACCTGTTTCCCGAAGAGCGCCGCGAACAGTTGCTGATGGACCTGTCGCTGAACATGAAGGCGGTGATCTCGCAGCGCCTCATAAAGAAGGCGGACGGCAAGGGCCGCGCCGCGGCGCTGGAAATCATGCTCAACTCGCCGCTGATCGCCGACCTGATCTTCAAGGGCGAGGTGGCGCAGATCAAGGAGATCATGGCGAAGTCGAACGAGCTCGGCATGCAGACCTTCGATCAGGCGCTGTTCAATCTCTACGAGCGGGGCGACGTCAGCTACGAGGAAGCCATCCGCAACGCCGACTCGCAGAACGAGCTGCGCCTTCGGATCAAGCTGCAAAGCAAGCGCTCCGTGCAGGCGTCGAAGGACGAGGAATACGGCCTCAAGCTTGAGGAACAGGACAAGGGCCAGCGGCTGTAGCCGGCATTTATAACCAGCGTCTCGAAGGGAAAAGACCGGAATGAACATTTCGCCGCTGCTCAAGCTGATGGTCGAGAAGAACGCGTCCGACCTGTATTTCACCTCGAATTCCCCCGTCAGGATCAAGATCGAAGGCAAGACCGTTGGCGTCGGCAAGACGGTGCTGGACGCTGACGCCGTGGCGAAGGCTGCCTACGGCATCATGAACGAGGAGCAGGTCCAGTATTTCGAATCGAACCTCGAAATCGACTTCGCCATTTCCGAGGCGGGCGTCGGGCGTTTTCGCGTCAACGTCTTTCGCCAGCGCGGCCAGGTGGCGATGGTGCTGCGCTACATTCCGTCGGACATCCCGACGCTGGCGAAACTCAACATGCCGCCGGTGCTGAAGGACCTCATCATGCACAAGCGCGGCCTGCTGCTGATGGTAGGCGCGACCGGTTCCGGCAAGTCGACCACGCTCGCGGCGATGCTGAATCACCGCAATGAAAATGCGTCCGGACACATCCTCACCATCGAGGACCCGGTCGAGTTCACGCATCCGAACAAGAATTGCATCGTGAACCAGCGCGAGATCGGGCAGGACACGCATTCCTATCACAACGCCCTGAAAAGCTCCCTGCGCGAAGCGCCGGACGTGATCCTGATCGGCGAGATTCGCGACCGCGAAACCATGGAAGCGGCGATCGAACTCGCCGGCACCGGCCATCTCGCGATCTCGACGCTGCATGCGAACAACGCCAACCAGACGATGGACCGCATCGTGAACATGTTCCCCGAGCAGTTGCACAAGCAGCTGTTCATGGATCTTTCGCTGAACCTGCGCGGCATCATCTCGCAGCGCCTCGTCTCCGCGAAGGACGGCAAGCGCGTCGCCGCGGTCGAGATTCTTCTCAACACGCCGCACATCGCCGATCTGATCCTGAAGGGCAAGATCGACGAGGTGAAGGAAGCGATGCAGGAAAGCCCGGAGAAGGGCATGCAGACTTTCGACGACTCGCTCTACGAGCTCTACCAGGCAGGGAAGATCGAACTCGACGAGGCGCTGCGCAACGCCGATTCGCGCGCGAACCTGGAAGCGAAGATCAACTTCGGGTGAATCCTGTCATTCTCCGGCTTTCCAGATGACGAAAAAAAGCCCGGCATTGCCGGGCTTTTCCGTTTCGTTTTGCACTTCCTACTTCGCGCGCGTCGCTTCCAGCGAAACGGTCACGGTCGCGCTTTCCGGCACCGGTCCTGCGAAGTCGAGTTCGAAGTCGGCAAGGTTCAGTTCCGCGGTGGCTTCGAAGCCGCGGCGGAAGTTGCCCCAGGGGTCTTCGCGCGCCGCGAGTTCCGTAACGGCAAACTCGACCGGCCTGGTGATGTCCTTGATGGTCAGTTCGCCGCGCAGGATGGCGGTGTCCTCGCCGGTCGGCTCGTAGGCCGTGCTCACGAACTTCGCGGTCGGGTATTCGTCGGCGGCGAAGAAGTCCTCGCTCTGCAGGTGCTTGTCGCGCTCGGCGTGCCAGGTGTCGATGCTCGGCACCTGCACCGTGAAGTTCACCTTGCTGTTGGCCGGATTCTCCGGGTCGTAAACCAGGTCGCCGTCGAATTTGGTGAAGGCGCCGGGAATCCAGGCAAAGCCGATGTGGCTGACCCTGAATGTCACGAAGGTGTGACCCTTGTCGATGTTGAACTGTTGCGGCTCGGCCTGCAGCGGCGCGGCGAAAGCGAGCGCGGACAGGGAAAGCAGGATGCTCAGTTTGCGTAACATGATTGACTCCGTTGTGGGGTTTTCATGAGCGGATGCCGAGCATGCGCTTCAGCGTCCGGTTGCGGTTGATGAAATGCTGTTTCAGCGCGCCGCCGACGTGCAGCGCGACGAGCGCGATCAGTGTCCACGCCAGCCAGAGATGCAGTTTGCCGGCAATGACTTCCTGGTTCTCGACGCCGGTCACGAATGCGGGCACGGTGAACCAGCCGAAGACGGAAATGCCGTCGCCCGCCGCGGTCGGGATCAGATAGCCGGTACTGATGATCGCGAACAGCAGCAGGTAGATCAGCCAGTGCGCGGCGTGCGCCAGCCGGTGTTCCCAGCGCGGCCCCGGTTCGTCGGCGGGGACGGGATTGACCAGCCGCCAGGCGAGCCGGACCGCCACGAGGACGAAAAGCAGGATGCCGACGCTCTTGTGAACGTCCGGCGCGCGGTTGTACCACGGGCTGTAATACGTCAGGTCCACCATCCAGAGGCCGAGCACGAACAGGCCAATGACGGTCAGCGCCGTCAGCCAGTGAAACAGGATGTGGAGCCAGCCCCAGTGGCTGTTGGTGTTGCGCAACATGAATTCCGCTCCGGACAGTCCGAACTCGTACTAATATAATCGCTGCAGAAAATAATGCAAGTGCCGGAAGCCATTTCCGGGCCGGCGCTGGGCAGACGCCGTCTTTTCTTTCGTCTTTGGCCTCCATCTGCTACGTTGCGCCGCTTTCCCCGCAGGCAAGAATCCCATGGGCAGCGACGAGCTTCGTATTCGCCTCAACGCCGAAACCGGGCGCATCACCTGGCCGGAGCTCGCGCCGCATTTCGCGCGCGGCGCGGTGGTGCGCGTCGATCCGGCGCTGGACCTGGTCGAAGTTGCGGCAGCCTTTGTCGAAAACCGGCGCGATGCCGTCGAAGCCTGGTTGCAGGCCGGCAAGGTCGCGGTTGCAACGGACGCGGATGCGCGGGCGTGGACGGAAGGCGGTCCGGAATTCCGGGCTGTCGTTGCCGCGCCCTGGGTGCTTGTACAACAAGCTGAAAGCTGAAGGGCGAAAGTGGCGATTCTCTGGTCCCGGCAGCATGACGGCGTGACTTACGAAGTCCGCGCTGCCGGCCGGACGCGCCGGCTGTATTCCAACGGCGTGTTTCATTCCAGCTACAACCCGGCGCGTCCGGTCACGGGCGGCGTCTGGGACCTGTTGATGATGCCGGCGTTTTTCTACCCGCCGGGCACTGTCCGGCGCGTGCTGCTGCTCGGTGTGGGCGGCGGCACGGTCATCAGGCAGCTGCGCGAGTTCGTGCGGCCGCGCGAAGTCGTCGCGGTCGATCTCAATCCCGTTCATCTCGATGTCGCACAACGTTTCTTTGGCGTGGGCGGCAGCGACGTGCGCCTGGTGCATATGGACGCGCGCGACTGGCTGGCGCGGGACCGGACGCGTTACGACCTCGTCATCGACGACCTGTTCGGCGAGCATGATGGCGAACCGGTGCGCGCGGTCGAGGCGGACGCTGCATGGTGCACGCGCTTGCGCGCGCGGGCGACGGTGCGAGGCGCGGTCGCGATCAACTGCATTTCGCCTGCCGAACTTGCGGGGACGGGATTCATGAAGGATGGCGAACTGCGAGGACACTATCGCTCGCGATTCCAGTTGCGTGCGGCACGCGACCAGAACGCCGTCGGCCTGTTCCTGCCGCATGCGGCCACGGCGGGCGAGCTGCGCCGCAACCTCCTCGCCGTGCCCGGACTGAATCCGCGCCGCGAACGCAAGCTGCGCTTTTCGGTTCGCTCCCTGCCGTGAACAAACGACGGGCAGGGTGAAAAGAATGGAGCCCGGCATCGCGCTCATCCTGTAAATCCGCGTTCAAAACCTTGCCGTTGTCCTATTGCATTCGGACGATCGGCTTGCGCGCAAAAAAATTCACGGCGCCGATTCGCACGTCCCTCGAAACCGCGTGCTCCGCCGCGGTATTGCAGAAGCAATCGAAGCGCTCGGTGATACGGTCGCGCACGAAGCCCGTCGCGGATGCCAGCTCGAACAGTTCCTGCTCGCGCAGCGCGCCCGCGATGCGCGCCGTCCAGAGATCGATGTTCGCGAGCGCGTCGGCGGGCAGCTCGCATTGCACGACCACGTCGGCAAGATGCAGCCTTCCACCCGGTTTCAGCACCCGGAAAACTTCCGCAAAAACGCGGCGCTTGTCCGGCGCGAGGTTGAGGACGCCGTTGGAGATGACGACATCGACGCTGGCGTCGTCCACGGGCAATTCCTCGAAAACGCCGTGAAACAACGATGTCCAGCCATCGACCCCGGCGGCGACCGCGCCGCGCCGGGCGCGATCGAGCATCGCCCGCGTCATGTCGATACCGATGGCGCGTCCCCGCGGCCCCACGCGCCGCGCCGCGAGCAGCAGGTCCATTCCCGCGCCGCAGGCGTGATCAAGCACCGTCTCGCCGGCGTGCAAGGCGCCGATCCGGTGGGGATTGCCGACGCCGGCAAACCGGCTGACGCTGATCATCGGAACGGCGGCAATATCCTCGGGCGAATAGTTAAGGTACTTCCCCGCGTATCGCCCGCCGCGATGGAAGTGGAACTCGCCTTCGGGATCTTCGGCGACACGTTCGTACGTCGCGCGAATGCGCTCGCGCAAACCTTCGACGTCGAATCCCCGGGGGCAGTACAGCGCCATCCTTGATCGTCCTCCCGAAATGTCCGCCCATGCACGCCCATGTACGCGATACTTGCGGATTCCGCGCAGGCCCCGGCTCATCGCCGGCAATGTGATGCATGACGCCGCGTGCGGCCGCGCGCCCCGCTACGCTTGCGCCACAAATCACGCAGGAGAGAATCATGGATTGGCGAATTACAGCGGCCTGGATTGCCGCAGGGTTGCTGGGTGGCGCGGTGTCATGGCTGCTCGCGCGCCTGGCGAACGCCGTGCGGCTGCCGCAGAAACTTCCTTTCGGGGCCGAGCTTCTTCGTGGCGCAGGCGACAGCGACCGCCTGCGTCACCGGGACGCCGGACGCGAACTTGCGGCGCTGCTCGCCGCCATGCTGACGGCGCTGGTCGTGGCGGGAGCGAGTGTCCTGATGCTCGATGCCGGCCGGCTGCCGGCATGGCCCGCGTGGGCATGGGTGATGGTGTGGGTTGCGAACGCCGGCGTGCTGGCACTGGCGGTGTTCGGCATTGCGCGGCTGGTGAAGCGGCAACGCCGCCTGCGCTTCGATTGGGCGGCGCGCGCCGCCGTCGGCGACATTCTCAAGCGCCTGAACCTTTCCGGCAATCGCGTCTTTCACGACGTGACCGTGGAAGGCGCGCTCATCGATCACGTCGTTGTCGGCGCGCGCGGCGTGTTCGCGATCAATGTCGTGCCGCGGCCGCTGCCGAAGAACGCCGGGGAACGTCCCGTTGCCGAACTGAAGAACGGCAAGCTGCTGCTCGCGGGGCGCGCCGAAGCGCTGCCGGTCGGCGACGCCGCGCGCAACATGACGCTGCTGTCGGCGGCGGCAAGCCGCGTGGTCGGACACCGGGTGCCGGTGCGGTCCGTGCTCGCGCTGCCGGGCTGGCACAGCGTGCCGAACGATTCCGGCAACCATCTTGTCCTGAACGAAAAGAACCTGGTGATGCTGACCAGCTGGAACCGGCCGGACGCCTACCTCATGGACGAGGATTGCGTCGCGATCCAGGCGTTCCTGTGCGAAGCGGGCCGCGCGCGGCGTATGGCGTGATCAGTCCGCTGCGTGCCAGCCTTCGCCGCCGGAATAATTTTTTTCACCGGCAGTGATGCGCAGGCCCAGCCGGTTCGCGGGCGGCGGCAGCGGGCAGGTCGCCAGCGCGGTGAATGCGCAGGGCGGGTTGTAGGCCTTGTTGAAATCGAGCAGCGCGAAACCATCCACCGGCGGATCGATGTAAAGATAGCGTCCCGCGCCGTAGGTCTCCTTTCCCGACGTGCCGTCGGCAATCATGATGAACCATTGCGTGTCGCCGGGCTCCGCCAGCGCGGTGACGCGGTATTGCTCATTGCCGTGTTCGAACACCAGCTCGCCGGGCGAGGTCATTTCGTCCACCATGCCGAGAATGTTGATGATCTTCACGCCCTGCGGTTCCGGCCATGGCGCAAAGCGCGCTTCCTTGCGCCACGCCAGTGATACCGGGAAATACTCCAGCCCTTCGAAATCCCTGCGCGCGGGATTGTCGAGATCGCGCACGCGAATGCCGTGGTTGCCCGCGCGTTCGATCACGTAAAAGCGCAGGCTGCCGAGGGCGAGCACGGTCGGCTCGCACGGGTTGTCGTCGATCATTTCGATTTCCGTCACGCGCTTGCCGTCCAGGGTGGCCGGTGCGCCGGGTGCGGCGCGAAAAACGACCTTGCCTTCGGCGTACTCGAATGTGCCGGCATGCGAGGCGAGCCCCGTGCCGGAAAGAATGAAATCATTGCCGGCGCCGGCACCGAAATTGTTCGCGCCCGGTTCCAGCCAGTAAAGCCCGACCAGCGACAGCCAGCCGTCTTCCGCTTTCAGGCCGGCCGTGCGCTGTTGCTGCCAGGCGTGAATTGCCGCTGCGTGTTCCGTTTCCGTGACGGGAAAGCGCGGCTCCGCGCAGGCGACGACCAGGAGCGCGGCGGCAAGCAATGCAAGGTTTCGCATGTCCTTTCTCCCTACCATTCCAGCGGCTTGCCGTCGCGGAAGAATCCGCCGCTTGGGCCGTCCGCCGGCAGCATCGCCGCCCAGACGATCGACGCGGCGCCTTCCGCGGGACTGCGCGGCGCGTTTTCGTTGCCCATGTCGGTGCGCACCCAGCCGGGATCGACGGAATTCACCTTGATGTTCTTCGGCGCCAGCACGTTCGCGAACAGTGTCGTGACCGCGTTCAGCGCGGTCTTCGACATGCGGTAGCCGAGATGCGCGTTGCCCATGTTCGACAGCTGCCCCATCGACGACGACACGTTCACGATACGGCCGTTTTCGCGGATCAGCGGCGCGAGCGCCTGGATCAGGCGCACGGGGCCGAGCGTGTTGGTGTTGAGAATTTCCATCAGCGTGCTTGCCGGCACGCGCAAGGGATTCGACGAATATTTTCCCGTCGTATCGCTGGAGGACTCGGGCAGGATGGCCGCGTTGTTCACCAGCACGTCGAAGCCCCTGTGCTCCTTCTGCACGTACCGCGCCAGTGCCTGGCAGTCTTCACTGCTGATGACGTCGACCTTGCGAAGTTCGGCGTCCAGCTGTTCGTCCTGCAGCTGCTTCAGCGCATCCGCGCCCTTGCGTGCATCGCGCGCGGCCATGATGACGTGATAGCCGTTCTGCCCCAGCTGGCGGCAGACTTCCAGTCCCATGCCGCGGTTGGCGCCGGTGACGATGGCAACGGGCGTGTTCTGCATCGGTGACTCCAGGAAAGGGTTCAGCTTGGCGCGACATCGTGGCAGAGTGAGCGGCGGCTGGCAAAGGCGCCGTTGAATCTTGAACATCGAACCGCTCACATTGCCCGACTGGCTTGCGCCGGGATTGCGCATCGTTTCCGTCGGCATCAATCCCTCATTGCCGTCCGCGCGGGCGGGTTTTCCGTTCGCGAATCCGCGCAACCGCTTCTGGCCGGCATTGAATGCATCGGGATTGGCCAGGGCACACGTGGAGCCGGGCGTCGAGGCAATGAATACGCTGCTTTTGCGCGACGGGATCGGTTTTACCGACGTGGTCAAGCGCGCGAGCGCCATGGAAAAGGACGTCGGTCGCGAGGAGTTCCGCCGCGGCGCGGAACAGCTGCTCGAAAAATTGCGCGCGTACCAGCCGGCGCTCATCTGGCTGCACGGCAAGACCCCGCTGACGTCGTTGTGCCGTGCGGCGGGTCTTCAACCTGGGGGCGAATGGGGCCTGCAGCCGGTGACGCTCGAGGGCGTTCCGCTGTTCGTCACGCCGAACCCGAGTCCCGCCAACGCGGCGTTCTCGCTCGAAAAACTGGTGGAGTGGTATAAGCGTTTGCGGGAAACCGCGGACCTGGAGGGGAGAAAGTGATGTCGAAAGATCATTCGTCAGAAAAGTACACCGGCGTCGCGCAGCTGCTGCACTGGCTGATCGCGCTTCTCGTGGTTGCGCAGTTCGCGCTCGCGTGGACGGCCGACGCGCTGCCACGCGACGAACGGCCGGCGGCCCTGATGCTGACGCACAAGTCGATCGGGCTGACGATACTCGCGCTTGCCGTCGTGCGGCTTGCCTGGCGGATCATGCACAAGCCGCCCGCGTTCCCGGCGACCATGTCCATCATCGAGCAATGGCTGGCACGTCTCGCGCACTGGGGCCTGTATGTCCTGATTCTCGCGATGCCGCTGTCGGGCTGGCTGATGGTTTCCGCCGCCGGCCGCGACGTGGAATGGTTCTGGCTGTTCACGATTCCGGCACCCATGGGCGAGAACGAAGCGTGGGGGGACTTCTTCCATGAAACCCACGAGATTCTCGCCTGGTTCCTGTTCGGGCTTGCGGTGTTTCATGTTCTCATCGCGCTCTGGCGGACGTTCATGAAGAAGGACGGGACCTTGCAGCGGATGCTGCCGTAGACCGAAGGCGAAAGGCGAAAGCGAGGAAATGACAAACAAGGCTTACGACGCCGTCATTGTCGGGGGCGGTCACAACGGGCTGACATGCGCGTGCTACCTGGCGGCGGCAGGATGGAAAGTGCGCGTGCTGGAACGCCGTGAAATCGTCGGCGGCGCCGCGGTCACCGAGGAATTCCATCCAGGCTTTCGCAACTCGGTGGCGAGTTACACCGTGAGCCTGCTGAACCCGAAAGTGATTCGCGATCTTCGCCTCGCGGAAAACGGCCTTCGCATCGTCGAGCGGCCCGTGTCGAATTTCCTCCCGCTGAATGATCGCGAGTACCTGAAAGCCGGCCCCGAGGAAAAGGATACGGTGGCCGAAGTCGCGAAGTTTTCGAAGCGCGATGCCGAACGCCTGCCGGAGTACAACCGGCATCTCGACGTGATTGCCGACCTGCTGCGCGATCTCGTGCTGCAAACGCCGCCGAACGTCGGCGGCGGCATCGGCGACATGCTCGCCGCGCTGAAACTCGGCAACCGTTTCCGGCATCTCGACATGGAGCAGCGTCGCGACCTGCTCGATCTTTTCGCGAAAAGCGCGGGCGACATGCTCGACGCCTGGTTCGAGTCCGCGCCCATCAAGGCGCTGTTCGGTTTCGACTCCGTCGTCGGCAATTACGCGAGCCCCTACACGCCGGGTTCCGCGTACGTTCTCCTGCATCACGTCTTCGGCGAAGTGAACGGGAAGAAGGGTGCCTGGGGACACGCCATCGGCGGCATGGGCGCAATCACGCAGGCCATGGCGGCCGAGGCGGAAAACCGCGGCGTGGAAATCACGACGAACGCGAAAGTCGCGAAAGTGAATGTCGTCAATGGATGCGCTACCGGCGTGACGCTCGCGGACGGCAGCGTGATCGACGCGAAGCGTGTCGTCTCGAACCTGAACCCGAAACTGCTTTATCTCGATCTCATCGATGAATCCGAACTCGATGCGGATTTCGTCCGAAGAATGCGCGCGTTCAAATGCGCGTCCGGCACGTTTCGCATGAACGTCGCGCTATCCGAGCTGCCGGACTTCACCTGCCTGCCCGGCAAGGGCGCGCATCACGGCGCCGGCATCATTTTCGCGCCGTCGCTGGAATACATGGACCGCGCGTTCATCGACGCGAAACAACAGGGTTTCTCGGAACAGCCGATCGTGGAAATGCTCATCCCGAGCATGCTCGACGACTCGCTTGCGCCGCCAGGGCAGCATGTCGCCAGCCTGTTCTGCCAGCATTTCGATCCGAAACTGCCGGACGGCCAATCCTGGGACGACGTGAAGGAGAAAGCCGTCGATGCCGTCATCGATACCGTGGACCGTTACGCGCCCAATTTCCGGCGAAGCATCCTTGGCAGCGTGGCGCTCTCGCCGCTGGATCTCGAACGGAAGTTCGGGCTCGTCGGCGGCGACATCTTCCACGGCGCGCTGTCGCTGGACCAGCTCTACAGCGCGCGCCCCATGCTCGGCCATGCGAATTACCGCGGCCCGCTGAAAGGGCTTTACATGTGCGGCGCCGGCACGCACCCGGGCGGCGGCGTTACCGGCGCGCCGGGGCACAACGCCGCGCGTGAAATTCTCAGGGACGGTTGATGAACATCGGCGTGATTTCGGACACGCACGGCCTGCTGCGGCCCGAGGCGCTCGACGCCTTGCACGGCTCGGAACGCATCCTGCACGCGGGCGACATCGGCAAGCCCGAAATCCTCGCGGCGCTGGAGAAGATCGCGCCGGTGACGGCGGTCCGTGGCAACAATGATCGCGAGCCCTGGGCGGACGGCATCGCCGAACGCGAACGGATCGACTGCGACGGCGTGCGTGTTCTCGTGCTGCACGACCTGAAAGACCTGGATGACGACGACCTGGACTGCGAGGTGATCGTCGCGGGGCATTCGCACAAGCCGTCGATCGAGATGCGCGGCGGCGTTCTTTACGTGAATCCGGGCAGCGCGGGTCCGCGACGGTTCTCGTTGCCGGTGAGCGTCGCGCGCCTCGCCGTGAAGGCCGACAGGGCGGAAGCGGAAATCATCGAACTGAACGTGCCGCCGCCAAAACGGCGAGGAAAAAAATGACCGTCACGCGCGTCAACGAATTCGTCGCCAGGGAGGGAAAATCCGCGGAAATGGGCGAGTACCTCGCGTCCATCATTCCCGTCATCGAGTCCGCCGAAGGCTGTCTCTACGCGCACCTGCTGTGCGGCGTCGACAACCCCTCGCGGTTCCTCATCATCGAAACCTGGGAAAGCATCGCGGCGCATCAGCTGTCCG
>DASVCH010000001.1:0-25987 GCA_036381715.1 Gammaproteobacteria bacterium | reverse complement strand
TCCGACATGAAAATGCCGTTTGAGCTGATATCCGCGAGGACAGCGAATCTCGCGCGCTCTTCGTGCAAGGCGCGATGCAATTGTTGCGCTTCGATGTACGGCTCCAGGATGCAATACCACGAAGCATCGCGTTGCGTCAGGCAGACGGTGACGACAAACAGCTCATCGTCCGAGCGCCGCGCGAGCCAGAGAACTTTCGGCGGATCGGCGCGGGTCGCAATGGTTTCGAAAAAGGAATGATCCGCGAACAGGTCGTTCACGTCGGGCCGTGCATCCACCAGGGCGTCGTTATCGTTGTGGCCGAAGAGCCGGGCGGCTGTGCCGGAAGCGGAAAGCAGGTGACCGCCGATATCGAGTTTCAGCCACGCGCTGCCGGCCGGGTCGGCGGCGAAATCGACGGCCTGCGCCGGTTGTCTGTCAAGCATCTCTGTTTCCTCCATGGCAGAGACACATGCGCGGGAACCGGAAAACCGGGGTCATGCGACTGTCCTCGTCGCACGGACCAGTGGAGCGGAATCAGGGTGGAGCGGGTGATGGGAATCGAACCCACGTCATCAGCTTGGGAAGCTGAGGTTCTACCATTGAACTACACCCGCCCGGCATTGCCATTTATGCACGGAAATGCCGGCGGCGGCAACGCCCGCGAGGGCATCTGGTACAATGCGCCGCTCACCGGTGAAGCACCCCGCGACATGCACGTCCTGATCAACGGAAAATCCACGCACCTCGCCGAAGGCACGAAGGTCGCCGACCTCGTACGCGACCTCGGACTTGCGGACCGGCGCATCGCCGTGGAATTGAATGGCGAAATCCTGCCGCGCAGCCGCCACATGTCGCAGGTCCTTGTGGAAGGGGACGCGCTGGAAATCGTGCATGCCATTGGCGGAGGCTCCGCCATCGGGAACCACCGCGGGGGCTCCGCCATCGGGACAAAGCGGCAGGTTTCATGAAGTGCTGCCGTTGACGATTCGAAACGGGAAAATGCCATGCAGACAGCAACCCAGGTCCAGACCATGAGCACGAACACCGCGTTGAAGATCGCGGGGCGCGAATACGCGTCCCGGCTGCTGGTCGGGACCGGCAAGTACCGCGACCTGGACGAAACCCGCCAGGCCATCGAAGCCAGCGGCGCGGAAATCGTCACGGTCGCGCTGCGCCGGACCAATATCGGCCAGAACCCGGGCGAACCCAATCTGCTCGACGTCATCTCCCCGGAGCGCTACACGATCCTGCCGAACACCGCCGGCTGTTACACCGCGAAGGACGCCGTGCGCACCTGCCAGCTCGCGCGCGAACTGCTTGACGGCCACGCGCTGGTGAAACTCGAAGTGCTCGGCGACGAGAAGACGCTGTTTCCCGACGTGACGGCGACGCTGGAAGCGGCGGACATTCTCGTGAAGGACGGCTTCGAGGTGATGGTCTACACCTCCGACGATCCCATCATCGCAAAACGTCTTGAGGATATCGGCTGCGTGGCCGTGATGCCGCTGGCCGCTCCCATCGGCTCGGGACTTGGGGTGCGCAATCCGTACAACATCCTCGAGATCGTCGAGAACGCGAAGGTACCCGTGCTCGTCGATGCCGGCGTCGGCACCGCGTCGGACGCCGCCGTGGCGATGGAACTCGGCTGCGACGGCGTCTTGATGAACACCGCGATCGCCGCCGCGAAGAATCCCGTGCTGATGGCGTCCGCCATGCGCAAGGCGGTGGAAGCGGGACGCGAGGCGTGGCTTGCAGGCCGAATGCCGCGCCGCCGCTACGCGAGCGCCTCGTCGCCGCTGGACGGCACGTTCTTTTAGGAATGTCCGAACCGGAGAACCCCGCCCGCCGCGTGCGCAGTTTCGTGCGCCGCGAAGGCCGGCTCACGCCCGGCCAGGCGCGCGCGCTCGAACAATGGCTGCCGGAATTCGGCATTCCCGAAAACGACGAGCCGCTGGATTTCGCGCAGTTGTTCGGGCGTGACGCCCCCACGCTGCTGGAAATCGGTTTCGGCAACGGCGACGCCCTCCTTCAAATGGCGGCAAAACACCCGGAACGGAACTTCATCGGCATCGAAGTGCATCGGCCCGGCGTCGGCCGGCTGCTGATGCACGCCGGCGAACAGGGTCTGAAGAACGTTCGCGTTTCCAGCCGCGACGCCATGGAAGTGCTCGAACGGCAGGTTCCCGATGCGAGCCTTGAACGCGTGATGCTGTATTTTCCCGATCCATGGCCGAAGAAACGGCATCACAAGCGCCGCATCGTGCAGCCGGATTTCGTGCAGCTGGTTGCGCGCAAGCTTGTGACGGGCGGCGAATTCCATCTCGCGACCGACTGGGAAAATTACGCGGAACACATGCGCGACGTCATGGAGTCCGCCGCGAGCTTCCATAACGTTGCCGGCGACGGCAATTTCTCGCCGCGCCCCGATGATCGCCCGCTGACGAAATTCGAGCAGCGCGGCCAGCGCCTCGGCCATGGCGTATGGGACCTCATATACCGCCGCCGCTGACGCCTCGCGCTTGAACCCGCTCCCCGCGTCCCATAGCTCCTGAAGGAGACAGGAACGCGCGAGGACGGCGTGGCACGCGATGAAACAATAAGCTGGAAATCCGCCTTCGGCTGGACGGGCCGGCGCGCCTTTCGCCTGTTCACTTACCCCGTCGATCTTTTCCTGTTCATCGTTCATGCCCTGCACGACAGCGCGAAGCATGACCGCCTGCAAAACCACGCGACGCTCCGCCAGGTGTTTCGCGCCGGCGGCGATCCCCTGCCGGCCATCCTGCTGCTGGGCCTGTTCGTCGGCTTCACGTTCGCGCTGCCGCTGCTCATGTTCTCGCCGCAGCTTGCCGAAACCGAACTCGCGCCGCTGCTCATGCAGCTCATCGGACTCGAACTCGGCTCGCTGCTCACGGCCGTCGTGCTCATCGGGCGTACCGGGCGCGCAATGGCCATCGAGCTTGCCGGCACGAAACCGCGTGACGGCACGTCCGCCTTCGTCGGGCCGCAGCTCGTCGCCACCAGCGTGGCGCAACTGGTGCTCGCGACCTACTTCATCGCGACCGCGCTGTTCGGCGGCATGCTGCTCGCCAGCCTGCTGTATCGGGGTGAAGCCAGCGGTCTTGCCGTCGCGATACTGACAGAGGTCAAGGCGGGCGAGTTGTTGCTGTTCATCGCCAAGAACCTGTTGTTCGGCCTGATCATTGCCGGCGCCGCCGGCCTCAGCGCGTTTCGCACCGACGCCGCGCCGACAAAAGTCGCGGCGCGCGCACAGGAGGCCGCCACCGGCAGCCTGCTGCTGGTGTTCTTCATCAACGGCTTGCTTGCCGCCGTGGCCGGGTAGGAAATGAACGCAGGCACGACGGGATCCGGGCCCGGCGAACGCGACACCTACAGCGCACGCGAGCGGCTTGCCGGCGCGTTCATCATCATTGCCGTTCTGCTGCTCGTTGCCGCGCTCGCGTTCAGCAGCCAGGTAGCCTTCCTGTTCGCGGACACTTTCACCCTGCACGCCAGGCTCGACACCGCCGAAGGCATCAGCGACGACGCCACGGTGAAATTCAACGGGATCGAGATCGGCCAGGTCACGGGGCTTGAACTCACGCCCGAGCGGCACATCCTCCTGACGATGAAGATCCGCGAGGAGTATCACGACATTGTCCGGCAGGATTCCGTCGCGAAAGTGAATCACCTTGCCGTTCTCGGCGATGTCGCCGTCACCATTTCGCGCGGTGATCCGCAATTGCCGCCGCTGGAAGACGGCGCGTACGTTTCCGTCGAGGAAACGCCGCCTCTCGGCGAGCTGCTGGCCAGCCTCGCGCCCGCGGTTGACGACGTCATCGCCACGGCCGATCACGCCCGCGCCGTCGTCGAAGCCGTCGATCCGCAGGCCGTGACGCAGATGACGGAGGACCTGCGGCTTGCCGTCGCCGACATTCGCCAGCTCGTCGAGAAGATCAACAGCGGCCAGGGCACGGTCGGGCGCTTGTTCAACGACGAGGAATTCGCCGCCGACATCGCGGCCGTTACCGCAAGGCTGGCCGGCGTCCTGGAGCAGGCCGAAGCAAGGCTGCGCGGCGTTCAGCCGCTGATCGAAAACGTCACGGCCGGCACGGAGGAACTGGACGTCCTGCTGGACGAAGCGACAAAACTCGTCGGGGAACTCGGCGCTGCCGTCGATGCGTTTGCCGGCAGCCAGGGAGACGCGATCGGCAGCGTCCTGCTGGAAGCGCGCAGCACGCTGAACGAAGCCGAGAAGACCCTGCGTGCGATCCGCAACACCTGGCCGTTCTCGGGCAATGCGCCGGAAGACGCGCCCGTCGAAGCCGTGCCGCCGCAACCGCCGGCAGACTGACATGAAGAAATATCTCATCGTTCCCGTTATCGCGCTTGCCGCCTGCAGCGGTTCGCCGGAACGTCCGCCACCGCCGGAACCGCTCGCCGACGCCCGCGCAATGCACGAGCTTGCCGCCGAAGCCTTCGACGCCGGCCGGTATCGCGACGCGATCGCGGGATTTCGTGATGCCGAGCGCCGCTTCCTGAGCGTCGACGATCCGCACGGCATCGCCGTCGCCGCGATCAGCCAGGCGGAAATTCAACTGCTGCTCGGTGAAAACGACGACGCTACGCGTTCCCTGCAACGCGCGCGGACGGCCGCCTCACGCACCGGCAATTCACGCCTGCGCGAGCGCGCGCAACTCCTGCAGGCGCGGCTGGCGATGAACGGCGACACGGCGACGGCGCGACAGATACTGAACGGGCTGAGCGCGACAACGACGCCATCCATCGCGACGCAGGTCCGGCTGCTGTCGTGCGAACTGGAAATGCGCCGCGGTGAAACGGAATGCGCTGCCGGCCTCGTCGCGGACGATGCACGGACGGCGGCGAGAATCGCGCACCTGCAGGCGCGCGCCGCCCTGGATCGCGGCGATGAGGATGCCGCCGGCCTGCTGCTGGAACGCGCGCTGACCAACTACCGGGCGCTGGCCTTTCGACCCGGCATCGCCGCTGTTCATGAAGCGAAAGCAGCGCTTGCGCGGCGGTCGGGCAATCACGAAAGCGCGCGAGCACATCTCGAACGCGCGCTGTATCTGCGGCTCTGGATCCGCGACCGCGTGCATTCCGCGGAAGTCCTCGCGCAGCTTGCGGAGCTCGCGAACGGCGATGCGATGCGCGAACGTTACCGGCGCTGGCGCACCGTGTTGCTGGACGAATCCGCCGAGCCTGACTGGGAAGAAATGATGGCGCCGCTTTTCAGCTCGCGTTGAAAACGGCGTTCACGCCTTCCACGACGAACTGCACCGCGAGCGCGGACAGGATCACGCCGAACAGCCGGTCCATCACGTTCGCACCGGTTTCACCCAGCAGCTTCATCAACCGTCCCGCCAGCAGCAGCGCGATCAGTGCGAGCAACAACACGCAGGTGAGCACGCCCAGCATGCTCCAGAAGGCGACGAGGTCGCCGCGCGTTTCGCCCACGTAGAGGAGAACCGTCGTCAACGACCCGGGCCCGGCCAGCAATGGAAACGCAAGCGGGAAAACGGAAATGTCTTCCTTGAAGCGGGCTTCTTCCTGCTCGCGCACGGTGGTCGAACGCAGGCCCGACTGGCGCGCGAACACCATGTCGATCGCAACCAGGAACAGCAGCAGCCCGCCCGCAATCCTGAACGCCTGCACGCTGATGCCGAGCGCCTGCAACAGCCAGTCGCCGGTGAACGCGAACAGGAAAAGTATGCCCGTGGCCAGCAAGATCGCCTTGACAGCCATTTGCCGGCGATAGAGAGCGGAGCCGCCGCGCGTCAGCGCGCCGAAGATCGGCGCAAGCCCGATGGGATCAATGACGACGAAGAGCACGACAAACAGGTTGACAAGATTTTCTAAACTCATTTCGATTTCACATTTTTCCGTCTGTCGGTTTCACGTTCCGCCGCTTGATCCGGCGCTGCATGGCTTCTATAACGTAAGAACGAATCCGTCCCCGGATTGCTGCCATGCACACGCCCATCATAGCAATCCGCCGCCAAGAGGGGCAGTCACGATGGACGATCCTGAACACGTCTTTCCTTTCATCGGTTCCTGGTACAAGGATTCTGCCGGCGCCGTGTTCGAGGTTGTCGCGCTGGATGACGACGACAACTCCGTCGGCATCCAGTACTTCGATGGCACGGTCGAGGAACTCGATCTCGACACGTGGTGGGAGACGCCGATGGAAATGGTCGAACCGCCCGAAGACTGGTCGGGTTCGCTCGACATCGACCGCGAGGACTACGGCGTGGATCTTGGTGAAATCCCGGCGGAGGAATGGGGCACCGCGCTGGATTTCATCGAACGCGCCGGATAGCAGGACGCGTCACCCCGGCTGCGACACCTTTATCACGCCGTTTTCGATCCAGGCATCCAGGTCGCGCAAGGACTGTCCCTTGCATGGCCCGCCGGTGCAGTAGCCCGTCTCGATCTCGAACACCGCCCCATGCACGCCGCACATGATCTGGCCCGTGCGCGTCAGGAAACGGTCCGGCCCCCAGTTGAGCATTGCGCCGGTGTGCGGACAGCTGTTCGCGTAGGCGAACACCTCGTCGCCCTTGCGCACCACGAAGCCGAACCATTGCTCGCCCAGGCTGTTCTCGATCTCGAATTCCTTCGCGCCGGGATCGGCGATGTCGTCAAACGCGCAGATGTCGAACGTTCGAGTCATGTCCGCGCACGTTCCGCTTCCGGCGAAAAGCCCGTCTTCATCAGGTAAATCACCAGCAGCACGGCGGGA
This sequence comes from Gammaproteobacteria bacterium, assembly GCA_036381715.1. Taxonomy (GTDB): domain Bacteria; phylum Pseudomonadota; class Gammaproteobacteria; order Natronospirales; family JAJUFS01; genus JAJUFS01. Next base: position 19,245 of record DASVCH010000001.1, on the reverse strand, counting down.
ATCCCGCTCGCCGCGGCGACAATGAAGAATTCCGTGTAGCTGTAGGCTTCGACCAGCGTGCCCGAGAAGACACCCGCGATCTTGCCCGGAATCTTCATCAATGAGCTGAACAGGGCGTACTGCGTCGCCGTGTAAGCCGTGCTGGTGAGACTCGACATGAACGCGATGAACACGACATTGGCCAGCCCGCCGCTGAGATTGTCGGCCATGATCACGATCACCAGCCGCCAGTTGTCAGGACTTCCCGACGCCGCCAGCCACGCGAAACTGAGATTGGTGAACGCGAGCAGGGCCGCGCCCAGCAGCAGCACGGGCATCACGCCGTAACGCACGACAAGCACGCCGCCCAGGCCCGCGCCGATCAATGTCACGGCAAGACCGAAAACCTTCGCGATGTTCGCGATCTCGACCTTGCTGTAGCCGATGTGAATGTAGAACGGCCCGGCCATCACACCGAGCAGGTAATCGCTCATCAGGTAGACCGCAATCAGCGCGAGCAGCACCAACGCGCGCGCACCGTTGCGCGCGAAGAATTCCGCGAACGGCCCCGCCACCGCGCCGGCGAACCACGCTTCCAGCCGCCGCCACAACGACTTCGCGTTCGGATCCGCGTGCAAGGCGGCGTTCATGCGCGCTTCGAGTTCGCGCGTCAGCGGCGAGAGCTGGCGTTCCGGTTCCGCGATCAGCAGCGTCGTGACGATGCCGACCAGCATGCACGCCGCCATCGCAAGATACGCGACGTGCCATGAAACGAACTGCGCGACGTACAGCGCGCCGGCGACGGACGCGATCATCGCGATGCGGTAACCATAGATGTATGTCGCCGCCATCGCCGCCTGCCGGTCGGGATCGACCGCTTCGATGCGATACGCATCGATCGCGATGTCCTGTGTCGCGGAAAAGAACGCGACCAGCACGGCGGCGATCGCCAGTTGCAGCAATTGCGTCTGCGGATTCGTCATCGCCATCAGCACAAGACCGAGCGCGACCAGCCCCTGCGCGAACAGCATCCAGCCGCGGCGCTGACCGAACGCGCGCGTGAGCAACGGCAGGCGCAGGCGATCCACGACCGGCGCCCAGACGAACTTGAACGCGTACGCCAGTCCCACGGCACTCAGGAATCCGATGGTTTCCGGACTGATGCCCTCGTCGGCAAGCCAGGTCGTGAACGTGAAAAACACCAGCGGCAAAGGCAGGCCGGACGAAAAGCCGAGAAACAGCATGCCGAGGACGCGGCGATGCAGGTAGACGCCGAGCGCTTCACGCCAGTTCTGCGCAGCGCCCGTCATGTCAACGGAAGTCCTTCACGGACATGTCGTATTCGAGTGTCAGCGGCGCGTGATCGGAAAAGCGTTCATCGGTGTAGATGGCGGCGGACTTCACCTTGTCCGCGAGTCCCGGCGTGACCACCTGGTAATCGATGCGCCAACCCACGTTGTTCGCCCACGCCTGGCCGCGGTTCGACCACCAGGTGTACTGGTGTTCTTCCTGGTTCACGACCCGGAATGCGTCCACCCATCCCGCCGGGCCGAACAGCTCGTCCATCCACGCACGCTCTTCCGGCAGGAAACCGGAATTCTTCTGGTTGCCGCGCCAGTTGCGGATGTCCTTCTTCGTGTGCGCGATGTTCCAGTCGCCGCAGATCACGTACTCGCGCTTGCGGCGGCGATAGCCTTTCAGGATCGGCATGAAGCGGTCCATCACGCCGAACTTCACCTGCTGGCGTTCCTCGCTCGACGAACCGGACGGCATGTACAGCGAGACGACGGACAGTTTTCCGAAACGGTATTCGAGGTAGCGGCCTTCGACGTCGAACTCCGGCCAGTTGAGTCCTTCGTGGATCTCGTCCGGATCAAACCGCGAATAGATCGCCACGCCCGAATAGCCTTTCTTCTCGGCATCGTGATAGCGGCAGTGATAGCCGTTCGGACAGAAGATGTCGTCGCCGAGCTGATGAATCTGCGCCTTGGTTTCCTGCACGCAGACCACGTCGGGCTTCTCGCGCTCGATCCAGTCGAAGAAACCCTTGCGGGCGGCTGCGCGAATGCCGTTGACGTTGACCGAAGTGATTTTCATTTTAAAGGCGTGCGTTCCGGGGCTGAAAACGAGCGTGTATCATACCGGACCCGTCCGAACTTGCGAGGCAGGCCGATGGCCGCGAATGACTACCGCGACGAATTTCTCGCTTTCGCCGTCGAACGCGACGTGCTGCGCTTTGGCGAGTTCACGCTCAAATCCGGCCGCAAGAGTCCGTATTTTTTCAATGCCGGCCTGTTCAACACCGGCGATGCGCTCGCACGACTCGGCCGCTGGTATGCCGAGGCGGTCATGGAAAGCGGCATTGCGTTCGACATGATTTTCGGTCCGGCCTACAAGGGCATTCCGCTCGCGACGCTCACCGCCGCCGCGCTCGCCGAACATCACGATCGCGACCTGCCCTATTGCTTCAACCGCAAGGAAGCGAAGGATCACGGCGAAGGCGGCAATCTCGTCGGCGCGCCATTGGCGGGACGCGTGCTGATCGTCGACGACGTCATCACGGCAGGCACCGCGATTCGCGAATCGGTCGACATCATCCGCGCACACGGCGCGAACGTCGCCGGCGTGCTGATCGCGCTCGACCGCCAGGAGCGCGGCAGCGGCGAACTCTCCGCAGTGCAGCAGGTCGAGCGGGATTTCGGCTTGCGCGTCGCGAGCATCGCGCGGCTGGGCGACCTGATCCGCTTCCTGGAAAAGGACGCCGCGCGTGTCGATGCGCTCGCGCGCCTGCGCGAATACCGTTCGCGGTTCGGCGTGGAACAGGCGCCTTGATGGGCCGCCGCGGCGCGCTGCTATACTCTTTTCGAAATTCACATCCTGGAAGGCATCATGCGCAAGTCGCTGATTCTCGCATCCCTGCTTGCCCTGTGCGCGGCGAATGCCACGGCGCTGGCCGGCAAGGTCTACAAATGGACCGACAAGGACGGCAACGTCCACTACTCGAACACGCCGCCGCCGGAAGCGGCGCAGCGCGAACGCACCGTGCTTGACGAGCGCGGCAACGTGACCGACGTCCTGGAAGCGCCGAAGACTCCCGAGGAAATCGCCGCCGCCGAAAAGCGCAAGGCCGAACTCGAACGGCAGGAGCGCCTCGCGGCGGAACAGGCCGCGAAGGACAACATGCTGTTGCAGACCTATACGGGCGTCGACGAAATGGAAATGGCGCGCGACGGCCGCATTGCGGCGCTGGATGCCCAGGTCCGCGTCGTCAGCGGCACGATCAGTTCGCTGCAGGAGCGGCTGGCCGAGCTTGGAAAGCGCGCGGACACCGTGCGCGCGGCCGGCAACCCGGTGCCCGAGCCGCTGCAGAAGGAAATCGACGCAACGCGCGCCGAGCTCCTGGAAAACCAGAAGTTCCTGATCGCACGCAAGGAAGAACAGGAGCAGATTCGCGAGAAGTTCGCGAAGGACATCGCGCGATTCAAGGAACTGAAAGGGCTGAAATGACGTGCCCGACCATGAAAAAAGGCCGCCGAGCGGCCTTTTTTCATGGTCGATTCCCGATGCCGCCTCACAGGCGCCCCGAATGCCCGAATCCGCCCGCGCCGCGGCGGCTTTCCTCGAAATCCTCCACCTGCTCGAACTTCACCTGCACGACCGGCACGATGATCATCTGCGCGATGCGTTCGCCCGGCTCGATGGTGAAAGCCTCCTTGCCGCGGTTCCACACCGACACGAACAACTGTCCCTGGTAATCCGAGTCGATCAGTCCGGTGAGGTTGCCGAGCACGATGCCGTGCTTGTGGCCAAGGCCGGAGCGCGGCAGCAGCATGGCGGCAAGTCCCGGGTCTCCGATGTGGATCGCGATACCGGTGGGCACGAGATGCGTGTCGCCGGGCGCAAGCGTGACGGCGTCATCGAGGCAGGCGCGCAGGTCCATGCCGGCGGATCCGTCGGTCGCGTATTCGGGCAGCGGAATGTCCTTGCCGATGCGCGCATCGAGCACTTTCAGTTGAACGGTCTGCATTGAGAATGTCTTTCCTTATTGGTTCTGATTGCGTCGGTAATGGGCGGCGATCAGCGCCACCAGCTTGCGCGCCACCGCATGCTTGTCGTCCTCGGGAATTTCCGTGCTGCCACCCTGCCAGAAAATCTGCAGGGCGTTCGCATCGGCGTCGAAGCCCTTGCCCTCGCCCACCCAGTTCGCGGCCACCATGTCGAGCTTCTTGGTTTTCAGCTTGTGCCGTGCATGCGCTTCGAGATCGTTGGTCTCGGCGGCAAAGCCTACCGTGAAGACCGGCCGGCCGGATGATGCGACGGTGGCAAGAATGTCGCGCGTGCGGCCGAGCGAAAGCTCCATCGAGCCCTGCTCCTTTTTTATCTTGGTGACAGCAGGCCGGTCCGGCGAATAGTCCGCAACCGCGGCCGTGCCGACGAACATGTCCATCTGGTCGATGCGATGGATCACCGCGTCGTACATGTCCGCCGCGGTTTCGACGTACTGGACCTCGACCCCGGCTGGCGGCGGCACGGCGACGGGCCCCGTGACCAGCGTCACCTTCGCGCCGGCGTCGTTCAGCGCGCGCGCGACGGCGTAGCCCATCTTTCCGGAACTGCGATTGGAGATGTAGCGCACGGGGTCGATGGGCTCACGCGTCGGCCCGGCGGTGACCACGGCGCGCACGCCCCGCAGCACCGGTTCGATGTTCGGCGAGAGCACGGCCTCGGCGAGATCCAGCGGCTCCAGCATGCGCCCGACGCCGGATTCGGTTTCCGCCAGCGCGCCCTCGCCGGGGCCGAGCAGGCGCACGCCGCGCGACTCAAGAATGTCCTTGTTTGCCTGCGTCGCCGGGTGCTGCCACATGGCCCAGTTCATGGCCGGCGCGAGCACGACGGGCGCCTGCGTGGCGAGACACAGGGTGGTCAGCAGGTCGTCCGCGAGACCGTTCGCGAGCTTCGCCATGAAATTCGCCGTTGCGGGCGCGACGAGCACGAGGTCCGCCCAGCGCGCGAGCTCGATGTGACCCATCGCGGCCTCCGCGCCCGGATCCCAGAGCGATTCGCGCACCGGCCGGTGGGAGACGGCCTGCATTGTCGTCGGCGTGATGAATTCCTGCGCGCCGGCGGTCATGACCACCTGCACTTCGGCGCCGCGCTCGCGCAGCCGGCGCACGAGATCCGCGCTTTTATAGGCGGCGATGCCGCCGGTGACTCCCAGCAGGATGCGATGCGTGGCCACGGCTTTCCCCGGTGTTTCCTTGTCTGGCGCGTAAGATACGATGCCGCGGAACACGACAACAACAGGGAGGTGCGAATGGGCATCATGGATTGGCCCGCGGACGAACGGCCGCGCGAAAAGCTGCTGGCGCGAGGCGCGGGCGCGCTCTCGGACGCGGAATTGCTGGCAATCTTCCTTCGAACCGGCAGGCGCGGGCGCACGGCGGTCGACATGGCGCGCGAGTTGCTCGCCGAATTCGGCAGCCTGCGCGCGCTGCTCGCCGCCGACCGCACAAGGCTGTGCGCGGCGCCCGGACTCGGCGACGCCAAGTACTGCCAGCTCCAGGCGGCGCTGGAAATCGCGCGGCGATTCTTCGCCGAGACGGTCTCGAAGGGCGCCTCCCTCACCCGCCCCGAACAGGCGCGTGAAATGCTCATCGCCCGCCTGCGCGACCGGCCGCACGAAGTCTTCGCCTGCGTCTTTCTCGACAACCGGCATCGCATGCTGCACTACGGCGAACTGTTCCGCGGCACCATCGACGGCGCCTCCGTGCATCCGCGCGAGGTCGTCCGCGAAGCGCTGGAACGCAACGCGGCGGCCGTCATCCTCGCCCACAACCATCCGAGCGGCGTGGCCGAGCCCAGTGCCGCCGATCACGCCGTCACGCGCCGGTTGCGGGAAGCGCTGAACCTCGTGGATATCCGCGTGCTGGACCACATCGTGGTGGGCGACGGGGAGACCGTTTCCTTCTCGGAGCGCGGGCTCTTGTGAGCCTTCGCGACTTGCCTTCAGGCAGCCGTTCGGGTATAAAGTGCGGCCTTTCTGCCCGCCCCGGAGACACCGGGAGGCTTCGGGCACGGGTTTGAAACCGAGGATCGAACGATGTCGAGAGTCTGCCAGGTCACCGGCAAGCGTCCCGTTACCGGAAACAACGTGTCGCACGCCAACAACAAGACGAAGCGCCGCTTCCTGCCGAATCTGCACGCCAAGCGGTTCTGGCTGGAAAGCGAAGGCCGCTTCGTGAAGCTGCGCGTGTCCCACAAGGGCCTGCGCATCATCGACAAGAAGGGCATCGATACGGTCGTCGCCGACCTGCGTGCCCGCGGCGAAAAGGTTTGAGGAGATAGATCATGGCTGCCGGCAAGCGCGAAAAGATCAGGCTCGTCTCCACGGCTGACACCGGTCACTTCTATACGACCGTGAAGAACAAGCAGAACACCCCGGAAAAGATCACCATGAAGAAGTTCGATCCGGTGGTACGCAAGCACGTGGATTACAAGGAAGCGAAGATCAAGTGAGGCAGCGCGGAAACGCGCTTCCCGCAGGACTTCCGAAACCCGCCGCAAGGCGGGTTTTTTGTTGCCCGCGTTGCGGGCGCCTCGCGACGGGAAATTGCGGCTGGCGGCATGTTCGTGTTATCCAACCCCCGCACTTTGATTCACGGTTGCGGCCGAACGCCGGCCGACCCCGTCAACCTGGAGAGAATTCCGATGCGACGCTTTTCCCCCGTTTGGCTCCTGCTTGCGCTGGCACTTGCCGGCTGCGGCCAGCAGGAGAAGACCGAACCCGCTGCAGAATCCGCGGCCGAGGACGCAGGAGCGGGCGCGACCGGCATGCCGGTCGGCCAGCTCCCGAAGGACGTGATGCCGCAGCACTACGACATCCGGCTCACAATGAACCCGGACGACAAGTCGTTCAGCGGCCACGTCGAGATCGACATCGAGCTGACCCGGCCGCGCGACGTGATCTGGCTGCATGGCTGGGAACTGCGCGTTGACGAGGCCGCGATCGCGCTGGCCGACGGCAGCACGCTGTCCGCGACCTGGGAACAGGTCAACGACGCCGGCCTGGTGAAGCTCAGCCTGCCGGAAACGGTCGAGCCGCAGAACGCGACGCTGGTGTTCGACTACACCGCGGATTATTTCTCCGGGCTCGACGGCGCCTACCGCGTTGAAACCGGCGGCGAGTGGTACGTGTTCACGCAGTTCGAACCCGCGCACGCGCGCCGCGTCTTCCCCGGTTTCGACGAGCCGGCCTTCAAGACGCCGTATTCGCTGCAATTCACGATTCCGGAAGCCGATCGCATGGTGACGACCACGCCGGTCACGGACACGAAAATGCTGGACAACGGCATGCAGCGGCTCACCTTCGCGGAAACGAAGCCGCTGCCGACCTACCTGATCGCCTTCGCCATCGGACCGCTGGACATCGTCGAAGCCGATCCGATTCCGCCGAACGACGTGCGCGACCGGCCGGTCCCCCTGCGCGGCGTCGCCGTCAAGGGCAAGGGCGAACAGATGGCGTACGCGCTCGAGCACACCGGCGAGCTCGTCGCGATCATGGAAGAGTATTTCCGGATTCCCTATCCCTTCCGGAAGATCGACATCATCGCGGTGCCCGACTTCTCCGGCGGCGCCATGGAAAACGTCGGCGCGATTACCTTCCGCGACGTTTACCTGCTGATTCCCGACCCGGAGAACGCGCCGACCTGGCAGCTGCACGCCTACATCGAAGTCATGGCGCACGAACTCGCGCACCAGTGGTTCGGCAATCTCGTGACGATGCCGTGGTGGGACGACATCTGGCTGAACGAAGCGTCCGCGACCTGGATGGAAGCCAAGACGGTGGAAATCTGGGACGCCGAGCATCCGACGGAACAGGGCATCGCCGGCACCATCCAGCGCGCCATGAGCGCGGACTCGCTCGCGAACGCGCGCCAGATCCGCCAGCCGATCAGGAGCACGCACGACATCGAGAACGCCTTCGACGGCATCACCTACAGCAAGGGCGGGTCGGTGCTGCTGATGTTCGAGAAGTATCTCGGCGAAGACGTCTATCGCGACGCGATCCAGTATCACCTCGACCGTTTCGCCTTCGGCAACGCGGATGTCTTCGATTTCCTCGAATCGCTCGAGCACGTCTCCGGCAAGGATATTGCGCCGGCGTTCAGGAGCTTCCTGTTCCAGCCGGGTATTCCGCTGGTCGACGTCGCGGTGAACTGCGATGACGGCGCACGCGTGACCCTGAGCCAGTCGCGCTACCTGCCGCTCGGTTCGACAGCCGATGCCAACAAGGAGTGGGACCTGCCCGTCTGCCTGAAATACGGCACCGAAGGCGGCGTGCAGGAACAGTGCGTGATGCTGGACGAGAAACAGGCAAGCTTCGACCTCGCGGCGCAGTCCTGCCCCGCCTGGGTGATGCCGAACGCCGGCGGTGTAGGTTATTACCACTGGACCCTGGACGGCGCGGGCTACGCGAAGCTGCTGCAAGCCGCCGACAAGCTCGACATGCTGGAGCTGCTCGCGGTGGAGCGCAGCATCAACGCGGGCTTTGCCGCCGGCAGGCTGGATACCGCCGAGGCGCTTGCAGCGCTCGCGCCGCTGGCGGACTCGGAACACTTCGAGGTTGCCGAAGCGCCCATGTCCATCGTGACCACGGCAAAACGCTATCTCGTCGACGACGCGCTGAAGGATGAGGTCACCGCCTACGCCCGCGAGCTGTACGGCGACTATTCCCTTGCGGCGGAGTTCACGCCCGGCAAGGCGCCGGAGGACGCGACGGAACGCGATCATCACGTCAACGTGGCGTGGTTCCTCGCCGAGATCGGCAATGTCGAGGACCTTCGCGCGGCGGCGGCGGAGGCGGGCCGCAAACTGGTCGGCTTCGGCGGCGATGGCGAGGTGCATCTCGACGCCGTTTCGCCGGACTACATGTCGCTCGCATTGAACATGGCGGTCCAGGAAAGCGGCGCCGATTTCTTCGAACACCTCGTCACGCTGTTCAAGACGACGGACAACCCGCTGCTGCGGCGGACGGTTCTGGGCGCGCTCGGCGGCGCGACGGAGCCGGCATTGACGTCGCGCATCCAGGCGCTGCTGCTTGATCCCGCGCTGAAACGCAACGAGCTGCCGCGACTCCTGTACTCGTGGGCGTACACGCCGGAAAACCGGGTCGACGCCTGGAACTGGCTGCGCGAGCATTACGACCAGGTCGTCGGCCTGATGGCGCCGGACCACGCCTCGGGCCTGCCCTCGATGGCAGGCGGCTTCTGCAGCAGGGAACGCGCCGAAGAAGTGCAGGCCTTCTTCGCGGAGCGCATCACGGAACTGCCGGGCGGGCCGCGCAACCTGGCAAAGGCCGTGGAAGGCATCACGCTTTGCGCCGCGATGAAGGAAGCGCAGGCGGATTCGGCGAACGCGTTCTTCGGCAGCGAATAACGCGTCACTGCTGGGATGACGAAAAAGGCGGTGGAAACTTCCACCGCCTTTTTCCTTGCCCGCAATCGCACCGGCGAATTCCTGTTGCCGGTTGCGGGGTGTCAGCTGCTGTCCGGCGACCTCGCCGCCAGCATCGCGAAGAGCGGTGTTGCGACAAAAGGAAGCGCGCTGCTCCAATCCAGCCAGGCAACCGCAGGAACCGCGTTGGCCAGGGACGCGGCGAAGAGCACCCACAGAACCCGGCTGCCTCGCGCCCATGGCGAGAGATAGGTCCCGATCAGCATGACCGTGCTCAGCAGCATAAGGAGCGAGCCAAGGAAAACATGGCGCAGGCCGCTGTCTTCCGTCATGACGTAATCAAGGTTCGCACGCCAGTCGACATCCGGCGGGTTGGCGACAAACAAAAGGATGATCCATCCGCCGGTAATGGAAATCGCCTGCAGGAAAAGCCATGCGATCGTCATCATCCGGAAGTCCGGCATGCGACTGCCGACGCGACGTTTCAAACCTGGCATCCCGCGCACCAGTAGGTTGATCGCTGTCCCATCACCTTGTGCCGGATTTCGCCACCGCAGACGCGGCAGGGCTCCCCGGCACGGTCATATACGTTCAGGTGAATGCTGAAATACCCCGTACTGCCGTCGGGCTGCGTGAAATCGCGCAAGGTCGTGCCGCCCTTGGCGATGGCCTTCTGCAGCACCGTGCGAATGGCCGCGTCGAGCCGCTCGTACTCGATGCGTGAAACCCGTCCGGCCGCGCGGCCCGGACGGATGCCGGCAAGAAACAATGCTTCGCTCGCGTAGATATTGCCCACGCCGACAACAATGTTCGCGTTCATGATGAACAGTTTCACGGCGACGCGGCGCTTGCGCGACCGCGCAAACAGGTAGTCGCCGCCGAACGCGCCGGACAGCGGTTCCGGGCCGAGGTTTTCCAGCAGCGGATGCTGCAGCGGATCGTGGCGCGTCCAGTGCACGCTGCCGAAACGGCGCGGATCGTTGAAACGCAGGCAGCGATCGCCCTCGAAGACCATGTCGAGATGATCGTGTTTCGCAACCGCCGTGTCCGCGGGAACGACGCGCAAATGCCCCGACATGCCGAGGTGCAGAATCAGCGTGCCGGTCTCGAAGCGGAACAGCAGGTACTTCGCGCGCCGTTCGACGGCATTCAGCCGCTGGCCTTGCAAGGTTTTCGCGAGACCGCGCGGCACCGGCCAGCGCAGGCCGCGATGCCGAACGACGACGGTCCTGACAACGCGATGTTCGAGATGCGGCGCGACACCCCGGCGCGTGGTCTCGACTTCCGGAAGTTCAGGCATCAGCCGCCATCCGCTGCGGCGGACGCGCCAGCCGTCGCCTGCAGCAATTCATCCGCGGCGGCTACGGGCAGAACGTAAGTCACGGCAGGTTCGACGCGCGACAGCAGCAATTGGTCTTCTCGAATTTCGACGCCGAAACGCAGAACCGTTCCGTCCGCGAATGTCACTTGCACCTCGCCATCGTGCGGCACGGAGTTCGCCGGCGTCACGCGTAGCGCACGCGCGTTTCGCCAGGCGGAAACGGCATCCTGGAGTGCATCGGCGGCAAGGTTCGCGTTCTCCGGCGCGATCGTCCAGCCGTTGCCGGTCTTCTCGATGCGCTGTCCCGACGGCAGTTGTATCGCCTGGATCCGCGCGTCAGCGGGCAGCAGTTGCTTGCTGGCGTAATCGAAGGGGTTGCGCTGCAAGCGATAAACAAGCAGGTCGTTGACGAGATAGACACGGTCGTCCATCCGCACGTAACGCTGGTTGCCAAGTGCGGCACGATCGCCGAGCGACAGTTCGCTGCCGTTGACCCGCACGCGCCAGCGCGGCTCGGCAAGGCCAAGCGCCGCGGGATCGGTTTCCGCCAGGGCATAGCTTCGCGACGCCGGCTCCTGCAGTGCGGCGAGCAGGGCATCGACCTGGAACATCGCGGCGGGAAGCTCGACCGGTGCGACGAGGCGCCAGGCGTCGCCGCGGCGCTCGAGTTCGAAACGCCGTTTCCCGTTCTCGAAAACCGCGACCCGGGAAATGTCCTCGCCGGCGTCGAACAGCGGTATGCCGGGCGATTCCTTGTCAGACCGCGGGCCGTAGGCGATCAACAGGCCCGCGGCCGCGAGCACGGCGACAAGAACCAGGTTGGTACGAAGACGCCTGTCCATCTCAGCGCCGGCGCCGCCGAATGAACACCCACACGCCACCGGCCAGCAGCGCGAGTGGCAGGAGCAGCAGGAAGCCGATGGCGATCCCGATCTGCGCCGTGCCGCCGAGATCGAGCACGGCATCGGGCGCGGATTTCACGTGAATGTTCAGGAGATCGTCCTCGGCGGCAAGCCAGTTGAAGACATTGATGGCGAGATCGAGATTGCCCTGGTTGGCGATGAAGGCGTTCGACGCGAAATCGCCGTCGCCGATGACGACGGCGCGCTGCCTGCCGTCGCCCGTCCCGCGTTCGAGCGCATAACCGATCACGAGCGGTCCCCGCTCGTCGTTTTCGTCCGGCGTCACCTGGCCCTCGAGTTCGCCGGTCTCGCGCCAGCTGTTCGCGAGCGTGTTCAGCATCGGGATCGCTTTCCAGCCGGCGCTTTCCTGCGCCGACAACGCGGCCGCGCGCGGAAACAGCGTCATGAGATTGAAACCCGCCGTCGGGCCGGCGGCCGGGTATTCCGTGACGATCGCGACGGTCGGATCGGCGACGCCGAGCAGCTGCGTGGTGGCGTCGACGACCGTGCCGGGCTCGATTTCGATGCCAAGCATTTTTCCGAGTTCGGGCAGCGGTACGGCGCCTTGCGGATCCGTGAGCCACAGGAGGTTGCCGCCGCCCTCCAGGTATTCGCGCAGGCGCGCCGTCTCGGCCGGCAGCCATTCGGTGCGCGGCCCGGCGACAACCACGATGCCGGTGTCGTCCGGTACCGGCTGCGCGGCGAGGTTGACACCCTGCAGGCGAAAACCCTGTTGCGCGAGCGCCGCGCCCAGCGTGCCGAGATCGAAATTCGCCCGGCCGTCGTGCGCACGCTCGCCATGGCCGGTCATGAATACCGCGAGCGTCCTGTCGCCGCGCGCGAGCCTCGCGAGCGCCTGGCTGATTTCGCGCTCGCCCGCGCCACTGACCTGCTCGCTGCGCCCCTTGTAACGGATTACCAGCGTGCCGTCGAAACGCACGCCGGCGGTGCGCGCGCGTTCGGGCGCGAGATCCGGGTTGACGAACTCGAGCGAAACGTCGTCCTTGACCCGCTGGTAGCGCCCGACGAGATTCCGGATCGCGTCGCGCAGCATGGGCGTCTCGCTCGCGAACGCGACGATCCCGACCGGCGCGTCCAGCGACTTCAACAGCAGCACGCTGTCCTCCGTGAGCGAGTTGCGCCGGTTCGCGGTCCAGTCGAACGCCACGCTGTAGCGTTCACCCAGCCAGCCGGCGGCGCCGAGCAATGCGAGCACCAGCACGGTGAAAGCGATGTTCTGAATGCGCAGAAACCAGCGCGTGCGGTCATTCATTTGCATCGGTGAATCTCAGCGTTGCAGCCGTTCGGCGTCCAGGCGGCGAACGCTGAACGCCAGGAACGCCGCAGTGAGCACAAGGTAGTAGATGACGTCGCCGGTCGCGAACATGCCGCGCAACATCGCCTGGTAGTGCGCCAGCAGCGACAGCCAGTTCATGACGCCGTCCGCACCGCCGGCGGCGTTCATCAGCCACAGCAGCAGCAACAATCCGAAAGTGGCGACCGCGGCAACGCCGGCATGTTTCGTCAGCGTGGACATGAAGAGTCCCGCGCTCGCGAATGCCGCCATCATCAGGAAAAGTCCGAGCACGCTCGCCAGCAGGCGGCCGAGGTCGAGGTCGGTGCCGGCCGCGAGCGACAGCGGCATCGCTGCCAGCAAGGCGCACAACAGCAGCAGGAAAACGGCGACCGCCAGGAACTTGCCGATAACGATGGCGGCAGTGCTTATCGGCGCGGCGCGCAGCAGCGCCATCGTGCCGCTGCGTTTTTCCTCGGCGACGAGGCGCATGGTCAGAAGCGGCACGACCATGAGCATGACGATCGATGCCGTGGAAAACAGCGGCGCGACGATGAGATCGCCAACGCCCGGCGGCGTGCGCTGGAGCATGGCGTATTGCGCCTGCGCTTCCGGAAAGGCGTCGAGCTGCAGGAGGAATATCCATGCCATGATGAACTGCACGACCGCGAGCACGATCCACGCCAGCGGCGAGAGGAACAGCGACTGCAGTTCCTTGCGCATGAGAATGAAGGCGTTCATGCCGCGTCCTCCTGCCCGCTTTCACCGGAAGTCAGTTCCACGAACACCTGCTCGAGCGTCTTGCGTTCCGGCGTCAGCTCGAACAGCGCCCAGTCCTCCTCGACCGCGTGCTTTGCGATGCGCGACGCGAAATCCGGCGCGCCGTCGTGTCGCAGCCGCGCACGTCCGCCGCCGAGCATTTCGACGCGCTTCACGCCATCCAGGCTCGCGAGCCGCGTTTCGTCCGGCAGGCGCCCGGCGCCGACGACGAGACTGTCCGCCTGCATGCCGGCATTCAGCGACTGCATGCTGTCGCTGAACACCATCCGGCCCTGGTGAATGATCAGCACCCGCGAGCACAGCATCTGCACTTCCGGAAGAATGTGCGTGGAGAGGATCACGCTGTGATCGCAGCCGAGTTCGCGGATGAGTTCGCGGATTTCGCGAATCTGGATGGGATCGAGCCCGACGGTGGGTTCGTCGAGAATCACGACGGCAGGTTCGTGAATGATGGCCTGCGCGATGCCGACGCGCTGCTGGTAGCCCTTGGAAAGATTGCCGATCAGGCGCTCGCCGACGTCGACAAGACCGCAGCGCCGCAGGGCGCGATCGACGGCCGCCGCCGCATCCTTGCGCGGCACGCCATTCAGGCGCGCGCAGAAGCGTAGGTATTCGCGCACGGAAAGCTCGGGATACACCGGCGGCTGTTCCGGCAGGTAGCCGAGAGATGCCTTGGCGCGGCCGGGCTCGTCGAGCAGGTCCACGCCGCCGATGCGAACGCGCCCCTCGCTGGGTGCGAGCGAGCCCGCGAGAATCTGCATGGTGCTCGACTTGCCGGCGCCGTTGGGACCCAGGAAACCGAGCACCTCGCCGCGCCGCAATTCGAAGTTCAGATCGCGCACTGCAACAAGTTCGCCGTACCGGCGCCACAGGTTTTCGACGGAGACTACGACGTCGCCAGGCATGAATCCTCCGCGGTTGCAGTGCGCTACTGTAATTTTTTCACGTCGCTTTTCAAGGGGTTATTACCGTGTGGACCCGCTTCGGCGAATAACCCATAATGCGCCTCACTGTATCAGCTACGCGCGGGTTTTTTCTTCATGATCAATGATTTATTGAATGGCTTCCTGAATGCGCCGGTGTGGGCGATCGTGCTTTACACGGTCATCGTCACGCACGTCACGGTCACGGCGGTAACGCTGTACCTGCATCGCGACGCCACGCATCGCGGCCTGGACCTGCATCCGGCCGTGCGCCATTTCTTCCGTTTCTGGCTGTGGATGACGACCGCCATGCTGACGAAGGACTGGGTCGCGGTCCATCGCAAGCATCACGCCAAGTGCGAGACGGACGACGATCCGCACAGCCCGCAGATCCTCGGCCTGAAGAAAGTGCTGCTGGAAGGCGCCGAGCTGTATCGCAACGAGGCGAACGATCCGGAGACGCTGGAAAAATTCGGCCGCGGCACGCCCGACGACTGGATCGAGCGGAACGTCTATTCGAAGTTTCCGATCCTCGGCGTTTCCATCCTGATGGTCATCAACATCGCGCTGTTCGGCGCGCTCGGTCTCACCGTGTGGGCGATCCAGATGATCACCATTCCGGTGCTGGCCGCCGGCGTGATCAACGGCATCGGCCACTACTTCGGCTACCGCAACTTCGAATGCAAGGACGCGGCGACGAACGTCATGCCCTGGGGCGTCATCATGGGCGGCGAGGAGCTGCACAACAACCATCACGCCTACCCGAGTTCCGCGAAGTTCGCCCTGCGCCGCGGCGAGTTCGACATTGGCTGGCTGTACATCAAGGTGCTCAGCGCGCTGGGACTGGCGAAAGTCCGCCGCGTCGCGCCGACACCGTCCGTCGATGCGGAACGCGGCCACCTCGACCTCGAAACCGTCAAGGCGATCATCGTCGCCCGCCTGCACGTGCTGCGCGATTACGCCTCGCACGTCACGCTGCCGACGCTGAAGATCGAGATGGCGGGAACCGGCGACAAGGTGCGCAAGCTGTTCGTGCGCGAGACCTCGCTGCTGGACGACAGCGCGAAGCAGCGCCTCAACCTGCTGCTCGAAAAGAACGAGCGGCTCAAGGTCGTGCACGAATTCCGCGAGCGCCTGCAGAAACTGTGGGAGTCGTCCACGCTGTCGAACGAAAAGCTCGTCGAGTCCTTCCGCCACTGGTGCGAGGAAGCCGAGAAGAGCGGCGTCGAGGCGCTGGAGCGCTTCGCGCAGCGTCTGCGCGGCTACCAGTTGCAGGCAATGCCGGCGTAATACAGGACCGGAAAGCAGGACGAAGAAAGCGGGCAATGCCCGCTTTCTTTTTGTCTTTCGCCTTTCGGCCTAAAAGTCCACCCTCGCCTTTTCACTGCGCGGGTCGTGCGCGGCCTCGACGTCGCCCGTTTCACGATCCCACGTCACGACGTTCATGTTGCCGTAGTAGCGCCCCGTTTCATCCAGGCGGTGACCTTTCGATCGAAGCGCATCGATGAGTTCCGGGCCGAACGCGCCGGGCTCGTACTGGATCGCGTCCGGCAGGTATTGATGATGGAAGCGCGGCAGCGAAACCATGCTTTCCGCGTCACCCCCCGCGACGTAATCGAGCACGCCGAGCGTGACCATGCTGATGATGCGCGAGCCGCCCGGCGTGCCAAGCACGGCGACGCCGCGTTCGGACTCGATGAACGTCGGCGTCATGGACGACAGCGGCCGCTTGCCGGGCTGGACGATGTTCGCCACGCCCTGCACCAGCCCGTAGCCGTTCGGTTCGCCGGGCTTGGCGGTGAAATCGTCCATTTCGTTGTTCAGCACGACGCCCGTGCCCGGTGGCACGATGCCGCTGCCGAACCGGAAGTTCACCGTCTGCGTCGCCGCGACGCGATTGCCCTGCTCGTCGATGATCGAGAAGTGCGAAGTGTGCGTGCCCTCCTGTTCCGGCGCGACCATCGGCAGCAATTTGGAAGGCGTGGCTTCGTGCTTGCTGATGCCGGCGCGCAAGCCGGCGGCGTACATCGGGTGCGTGAGGCGTTCGAGCGGCATTTCGACGAACGCCGGATCGCCGAGGTATTCGTTGCGGTCACGGTAGGCGCGGCGCCAGGCCTCGACAATGAGATGCACGCGCAGGTCGCGCGGCGCCGCTTCGAGGTCATAGCCGGAAAGAATGTTCAGCGTTTCGATCAGCGTGACGCCGCCGGACGACGGCGGCGCGGCGGTCGTGATCTCGAAGCCGCGGTATTCGCCGCGTATCGGTGCGTGTTCGTTGACCTCGTACTCCGCGAAATCTTCCAGGGTCCATATCCCGCCGCGCTCGCGCACGCCGTCCACCAGCCGCTCGGCCGTTTCGCCGTGATAGAACGACTCGCCTTCGCTGTCCGCGAGCGCGACCAGCGTGCGGGCAAGATCAGGCTGGCGCAGCACGGTGCCGGCCGGAATCGGGTCTTCGTCGTCGAGCAGGAACGGGCAACCGGGCGCGCAGTGCGCTTTCAGCTTGTCCAGGTTGTCCTCGATCATTGCGGCGAAGCGCGGATCGAGCCGGAAGCCGTCGCGCGCGAGCCGGATGGCGGGGCCCAGGGAAACGTCCAGCGGCAGGCGGCCGTACTTTTCGGCGATGTGCGCAAGCGCGGCGGGCGTGCCGGGAATGCCGGCGGCCAGCGCACCGACGCGCACGCGCGAGCGCTCGACGTTGCCCTGCTCGTCCAGGTACATGTCCGGGGTCGACGCGCCGGGCGCGGTTTCACGCGCGTCGATCATGACTTCGAAGCCATCTTCGGCCCGGTGCAGCAAGTAGAACCCGCCGCCGCCAAGCCCCGAGCTGTATGGCTCGACCACGGCAAGCGCCGCGCTCACCGCAATGGCGGCGTCGAAGGCGTTGCCGCCCCGCTCGAGAATCTCGTAACCGGCCTCGTCCGCGAGCGGGTGCGCGCTGGCGATGCCGGCTTCGCGCGGCATCGTGTCCGCGGCACCGGCCCAGGCGGGAACGACAAGGAAAAGAAACGCGGCGAACAGCCGGCGGCAGGGCAGGCGAAGAGACATCAGTCCTCCTTCAGGGCTTCCTGGATGCGTTCGTACTTGAGCTGGAGTTCTTCGGGCGACTCGACGCGATCGGGGTCGAGCGGAATGCAGCCGACAGGACAGACGACCTGGCACTGCGGCTCGTCGAAATGCCCCACGCATTGCGTGCACAGGTTCGGATCGATCTCGTAGATCTCGACGCCCTGGTAGATGGCATTGTTCGGGCAGACGGGTTCGCAAACGTCGCAGTTGATGCACTCGTCGGTGATTTTGAGCGCCATGGTTTCCCGGAAAAAATACTTGAGCGGAATGGTCGGGATTTTACCAGCCGGGCGAAGCGCGGTCAGCCCTTGGCATACCGGGATTTCAGCGCCGCCTCGACCACCGGGTCGACGAGGTCCGACACGTCGCCGCCCAGCGCGGCGACCTGCCGCACGAGGCTGGACGAGATGAAGGTGAAATGCTCGCCCGGCGTCAGAAACAGCGTCTCGACGTCAGGCGCGAGATGGCGGTTCATCGCCGCCATCTGGAACTCGAACTCGAAATCCGACACCGCCCGCAAGCCGCGCAGGATGGCCGAAATGCCGCGCGACTGCGCGAACTCCACCGTCAGCCCTGAAAAGCCCGTCACTTCCGCGTTTGGCACGTCCGCGACCACTTTTTTCACCAGTTCGACGCGCTGCTCCAGCGTGAACGCCGACTGCTTGCCGGTGTCCGTCGCAACCGCAACAACGACCCGCTCGAACAATTTCGCCGCGCGACGGATCAGGTCGTGATGGCCGTTGGTGATGGGATCGAAGGTGCCGGGGTAGAGAACGCTGCGTGGGCTCATGCCATGAATTCCTCGCTGACTGCGGCCTCATGTTAGCAGGCCGGAACGCACCGCAAGAAAATAGCCGACCTGCCCCGCGCGCTTTTCGCGCACCACCTGCCAGTTTTCCGGCAGCGGCGGCAGGCCTTCTTTCGCGGCACATTCGAGGTAGATGCGCGCATCGAGCGCGAGCCAGCCGTTCCGTTCCAGTGCCGCACAGGCAGGTTCGAGCAAGCCCATCGCATAGGGCGGATCAAGAAACACGACATCGAAAGGCGCCGACGGCGGCGTGCGCAGGAACGCGTTCACGTCGGCCACGTCCACTCGCGCCTTCCCGCCCTCGCGCAGCACGCCGAGATGCTCGCGAATGGCGGCGACGGCGCGCGGCGCGGCGTCCACGAACGCCGCGAACGCCGCGCCGCGCGACAGCGCCTCGAGCCCCAGGGCGCCGCTGCCGGCGAACAGGTCCAGGCAGCGCGCGCCCGGAATCACGGCGTGCAGCCAGTTGAACAGTGTTTCGCGCACACGGTCCGGCGACGGCCGCACGGCGAGGTCGCCCGGGAATTCGAAGCGCCGTCCGCGGTGCGTGCCGCCGATGATGCGGAAAGTATTTTGCCGAGGGGCTTTCACTCTTCTATAGTTGGGCGTCAATCGATCGTTTGAATTCGCGAATCCGGGTTTACCGGAGGCTCGCGGAAGCGGACGAGATAATAACAGTTGCGTTTGGACACGGCCGGACGCTCCCGGCACCGCCC